>NZ_JBGOGX010000051.1:0-183381 GCF_054788455.1 Pseudomonas sp. ZL2 | reverse complement strand
TAGCGAGGGGACCCGAAGCGCAGCGTAGGGCCGTATGCAGGAGCAAGCGGTTTTGCCTACCTTTTCCCAAGAGAAAAGTAGGCCGCCGTAAAGGCGGAAGGGGCCGGCAGCCGCACCACACCGAATGGATAAGCCCGCAGCTTCAAAAACCCAACCCAAGCCCCTGAAGAGCCATAAAAAACCCGGAGAGGGACACTCACCGGGTTTCTTCATCTATTACTCAGCGTGCGGCGCCGAGCTTGCCTTTTTCGTCGGAGAAGACGATCTCGACCCGACGGTTCTGCGCCCTGCCCCGCTCCGAGGCGTTAGCCTCGACCGGATACTGGTCGCCGTACCCTTCGACCTGGATGCGTTTTTCATCGACACCCAGATCGATCAGCATGTCGGCCACTGCCTGAGCCCGATCACGGGAGAGCTTGAGATTGTCTTCCGGCGCACCGGTACTGTCGGTGTAACCCTCGATACGCACGACCCGCTTGGGGTTGAGCTGGAGGAACTGCACCAGCTTGAGCACGGTACGGCTGGCGGAGTTCTTCAGCTCCGCATGGCCGGTATCGAACAGCACGTCGCCCAGGGTCATGACCAGACCACGGTCGCTCTGCTCAGTGGCCAGGCTGACGATCTGCGCCTCCAGCCACTTGCCCTGCTGCTGCACGCTGGCAAGCTTGGCTTCGCGCAGGGCCAACTGCAGGCGCTGACGCTCGAGCTCGAGTTTGGCCAGGCGCTCCTGATTGAGGACCAGGTTGCTGTGCTCGCGGGCAATGTCGCTGTAGCGCTGGCTCAGGTAGGCATAGTGGCGCACATCGGCACCGGTCCCCAGATAACTGGACAAGCGCTCGGCACGGGCCAGCGATTCACCGGCACGGATAACGTCACGCGGCGCACTGCGCAACACGTCGGAATCGTCCTTGACCGTCTGGAACTTGGCCGTGGCCTCATCCAGCGCCGTCTCGCTGCGCTGGCTGGCGCAGCCCTGCAGGCCCACTACCCCGACCAACAATAATGCCGCCAAAGGTTTGATCGAACTCACCGCTGCTCTCCCAACTGTTTACGCAGGCGATTGACCCGCGACTGCAGCAAGTCCAGCTGCTCCTTGCTCTTGACCGTCAGCACCTGGGCCTCGGCCAGGCGTGCATCGAGCTCGGCCTGCTCGGCGCGCATGCGCGCGTCGCGATAGGATTCGCTGGTCATGTTGGCGCGGGCGCGGGCCAGTTTGTCTTCAGCCAGCTTCAGCTCTGCCACTTCATCGGTGGCACCAACGGCCTTGGCCTGCTCCAGCGCCTGTTCGGACAGGCGTAGCTGTTCATTGGGGGCCGGGTCATTGGCGCATCCGGCCAGGGCCAGCAGCGCCAGGGCGGCGAATAGTGAATGAGTTCTCACGCAATCTTCCTACTGTTTAGGGGCATCCAGCGGTGCCTGCATCTGCGCTTTCCAGCGCTCGACATTACGTTGCAGTACCGCTTGGGACACGCCGGAGGCCGGCAATTCTGTCAGTTTTTTTGCCAGTTGTCCGCGTAACCAGGCGTCATTGCATGCCGAATTATGCGACAGCGCCAGGTACAGCCCAGGGCGGTCCAGGGGCAAGCCGCGGGCAATCAGCTCGTTGCTCATGCCCAGGGTCTGGGCCATGGCCATGCCGGCGTAGCGACCGGCCAGCACATAGTCGACCTGGCCGAGCAGCAGTTTCTGGAATGCCTGGGTCAGGTTCTGCGCCGGCGCCAGCTTCAACTGACTCTTGGCGTAGGCGGAAAATTCGGGCGTCAGCCGGGCTTTCTCCGACACACTGCCTTGATGCTCGTGCAAATCGGACAAGGTGTTGTAAACCAGTGGCGAATCGTGACGAGTCCAGACCACGTATTCATTGCTCAGCAACGACGGGTGAACATAGTCGACGGTGGTCAGTTCGGCCACCGCGAAGGGTGAATCGATCAACAGATCGACGCGCCCGCTGCGCACCTCATCCAACGCCTGACTGCGGGTACCGCTGTCGAGGACTTCAATCTTCAGGCCCAACTCGCCGGCAACCTGCCTGAACAGGTCGACGTTGGCGCCAATCAGGTGCTTGGGATCCTGCGGGTCGCGCCATGAATACGGCGGGGCATCGGGGCTGCCGGTGGCCACCAGCCGCTCGCATTTACCCACCGCCCAGGCCTGCAACGGCATCAGCACCGCAGCAGCCACCAGCGCCGTGTTTATCCGGCCACGCCATCCCATGCAACGACTCCCTGATCTTTTTAGCCCGAATGAAAAAGCCCGGTCCGCCGGGCTGTGCAAGGCTGGCCTGCACAGCCCGAACGGACCGGGCTCTTTTATAAGTGAAGCGGCTGGATTAAACCAGCTTCTCCAGCTCAGGGATGGCTTCGAACAGGTCAGCCACCAGGCCGTAGTCGGCCACCTGGAAGATCGGCGCTTCTTCGTCCTTGTTGATCGCAACGATCACTTTGGAGTCTTTCATGCCGGCCAGGTGCTGGATCGCGCCGGAGATACCGACGGCGATGTACAGCTGTGGTGCAACGATCTTGCCGGTCTGACCGACCTGCATGTCGTTGGGTACGAAACCTGCGTCGACCGCAGCGCGCGAAGCGCCAACGGCTGCGCCGAGCTTGTCGGCCAGGGCGTACAGGTGCTTGAAGTTTTCACCGTTCTGCATGCCGCGACCGCCGGAAACGACGATTTTGGCAGCGGTCAGCTCAGGACGGTCGGACTTGGCCAGCTCTTCGCCAACGAACGCCGATTTGCCAGCGTCGTGGGCAGCAGCGACGGCTTCAACGGCAGCCGAACCACCTTCGGCGGCAACGGCGTCGAAGCCGGTGGAACGCACGGTGATGACCTTGACGGCAGCGTTCGATTGCACGGTGGCAATGGCGTTACCGGCGTAGATCGGACGCTTGAAGGTGTCAGCCGATTCAACCGAGATGATCTCGGAGATCTGGTCGACGTCCAGCAGCGCGGCAACGCGTGGCAGGATGTTCTTGCCGTTGGAGGTGGCAGGTGCCAGCACGTGGCTGTAGCCCTTGCCCAGCTCGGCTACCAGCGGCGCGACGTTCTCTGGCAGCTGGTGAGCGTAGGCGGCGTTGTCGGCAACCAGGACCTTGGCAACGCCGGCGATCTTGGCGGCAGCTTCAGCGACGCCACCGACGTTCTGGCCAGCGACCAGCACGTGGATGTCGCCCCCGATCTTGGCGGCAGCAGCAACAGTGTTCAGGGTGGCCGGGGCAACGGCACCTTTTTCGTGTTCAGCGATAACCAGGATAGTCATTTAGATTACCTTCGCCTCGTTCTTCAGTTTCTCGACCAGTTCAGCAACCGACTTGACCTTGATACCGGCGCTGCGGGCAGCCGGCGCTTCGACTTTCAGGGTCTTGTTGGTGGAGGCGGTAGAAACGCCCAGCGCGTCTGGAGTAACGGTCTCCAGCGGCTTCTTCTTGGCCTTCATGATGTTCGGCAGCGACGCGTAGCGTGGCTCGTTCAGGCGCAGGTCGGTGGTGACGATGGCTGGCAGGTTCAGCGCAACGGTCTGCAGACCGCCGTCAATTTCACGGGTGACGTTGACCTTGTCGCCAGCAACCTCGACCTTGGAGGCGAAGGTGCCCTGGGCGTAACCGCTCAGCGCAGCCAGCATCTGGCCGGTCTGGTTGTTGTCGCTGTCGATGGCTTGCTTGCCAAGGATTACCAGCTGCGGTTGCTCTTTGTCGACCACTGCCTTGAGCAGCTTGGCCACGGCCAGCGAAGTCAGCTCTTCAGCCGATTCGACCAGGATGGCGCGGTCGGCACCCAGTGCCAGGGCAGTACGCAGTTGCTCCTGGGCAGTGGCCGGGCCGACGGTAACGACGACGATCTCGCTCGCAACACCCTTCTCTTTCAGGCGTACGGCTTCTTCTACGGCGATTTCGCAGAAGGGGTTCATGGACATCTTGACGTTAGCAAGGTCGACGCCGGAGTTGTCCGCCTTGACGCGAACCTTGACGTTATAGTCGACCACTCGTTTGACAGCTACAAGAACCTTCATGGATTCCTCGTTACTCTCCGGTGAAAAGAATGTCGCCTGGGGCAAACCCGGCGATTGCGCGTGGGTACAAGGGCACCTCTAAAAACGATCACAGGTGGACGAATTTAACCCTGACCTAGCAGTCTCGATTCGGCCTGTCAGTTGCAAAACCCGTGGGGCATTATTTGTCGTGGCGTGTAAACTCCACTACAAAGCGGGTTGTGGCGTAACTGCCCTGCTTTTCGCCTGGTTTTTAGGGGTGCTCCTGCATCCGACGGTCAGCCTACGGCGAGCGCAAAACCGCTCGTATCTTGACCGTAACGCCCAATCCGGTCAATACGGCAAACCGGTCAGCTTCAAGCCGCGCTTCTTTGATTTTACTGGCCTGCGGCAAATTCAAACAAACGTTTGTATTGGACCCCGCGAGTGGTGTAGATATAATGCGCGGCCAAGAGAAAGCGGTGTAGTCCGTCATCGCTCGAGCTACAGCCCGAGCGTCTGAAAAATGACCGCCTGACACCCGCCAACAAAGAAAAACCGATGAGCCTTGAGTAGGAGAGAACCTGTGGAACGCGAATACATGGAATTCGACGTGGTCATTGTCGGCGCTGGCCCGGCTGGCCTGTCCGCCGCCTGCCGACTGAAGCAGAAGGCCGCCGAAGCCGGTAACGAAATCAGCGTCTGCGTGGTCGAGAAAGGCTCGGAAGTCGGCGCCCACATCCTCTCCGGTGCGGTGTTCGAACCGCGCGCCCTGAACGAACTGTTCCCGGACTGGAAAGAGCTCGGCGCCCCGCTCAACACCGAAGTCAAACGCGACGACATCTATGTGCTCAAGGATGCTGGCAGCTCGATCAAGGTCCCTGACCTGTTCGTGCCCAAGACCATGCACAACGAGGGCAACTACATCATCTCCCTGGGCAACCTGTGCCGCTGGCTGGCCCAGCAGGCCGAGAACCTGGGCGTGGAAATCTACCCGGGCTTCGCCGCCCAGGAAGCGCTGTTCGACGAAAACGGCGTGGTCCGCGGGATCATCACCGGCGACCTGGGTGTCGACCGTGAAGGCAATCCCAAAGAAGGCCTGTACACCCCGGGCATGGAGCTGCGCGGCAAGTACACCCTGTTCGCCGAAGGCTGCCGGGGCCATATCGGCAAGCAGCTGATCAAGCGCTTCAACCTCGACAGTGAGTCCGACGTTCAGCACTACGGTATCGGCCTCAAGGAAATCTGGGAAGTCGACCCGTCCAAGCACGAGCAAGGCCTGGTGGTGCACACCGCCGGCTGGCCGCTGGACGTGATAAGCGCCGAGAACACCGGCGGCTCGTTCCTCTATCACCTGGAAAACAACCAGGTGGTGGTCGGCCTGATCGTCGACCTGTCCTACAGCAACGCCTACCTGTCGCCATTCGATGAGTTCCAGCGCCTCAAGCACCACCCGGTGATCAGCAAGTACCTCGATGGCGGCAAACGCATCAGCTATGGCGCCCGCGCCATCAGCAAAGGCGGCCTGAACTCGCTGCCGAAGATGGTCTTCAACGGTGGCGCGCTGATCGGTTGTGACCTGGGTACCCTGAACTTCGCCAAGATCAAGGGCAGCCACACCGCGATGAAGTCCGGCATGCTCGCCGCCGAAGCGGTGGCCGACGCCCTGCTGGCCGGCAGCGAAGGCGGCGACCAGCTCAACAGCTACGTCGAAGCGTTCAAGGCCAGCTGGCTGCATGAAGAGTTGTTCGCCAGCCGTAACTTCGGCCCGGCCATGCACAAGTTCGGCCCGATCTTCGGTGCGGCGTTCAACTACGTCGACCAGAACTGGTTCGGCGGCAAGCTGCCGTTCACCCTGCGCGACACCAAGCCGGACTACGCGTGCCTGAAGCTGGCCGCCGACTCGAAAAAAATCGACTATCCAAAACCGGATGGCAAGCTGAGCTTCGACAAGCTGAGCTCGGTGTTCCTCTCCAGCACCAACCATGAAGAAGAGCAGCCGTGCCACCTGAAACTGGCCGATGCAAGCATCCCGATCGGTACCAACCTGCCGCTGTACGACGAGCCGGCCCAGCGTTACTGCCCGGCAGGCGTGTACGAAGTGGTCACTCAGGAAGACGGCAGCAAGCGCTTCCAGATCAACGCCCAGAACTGCGTGCACTGCAAGACCTGTGACATCAAGGACCCTTCGCAGAACATCACCTGGGTCACCCCGGAAGGCGCCGGCGGCCCGACTTACCCGAACATGTAAGTCTACCGGTAAATACAAAAGCCCCCTCGCCGTAGTGGCCAGGGGGCTTTTCAATGGCCGCAATTCAGCAGCGTACAGCTTCGTCTTCGAAGGTAGTCGCTTCTCGCGCACCGAAGTACATCGCCGTCAGCAAGCCCACCGCCCCCATGATCAGACAGAAGCCCACACACACCCATGGGCTCCACGGCATCAGGGCAATCAGCAGCAACGGAGTGGTACTTGCCCACAAGGCGTAGGCAATGTTGTAGGTGAAGGAAATGCCCGACACCCGAATCTGCGCCGGGAACAACCCGACCATCACCGACGGCACGACCCCGACGACCCCACAGGCCAGTCCGGCCAGGGCGTAGGCCATGCCGGTCCAGCCCCAGCCACCGACCAGACTGGCATAGAGGCCGGCAATACCCAGTGGCAGCAGCAGGCTGTAGATCATCAAGGCACGCCAGGCGCCGATACGGTCGACCAGCAAGCCTGCCAGCACGCAGCCGATGTTGAGGAAGACGATGCCCATGCTGCTCAAGGCGAAGGTGTGCCCGGCGCTCATGCCAAAGCGCTGTTGCATCACCGTCGGGGTGATGACTACCAGCACCACCACCGCCGAGGTCAGCACGCAGGTGAGCAGCGCGGCCGGGATCAAGGCGCGGCGATGCTCGCGCAAGACAGTCCGCAGGGGGAATGCAGGCGGCTGGTCACGGCGCTCGCGCAAGGCCAGGAACACTGGCGTCTCGCTCAACCAGCGGCGCAGCCACACACCGATCACGCCAAACACGCCGCCGAGCAGGAATGGATAGCGCCAGGCGTAATCGAGGATTTCCTGCGGGCTGAACAGTTGCGCCAGCGCCGTGGCGGTCAAGGCGCCGAGCAGGTAGCCGAAGGTCAGCCCCGCCTGCAGGAAGCCCAGGGCATAACCGCGCCGCCCGGCTGGCGCATGCTCGGCGACGAAGGTCCAGGCGCTTGGCACCTCGCCCCCTACCGCCGCGCCCTGAAGGATGCGCAAGGCCAAAAGGATCAGCGGCGCCGCGTAGCCGATATCGGCGTAGGTGGGCATCACGCCGATCAGCAGGCACGGCAAGGCCATCATCAGGATACTCAGGCTGAACACCCGCTTGCGTCCCAGGTGGTCGGCAAAATGGGCCATCAGGATGCCGCCCAGCGGCCGCGCCAGGTAACCGGTGACGAAGATGCCGAAGCTCTGCAGCAAACGCAGCCATTCGGGCATCTGCGGTGGGAAAAACAACTGGCTCAGGGTCAGGGCGAAGAACACGAAGATGATGAAATCGTAGATCTCCAGCGCCCCGCCCAGGGCTGCCAGGCCCAGGGTCTTGTGGTCGCTGCGCGACAGCCGCAGCGGGCGCGCAGGGTCAGTGGCAGTCATAGAGGTATCCGCAAGTGATCGGAGCCTGCGCGATCGCGCGCGTCAGGGCAAACGCCAGAGGATAGCAAAAGCCGCCCGGCCATACCCAGCGCAAAGGCCGGTCCAGGCTCAGGACTGACGGGAAAACGCGGTCTGGGCGAAGTTCATCCGCCGCGGGGCATAGCCCTGGAGGGGGGCGTGCTCGGGGATGCCGGGCAGGCGCCCGATCACTTGGGGCGAGTCGATGATGTTCATGAAGGACTGAATGGTCTCGTTGTCCGGGACCTTGGGCAGGCTGATATTCACTGCCCGGCGCTGGCTGTCGGGAATCGAGGGGATCTTCAGATGTTGCGACTCGTACAACAAGGCGTGCTGGATCTGTGGATTGACCCGGCAAAACCGCTCCAGGTCGACCCCGGCATGGCTGGCCAGGTCGATATTGCCCAGCAGCAGATTGAACGGTTGCAGTGCGCTCTGCACCAGACGCTGCAAATCTTCGAAGCTCTCGACCGGAGCGATGCGGTAATAGCCCATGCCATTGAGCATCCGCTCCAGTTGCAGCAACTGGTTTGGGTGCTCGTCGGCAATCAGGATCCGCAGCGATTTGTTCGGCATCGTTTATGACCAAGGCTGAGAGCGTTAACGACGTTCCTTGACCATACTGCGCCAGATCATCAATTGCAGGCTATTGGCGGGCACTTCGCCAGATAAAGGGTCTTTACTGATAGTTGTCGGGAAATCGACATAAATCAAGCAACGCCTCTACGGAATTTTCACAAATTCCCACGCACACCGCCTACTGCGACTCCCAATCGCGCATGCGCAGCCGGCAGTGTTTCATGGCGTTAACAATATGTTTTTCCACCACACTGCGCGAAATACCCAGGCGCTCGGCGATCTGCGGATGCGACAAGCCATCAAGCTTGCGCAACAGGAAACTTTCGCGGCACGGCTGGCTGAGTTCGGCCAGGGCGCGCTGCATCAACTCCAGGCGCTGGTTCAGGTCCATGCTCTGGGACGGCGCGGGGGAAAAGAAACGCTCATCGCTGTCGAGCACTTCAAGCGGCTCGACCTGACGCAGCAGGCCACGCCGATGGCCATCGATCACCAGGTTCAGGGCCGTGCGGTAGAGAAACGCCCGCGGGTGTTCGATTTCACTGCCACCGCTGCGTTCAAGCACGCGGATGTAGGCATCGTGAGCAATGTCTTCGGCTGCCTGCCGATTTCCCAGACGAGCACAAAGGAAACTCACCAGTTCGCGATAGTAGTTTTCCAACACAGCACCTGACCGCGACATCGAAGGGAATTCTCTGACTCAAGGGTGAGCGGATAAGGATGATGGCAGTATGCAATAATACAAATTATAATTATTCTCAGCAAGCTCAGAACCATTCCCGGTAAATTCTGCGCTAATCACCTCGTTTATCTGGGAGCTTCCCGTGCCTGTCGTGATAGGGCGACAGGCTGTAGTCACGGGCCACTCTTTCTGGCTGGAAACCCCGCATGAGACGCTTCTCCAACACCCGTCGCCTGTTGCTCTGCGGCCTGGGCCTGCTCAGCCTGGGCGCCCTGCTCGCCTGGAAAACCCTGCCCACTGGCGGCGACCCGCACAGCACGGTAGCAGTGACCCGCGGCGATATCGAAAGCAGTGTCACCGCCCTGGGCACTCTGCAACCCAGGCGCTACGTAGATGTCGGTGCGCAAGCGTCCGGACAAATCCGCAAGCTGCATGTAGAAGTGGGCGATCAGGTCAAGGAAGGTCAATTGCTGGTGGAAATCGATCCCTCGACCCAGCAGGCAAAACTCGATGCCGGGCGTTTCTCGATCGACAACCTCAAGGCCCAGCTCGATGAGCAGAAAGCCCAGTACCAACTGGCCGAGCAACAGTACCAGCGCCAACGCCACCTGGCTGCCGGGGGCGCGACCCGCAATGAAGACGTGCAAAGCGCCCAGGCCCAGCTCAAGGTGACCCAGGCGCGCATCGACATGTACCGCGCACAGATCCGCCAGGCACAGGCCAACCTGCGTAGCGACGAAGCCGAACTGGGGTACACGCGGATCTACGCACCGATGTCCGGCACCGTGGTCGCCGTTGATGCCCGCGAAGGCCAGACCCTCAACGCCCAGCAGCAAACTCCGCTGATCCTGCGCATTGCCAAGTTATCGCCGATGACCGTATGGGCTCAGGTCTCCGAAGCCGATATCGGTCATGTCAAACCTGGCATGCCGGCCTACTTCACCACCCTGGCCGGCGGCAAGCGCCGCTGGACCAGCAACGTGCGGCAAATCCTGCCGGTGCCGCCAAAACCCCTGGACCAGTCCAGCCAGGGCGGCGGCAGTCCGAACAGTTCCAGTGGCAGTGGCGCCAGCAGCAAAGTGGTGCTGTACACCGTGTTGCTGGATGTCGACAACCCGGACAACGCCCTGATGGCGGAGATGACCACCCAGGTGTTCTTTGTCGCCGGGCAGGCCAGCAAGGTCCTGACGGTGCCGGTAGCGGCACTGGATGAACACGCCGATGGCAATGACCTGCGCATCGCCCAGGTGCTCGACAGCAACGGCAAGGTCAACCAGCGCCAGGTGCGCACCGGATTGAGCGACCGCCTGCGGGTGCAGGTGCTCGACGGCTTGGCCGAAGGCGAGCGCCTGCTGATCGGCGCACCTGCCGCGAGCGGGGGTTGAATGTCCACACCCCTGATTGAACTGCGCGATATCCGCAAGTCCTATGGCGGTGTCGATACGCCCAAGGTTGAGGTGGTCCGCGGCATCAGCCTGGCCATCCACCCCGGCGAGTTCGTTGCCATTGTCGGCGCCTCCGGCTCCGGCAAGTCGACACTGATGAACATCCTCGGCTGCCTGGACCGCCCCACTTCGGGCAACTATTACTTCGCCGGCAAGGACGTCGCCGAGCTCGACAGTGATGAGCTGGCCTGGCTGCGCCGCGAAGCTTTCGGTTTCGTCTTCCAGGGTTATCACCTGATTGCCTCGGGTTCGGCGCAGGAGAACGTCGAGATGCCGGCGATCTACGCCGGCACGCCCGCCGTCGAGCGCCATGCCCGCGCCGCTGCCCTGCTCGACCGCCTGGGCCTGGCCAGCCGTACCGGCAACCGTCCGCACCAATTATCCGGCGGCCAGCAGCAACGGGTGTCGATTGCCCGTGCGCTGATGAACGGCGGACACATCATCCTTGCCGACGAACCGACCGGCGCGCTGGACAGCCAGAGCGGTGCCGAGGTCATGGCTCTGCTTGACGAACTGGCCAGTCAGGGTCACGTGGTGATCCTGATTACCCACGACCGCGAAGTTGCAGCGCGGGCCAACCGGGTCATCGAGATTCGTGACGGCCTGGTGCTCAGTGACTCGGCGGCATCGCAAAACAGCCCTGCCCCCACCGCCCCTGGCTTGCAGGCCGAAGACCTGCGCCAGCGCCTGGATCAGGGCGCAACCGCAAGCGGCGCCTGGAAAGGCGAGCTGGTCGAAGCCCTGCAGGCGGCGTGGCGGATCATGTGGATCAACCGCTTCCGTACTGCCCTGACCCTGCTCGGAATCGTCATCGGCGTAGCCTCGGTGGTGGTCATGCTGGCGGTCGGCGAAGGCAGCAAGCGCCAGGTCATGGCGCAGATGGCCGCCTTCGGCTCGAACATCCTTTATCTCAGCGGCAGCGCGCCCACCTTGCGCGAACCGGCTGGCGTCATCACCCTCAATGACGTTGCCGCGGTGTCCAGCCTGCCCCAGGTGAAGATGATCATGCCGGTGATCGGCAACTCGTTGATGGTGCGCTACGGCAACAACAACCAGCAGTTCTATGTCGGCGGCAACAACACCTACTTCTCCGAGATCTTCAACTGGCCGGTGGTCGAGGGCAGCTTCTTCACCGAAGCCGACGAACAGAGCGCGGCGGCCGTGGCGGTCATCGGCCAGAAAGTGCGCGAGAAACTCTTCGGTGCCGGAATTGATCCCATCGGCCAGTACATCCTGGTCGAGAACGTGCCCTTCCAGGTGGTAGGCATTCTCGCCGGCAAAGGCGCAAGCTCGGGCGATCAGGACAGCGACGAGCGTATCGTGGTGCCCTACTCGGCCGCCGCCATCCGCCTGTTCGGCAGCCGCGACCCGGAGTACGTGACCATCGCCGCCGCCGATTCACGCCGGGTTGCCGACACCGAAGCGGCCATCGACCGCTTGATGCGCAAGCTCCACCACGGCAAGCACGACTACGAACTGACCAACGATGCCGCACTGATCCAGGCTGAAGCGCGCACCCAGAACAGCCTGTCACTGATGCTTGGCTCGATCGCCGCGATCTCGTTGCTGGTCGGCGGCATCGGGGTGATGAACATCATGTTGATGACCGTGCGCGAGCGCACCCGCGAGATCGGTATCCGCATGGCCACCGGTGCGCGCCAGCGCGACATACTGCGCCAGTTCCTCAGTGAAGCGGTGCTGCTGTCGATGGTCGGCGGCGTCACCGGCATTGCCCTGGCGCTGTTGATTGGCGGCGTGTTGCTCCTGGCCGATATTGCCGTGGCCTTCTCCTTGCCCGCCGTGCTCGGCGCCTTTGCCTGTGCAGTGATCACCGGCGTGGTGTTTGGTTTCATGCCGGCCCGCAAAGCCGCCCGCCTCGACCCGGTCAAAGCCCTAACCAGCGAATAATCCATGAACCTGCCCAGCCGTCTCAGTTTCCTGTCGATCAGTTTGGTGCTTGCCGCCTGCACGTCGACCGCCCCTACACTTTCGAGCGGCCTGCAGGCGCCAGCGCAGTGGCAAGGCCAGGCGACCAGCACCCCGCTGCCCCACGAGAACTGGTGGCGGCAGTTCTCCAGCCCCGCGCTTGATCAACTGATCGAACAGGCCAGGCGCAACAGCTTCGACCTGGCCGCTGCCGCAGCGCGTATTCGCCAGGCCCAGGCTTCGGCGGTCATTGCCGGCGCGCCGTTGTTGCCCGAGCTCAAGTTCGGCCTCGATGCCAGACGCCAACGCCTGCTGCATGGCAACGGCTTCGACCAGCTCGATGCCAGCAGTCGCGAACGCACCAGCACCTCGTTCGGCACCCGCTTGAGCGCCAGCTACGAAGTGGACTTCTGGGGCGGCAAGACTGCCGCACGCGACAGCGCCCTGTTCAACCTGGATGCCAGCCGTTTCGATCGCCAGACCGTCGAACTGACCCTGCTCAGCGGCGTCGCCAACAGCTACCTGCAGAGCCTGGCCCTGCGAGAACAGGTACATATTGCCCGCCTCAATCTGAGTAATGCCGAGGATGTCCTGCGCCTGGTCGAAACCCGCTATCAATCCGGCTCGGCCACCGCCCTGGAACTGGCCCAGCAACGCAGCCTGGTTGCCGGTCAGCAACGCCAGGTACCACTGTTCGAGCAGCAGTTGCAGGAGGCGCGCATCACCCTGGCGACCTTGCTCGGCGAGCCGGTGCAGGCGCTGCCCGCCCTTGAAGAATCGATCACCCGCCTGAACTGGCCGCAAATCGGCAGCGGGGTGCCCAGCGAGCTGCTTAGCCGCCGTCCGGATATTGCCACCGCCGAAGCCAGCCTGGCCGCCGCCCAGGCAGACGTGCGGGTGGCCCGCGCGGCGATGCTGCCGAGCCTGACCCTGGGCGCCGACCTGGGTTCAGGCGCCGATACCTTTGCCCAGGTGATGCGTAGCCCCTACTACACCTTGAGTGCCGGGTTGGCTGCGCCGATCTTCAACAACGGCCGCTTGCGCGCCGAACGCGACAAAGCCCGCGCCAAGCAGGATGAACTGCTGGAGAATTACCGCAGCAGCATCATCAACGGCTTTGCCGATGTCGAAAGGGCCATCAATGGCATCAGTGGCGTCGACCAGCAGCGCCAGTCGCAGGATGAGGAAGTGGAGCAGGCGCAGATCGCTTTCAGACTGTCTGAGCGCCGCTACCAGGCGGGTGCCGAGACCCTGCTGACAGTACTGGAAACCCAACGCACGCTGTATCAAGCCCAGGACCAGCAGGTACAACTGCGCCTGGCCCGGTTGCAAGGCAGCGTGGCGCTGTACAAGGCATTAGGTGGCGGATGGCAGGTGGTTCGCTAAATCATTGACCTGCCTGCACAAACCCTGTGGGAGCCGGCCTTGCCGGCGATGGCCTGCAAAGCAGGCCCAACACAAGGAATCAGGAAACAATCCCGCGCAATGACAGATGCCGCGCATACCAGGGCCGTTGCGGTACCCGGCGTACCAGGTCGCCAATCTTGTCGTCGTCGCCAAAGGTAATGCGCAGGGCCAGCTTCATGGTCTCGACATCCATTTCCACCGATTTGCCGGGGAACATCCCTGGCGTAGTGCTGCAACCATGGGTCACCGGCCCCAACCACGGGTCATCGACCTCGACCCAGCGCCCCGGGGCAAACCACTGCACGCCATTGACCTCAAGGCGCCGCACCTGCCCCGGGTTATAGCGCTCATGGGCGCGGTACCAGTCCTCGATGCGGTCATCGATCCAGCCGTGAAAGCCCCAGAACACCGGATTCACATGGGACGAGAACGGGTCGCCGAGAAAGTCGTTTTCTGCTCCGTACCAGCGCCCGGCAAAATCGGCCGGATCACGGGCAAAAGGCACCGGCGCGCCGTTGACCGGATCGCGCGGCACCGAGGCCCAGCACATGTGCAGCCAATCGTGCAGGTTCATTTCCAGCTCCGAGCCGAACGCCCCGAGGGTCAGTCTCGACAGGTACAGCGGGTCCTGGTACTGCGACTCCCAGACCTGGAAGTTGCTGCAGAACGTCTCGCCGGCCTTGATCGCCGACACCCACTGCCCGTAGGCATTGTCGCCCGGCGCCCGCCAGCTTGGCGGTACGCAGTAGCCGTCGTGATTGTCGTAGTAGCGCGCAAAGCCCTGGCGGTCGAGCTCGACGCTCGGTTGCGGCAAGGGGAAATGCGTCCACGACGGCAGGTCCTGCATTGACCGGGCGGTACCGAGCATGTGCCGGTGCATGAACAGAAAGTCCACGCCCGAGCCATTGCGGTGCTTGCGCGGGCCACGGGCATCACGCTCCTTGTCACGCGGGCCGGGCTGCCAGCCCAGGCCGCGCAAGGCACCGTGCTTTTCTTCAGACAGCCGGTGCCACTTGTCACGGGTTGCATGCCAGAGCTGATGGAACAAACGGTGCTCGGCGCTGATCAGCCAAGCCTGCAACTGCGGCGTGTAGGGCAAGCGTTCACGGGCTTCGGGGAACAGGCGCTTGACCGCGACGAAATGGCTGTCGGCCAGGGGCAAGGCCATCGAGCGATCCAGCGGCTGCAAGCGGCCGCTGAGCGTGCCGCTGCCGGCATTGCCGAAACTGCCCCAGACCTCGTCCAGGCTGGCTGAACATTCGTAGCCAGGCCCGTCCTGAGTGCTCATCAGCCGCCAGCGCACCGAGGCCGTGGAGGCACCGACCAGATCACCCAGCACCCGGTAGGCTGCCGGCGCATCGCTGCCCAGGACGCTTTCGCTGTCCACGTACCCACGCAGGCCGCGGCCCTTGGCAGCGACGTCCAGGTACATCAGCACGCCTTCCCGGGGGACGCCTGCCAAGCCGCCGTCGGCACCCGCGAAACGCAGCTCCCAGACCCCGCGCAACTGATCGGCCAACTGCTGGCCGGCAGCATCGGCCAGTTCGACACTGGCCTCACCCGGGGTAACGATGTCGTCTTCTGGATCATGGGTCAGTTGCTTGTGCGCGTAATAGGCGGCTGGCACGGTCGCGCCCGCCACTGCCAGGCCTGCTATGAATCCTCGTCGCGAAATCGTCATCGTCCTACCCGTATCAGCCATGAAGCAGGCCTTATCCAAGCTAGGACGTATGCTGGCGAGGGAAATTTAACCGCGGCGGCCGTCGGCTAATTCAGCAGCCAGGCGTTTCGTTTTCCAGGTACCCCCCTTGCCAGAGGTACCGCCCATGTCCGCCTCCACTTCACTGACCAACGCCCTGGGCAATGGTCTGCGCAAGCTGGCCGGCAAACCCGCCAAAGCCAGCGCCTACCGCCTGTTCGATGTTCAGCTCAAAGCCATCATCGCGCTCAGCCCGTCGCTCACGCGTTTCGTCTTCAGCGGTGAGGATGTCGCGCAAATGCACAGCCTGGCCGCCGATCAGCGCATCAAGATTTTCTTCCCCTCTGCGAATGGCCAGCCACCGCAGTTGCCCAAGCACGGCTCCTGGCAGGATGCCCGCCGTGGCCTGAGCGCCGAGCAGAGCCCGCCGATGCGCACCTACACCATTCGGGCGCTGCGCCGCGAAGCGCAGGAGGTGGATGTCGAGTTTGTCCTGCACGGCGTCAATGGCCCCGCCTCGACCTGGGCGACCCAGGCCAGGATCGGCGATCGCTTGCAGATGGTGGCCCCGAACCTGGCCTTCGATGGTGATCCGGGCGGCTATGAGTGGCGCCCGCCCAAGGCTCTGCGCAACCTGTTGCTGATCGGCGATGAAACCGCCCTGCCGGCAATTGCCGGCATACTCGAACAAATCGCCAGGGACCTGCCCGAGGTGGCAGTCCAGGCCTTTATCGAAGTGCCTGGCGAAGCCGATTGCCTTGATCTGGCTTGCAGCCCGGCAACCGAGCTCAGCTGGTTGCCACGCGATGTACTGCACTGCACCCATGGCGAAGCGATGATTCACGCCAGCCGCGAACTGGCACGCCTTCCACCCACCGTGGCCGGAGCAGGCCTGAAGGTCAAACTGGAGGAGGTCGATATCGACCGGCAGATCCTCTGGGAACTGGCCAAACCCGGCAGCGGTGATTTCTATGCCTGGATCGCCGGCGAGTCTGCCGCTGTGATGAACATCCGTCGCTACCTGATCACCGAGCGCGGGCTGGACCGTAGCGCCCTGACCCTGATGGGCTACTGGCGCGCCGGTCGCACGTTCGACTGAGGGCCATAAAAAGGGCTCTTCACTGAATCCGGGGTTGGGGGGCGCGAGCTTATCCATTCGCTGTGGCGCTGCTGCTGGCCCCCCGAGATTCAATGAAGAACGATAAAAAAGCCCGGTGCACTGCCCCGGGCTTTTACATGCCTGGGCCGTTTACAGGCTGGCCACCGCCGCAGCGACAGCACGAGCAAAACGCGCCGCCACCTCATCAACCTGCTCGGCAGTGATAATCAACGGTGGCAGAAAGCGCACCACCGCGCCCTGACGACCGCCCAGCTCCAGAATCAGGCCGCGCTTGAGGCATTCGCGCTGCACCAGGGGGGCCAGACGCGGGCAGACGGCTGGATGCCCTTGGGCATCGACCTGCCCTTTGGGATCGACCAGCTCGACCCCCAGCATCAGACCGCGCCCGCGGATATCACCCAACTGCGGAAAAACCTCCTGCAAGCGGCGCAAGTGGGCCACCAGGCGCTCGCCCATGGCCTGGGCGTGAGCGCACAGGTCATGTCGCTTGAGGTAATTGATCACCGCCGAACCCGCAGCCATGGCCATCTGGTTACCGCGGAAGGTGCCGGCGTGGGCGCCAGGCTGCCAGGTGTCGAGCCACTGGCGATAGACCACCACCGCCAGCGGCAGGCTGCCGCCGATGGCTTTGGACAGCACCACCACATCCGGAGTGATGCCAGCGTGCTCGAAAGCGAACATCTTGCCAGTACGGGCAAAGCCACTCTGGATTTCGTCGACGATCAGCGCTACACCGGCTTTTTCAGTGATGCGCCGCACACCGCGTAGCCATTCGATGTCCGCCGGAATCACCCCGCCTTCGCCCTGGACCACTTCGACAATCACCGCCGCCGGCAGTTGCACGCCGCTTTCTGGATCGCTCAGCAAGTTTTCCAGGTAGTGCAGGTTGACCTTCACACCCTCCTCGCCGCCCAGCCCGAAGGGGCAGCGGTAGTCATAGGGGTAAGGCAGAAACTGCACGCCATTGGCGAGCAAGGCAGCCAGCGGCTTCTTCGGCCCCAGGCTGCCCATCAGGCTCAGGGCGCCTTGGGACATACCGTGGTAGCCGCCCTGGAACGACAGTACGGTGTTGCGTCCAGTGGCGGTGCGCACCAGTTTCAGCGCCGCTTCCACCGCATCGGTGCCGGTCGGACCGCAGAACTGGATCTTCGCTTCGCTGCGCAGTTGCTCCGGCAGCAGGCTGAACAGGTCCTGGACGAACTGGTCCTTGACCGGCGTGGTCAGGTCCAGGGTGTGCAGCGGCAGCTCATCGGCCAGCACCTGCTGAATCGCCTCGATCACCACCGGGTGGTTGTGACCCAGCGCCAGGGTACCGGCACCGGCCAGGCAGTCGATGAACTGACGCCCTTCGACGTCCTCGACATAAATGCCACGGGCGCGCTTGAGCGCCAGCGGGATTCGCCGCGGGTAGCTGCGGGCATTGGATTCCTGCAGTTTTTGCCGCGCGAGCAACGGCGACTCATCGAACGCGTAAAGTGTTTCAGGAGCGTCTGCGGCTGAAGATACCGGCAGCGCCTGGGCAAGGCTGGTAGCGACTGACATCTGGGGAAACCCTCGCAAGCAAGCGGATGTGCCCGTCACGCGCCTGTTGCCAGAGGTGTGCGGGTTGTTGTCGCTTGAAAAACGCTTCAGCGCAGCGAGGATTTAGCCGCTCGCCCCTCGCCTGTGAGGATTTTTGTCAGCGTCCTGCTGCCCAGGCCAGTCAGGCCGGGTTCGCTCGCAGCGGAATATGCAGCAGCACCCGCAAGCCGTCGCTGCGGCTGTCGAAGCGCAAGCTACCGGCACAACGCTGGACAATCGCCTGGACGATGGCCAGGCCCAGCCCGCAACCGCCACTCTGGCTGTGGCGCCAGAAACGCTCGGTCAGGTGTTCTATGTCTTGCTCGGGAATGCCGGGGCCATGATCGCGCACGAGGAATGCCACCCGGTCCTGGTCCATCTGCACCGCCAGCTCCACGGGTTCGCTTCCGCGGGTATGACGCAGGGCGTTGTCGAGCAGGTTGCGCAATGCCGTCACCGCCAGCGGGGTAGGCATCCCGAGGTAGACCTGGGCCGCGCCCGGCGCCAGCTGCAGATCAATACGCCGGGCGTTGTCGACGCCGGTGTCCTGAATCGCCTGGCGAGCAATCTGCTCGGCATTGCATTGCAGTCCGTCTTCAAACGACAGGCGACCCTCCACCCGTGCCAGCAACAACAGTTGCTCAAGGGTCCGGTGCAGGCGATCAGCGCCCTGCTCGGCATGTTCAAGGGCCTGCTCGCGCACTTCGCCGTCGGTCATTCGCGCCACCTGCAGGTGAGTCTTGATTGCCGTCAGCGGGCTGCGCAATTCATGGGCCGCATCGTCGGTCAGCCGGCGTTCGCGCTCGATGGTCTGGCCGATGCGCAAAAACAGCTGGTTCTGGGTTTCCAGCAACGGCTGCAACTCGCTGGGCAGGCCGCGCACCTGCAGCGGCTCGAGGGAGTCCGGGCTGCGCCGGCGCAAGGCATCGCGCATGCGATTGAGCGGGGCCAGGCCCTTGCCAACCCCCATCCACAGCAAACCGAGACTGCCTAGCAATGCCATCAGCACCGGCGCCGAAGCCGCTAGCAGAATCGAGCGGTTCAGTGCCTCGCGCTCCTGGTGCCGGTCAGCGGTGGTAATGCGTACATCGCCGTGGGCATAGGTAAAGCTGCGCCAGCGCGCACCATCAATGGTCTGGTCGTGGAAACCGCTGCGCTGATCATCAAGGGGCTGCTCGTTGTTGTGGCTGCGGGCGAGGATTTCGCCACGCAGCGAACTGACCTGGCAGGCCATGCCATCGACGCTCAGTTGATCAGCGCTCAGGCGCGTACCCTCGCCCTTGCTCGACAACGGCTGCGGCAACTGGTCGACCAGGCCGGCGACCATGCGCGCCGAGGCCACCAGGCGCTGGTCGAGGGAAAACATCATCTGCATGCGCAGGTCGCGCAGCATCCAGGCCGCGGCCAGCACCCAGATGACGATGAAGGCGGTACCCAGGATCAGGGTCAGGCGCAAACGCAGGGTCATGGTTGCGGCTCCTGCGGCAATTGCGCCGGCCCCAGGCGATAACCCAGGCCACGCACCGTCTCGACGATACCGTTGCCCAGCTTGCGCCGCAGGTGATGGATATGCACGTTCAGGGCATTGCTCTCGACCTCATCGCCAAAACCGTAAACGCTGTCCTTGAGCTGCTCGCTGGAAAGCACCCGGCCACGGTTGTGCAACAGTGCCTGCAACAGCGCCTGTTCGCGACGCGACAGGTCGACCGGCTGGCCACCCAGGCAGGTTTCGCGGCTGCTGGGGTCATAGCTGAGCGGGCCGTGCTCAATGATGTTCACCGCTCGCCCGGCAGCGCGGCGCAGCAAGGTGTGCAGGCGTGCAGCCAGTTCGCGCAGGTCGAAGGGTTTGAGCAGGTAGTCGTCGCCGCCGGCCTGCAGGCCATCGACGCGGTCGGTGACCGCATCACGGGCGGTGAGGATCAGCACCGGCAACGACTCGCCCTGCTGCCGCAGGCGCTGCAACAGCTTGAGACCATCTTCGTCGGGCAGCCCCAGGTCGAGCACCATGACGTCGAACGCCGCGGCCTGGAGCATGGCCTGGGCCGCGCCGGCACTGGCCACCCGGTCGACGGTCATGCCCTGGGCGGTCAGGCCGGCACTGATGCCGCTGGCGATCAGGTCATCATCCTCGCAGAGCAGTACGTGCATGGTGGGGTCTCGGTCAGTAAAGGCCTTATTCAAGCCCAGGCGGATTAACCCAGGATTATGCCGCGCCCAGGCGCAGCCGTCGCGGCCCGGGCGACAGCCGTTGGTTGCCGGGTTAACTTTCGGTTAATCGGGCTGGGCCAGAGTTAGCGCTTCATCGCATTGCCAAGGCTTCGACATGCGCGTTTTTCTGTTTGCCCTGATGTTCCTGCTAAGCGGCCTGAGCCAGGCCAACCCCTTTGCCCAGAGCGATTTCCTGCCAGTCAACAAGGCCTTCGTATTCAGCAGCGAACGCCTGGAGTCGGGGCAGATGCGCCTGCACTGGCAAATCACCGATGGCTACTACCTGTACCAGAAACGCCTGAAATTCGACGGCCTGGCGCCGGAGCAGCAGCCCCAGCTGCCCGCCGCCCTGCCCCACAGCGATGAATATTTTGGTGAAACCCAGGTATACCGTGGCGAACTGGAACTGATCCTGCCCGCCAGTGCCAACGGTGAGCTGCGCATGGGCTGGCAGGGCTGCGCCGATGCCGGGCTGTGCTACCCGCCACAAACCAGCCTGGTCAGCCTGGGCGGCGCAACTGTCACCCCACAGGCCAGCGATCAGGCCCTGGCCGGTGGCCTGCAGCAGTCCAGCCTGGCCTGGAACCTGCTGGCCTTTCTCGGCCTGGGCCTGCTGCTGGCCTTCACCCCGTGCTCCTTGCCGATGCTGCCGATTCTCGCCGGGCTGGTACTGGGCAGCGGTGCCAGTGCCCGCCGTGGCTGGTTGCTGGCCAGTGTCTATGTGCTGAGCATGGCCCTGGTATATGCCGCCCTGGGCGTGGTCGCCGCACTGCTGGGCGCCAGCTTCCAGGCCTGGTTGCAGCAACCCTGGCTGCTGGGCACCCTGGCCGGGCTGTTCGTGCTGCTGGCCCTGCCGATGTTCGGTGCTTTCGAGCTGCAGCTACCGGTGTGGATTCGTGACCGCCTGGAGCGTGCAGGGCACGGCACCCGTGGCGGCAACCTGTATGGCGCCGCCTTGCTCGGAGCTTTGTCGGGCCTGTTGATGGGCCCGTGCATGACCGCACCGCTGGCCGGCGCCCTGCTGTACATCGCCCAGAGCGGCAACGCCGTGCACGGCGGCCTGGTGCTGTTCACCCTGGGCGTGGGCATGGGCCTGCCGCTGCTGTTGCTGGTCACCCTCGGCAACCGCTACCTGCCCCGCCCGGGCGCCTGGATGAACCGGGTCAAGGGCCTTTTCGGCTTTGTCTTCCTGGCCATGGCCCTGTATACCTTGCGCGCGGTACTGGAAGCGTCGCTATGGCTGGGCCTTGCCGGGGCCTGGCTGATCGCCCTGGCCTGGGCCGCCTGGCCGGCCATGCAGGCACTGCGCCCGCTGCGCGCGCTGTCGCTGCTGCTGGGTTTCTGGGGCAGCCTGTTGATCGTCGGCGCTGCCGCCGGTGGCAATGACCCCTGGCAACCGCTGCAACCGTTCACCGCCAGCACCGCCCCGACAGCCCCTGGCGCTCACCGTGATGCCTTCACCACCGTCAGCCAGCCGGCCGAACTGCAGCGCGAGCTGGAGGCGGCCAAGGCCCAGGGCCAGTGGGTGATGCTCGACTACTATGCTGACTGGTGCGTGTCGTGCAAGGTCATGGAAAAACAGGTATTCGCCCGCGCCGATGTGCTGGCGGCGCTGAACGGCGTACGCTTGCTGCGCCTGGATGTAACTGCCGATGCAGCGTCCAGCCGCGAGTTGCTGCAGCGCTATCAGGTCCCCGGCCCTCCCAGCCTGATCTGGATCGGCCCAGAGGGCAGCGAACGCCGGGCCCGACGCATCACCGGTGAAATCGATGCGGCGAACTTCCTCCAACACTGGGTCACTACCCGGAGCCAAGGCTGATGCTGACAGTTTCTCTCGGGCCGCTGACCATGGCCCTGAACCACCTGCTGCTGATCTGCGCCCTGGCCCTGGCCAGCCTGGTTGGCTGGCGCGTCGCCAAGCGTGGCGGCGACAACCCGGAGTCGGTACTGTTCGGCCTGTTCCTGCTGGGTCTGCTCAGCGCCCGCCTGGGCTTCGTCATCAGCTACTGGTCGATGTACCGCGACGACCTGCTGCAGATCATCGACCTGCGTGACGGCGGTTTCCTGCTCTGGCCAGCGCTTGTTGCCGTGGCCCTCGGTGCCCTGTGGCAGGGTTACCGCCGCCCCGCCCTGCGTCGGCCGCTGGGTTGGGGCCTGCTCAGTGGTGGTCTGTTCTGGTTGCTCGGCAGCCTGGCCAGCCATCTTTATGATCAAGGCACGCAACTGCCCGAGATGAGCCTGCGCAAGGCCAATGGCCAAGCCGTTGAGCTTGCCGAATACCGCGGCAAGCCACTGGTGATCAACCTCTGGGCCACCTGGTGCCCGCCGTGCCGGCGCGAGATGCCGGTGTTGCAACAGGCCCAGGGCGACTACCCGGACATCACCTTCCTGTTCGTCAACCAGGGCGAAGCGCCGCAAACCGTGGTCACCTTCCTTGCCACCACCGGCCTGAACCTCTCCCACGTGCTATTCGACAGCGGCGGCCAACTGGCGCAGAAGGTCGGCTCCATGGCCCTGCCCACCACCCTGTTCTACAACGCCGAGGGCCGCCTGGTCGGCAGCCACCTCGGCGAGCTGTCGCGGGCCAGCCTCAGCCATGCCCTGCAATCCTTCGAGCGCGCGCCCGCGCCTGCCGCCCCATCCCCCACAAGGAACGTCGCATGCGATCTCTGCTGAAACTGCCCCTCACACTGGCCCTGGGCTTGATGACCAGCCAGCTGGTGCTGGCTGAAGACTTGCCCAAAGCCATCCAGCAACTGGAGGCCAAAGGCGCGAAAATCAAAGGCAGCTTCAACGCTCCCGATGGCCTGCGCGGCTATGCTGCCGAGTACCAGAACCGCGGCCTGGCGCTGTACCTGACTGCCGATGGCAAACACGTGCTGGTGGGCAGCCTGTTCGATGAGCAGGGCAAGGACCTGAGCCAGGCGCCGCTGGAAAAACTGGTGTATGCACCGATGGCCAAGGAAGTCTGGGCGAAGATGGAGAACACCGCCTGGATCGCCGACGGCAAGGCCGACGCGCCGCGTATCGTCTACTTGTTCAGCGACCCCAACTGCCCATATTGCAATATGTTCTGGCAACAGGCGCGGCCCTGGGTCGAGTCGGGCAAGGTGCAATTGCGGCATATCATGGTCGGCATCATTCGCGAGGACAGCCCGGGTAAATCAGCCACCTTGCTGGCCAGCAAGGACCCGGCCAAGGCCCTCGCGCAACATGAGAAGGCCGGCAAGGCCAGCACCCTCAAGGCCCTGGACAAGATTCCCGAAGCCGTACAGAGCAAGCTCGACGCCAACCTGGCGGTGATGGAAGAACTCGGCCTGTCAGCGACGCCGGCAATTTTCTACCTGGACGACCAGCAACAGCTGCAAACCCAGCAGGGCGCACCGCGACCGGAGCTGCTTGGCAAGATTCTCGGCAAGCGGTGAGCGACCGGCTGATGTAACAACAGGGCGGTCACGGCGTCTGCAGGATACCTGCCTCATCCAACCACAGGACCTTGCCATGACCCGCCCTGCCTGCCTCGACCGTTTCACCCGCTCCTCCCTGGATATCCAGATGCTGCGCTGGAGCCTGATCCTGATCTTCTTCGGTTTTGGCTATGCCAAGTGGTTCGACTACGAAGCCCAGGCGTTGATCCCGCTGATCGATAACAGCCCGCTGTTGTCCTGGCTGCACCTGGCCTTTGGCATCCAAGGTGCCAGCTATGCGCTGGGGGTAGCGGAATGGGCGATTGGCGCGGCGTTGCTGGCCGGTATCTGGCAACCGCGGGTGGCAGTGATCGGGGCGCTCGGTTCGGTGGTCACCTACCTGACAACCCTGACCCTGATCCTTACCACTCCTGGCGGCTGGGAGAACAGCGCCGGCGGGTTCCCGGCCATGGGTGGAGCGACGTCCTTCCTGATCAAGGACGCCGTGCTGCTGGCGGCTTCGGTCGCCTTGCTCAAGCACGACCTGCTGCGCAGCAGCCCTGCCCCGGCCTGAAGCCCTACAGTGCTTCCAGCTCGGCCATCAGGTCACTGAGACGGTCGACCTTGTCGTCGCTCAGCTCACTGGCCTTCAGGCCTTCGACGTAGGTCGCCAGTTCCTCGACGGTGCTGCACTCGAACATCGCCCGCAGCGGCACGTTCAGTTGCAGCACCTTCTGCACCCGTGAGGCGATCTGGGTAGCCAGCAGCGAATGCCCGCCCAACTCGAAGAAGTTGTCGCGCACCCCGACCCGTTCAGCCTTGAGTACTTCGGCCCAGATGCTGGCCAGAGTCGTTTCCAGCTCGCTGCGCGGCGCCAGGTAGGCCTGGCTGTGCTGGGCGCCGATGTCGATGGCCGGCAAGGCCTTGCGGTCGAGCTTGCCGTTGGCATTGAGCGGCAGTTGCTGGAGCCAGCCCCAGTGCAGAGGCACCATATACTCCGGCAACTCGGCACGCAGGTGCTGCTTGACCTGCTCCAGCAACACGCTGGTATCGGCACCCGCAGTGCTGGCCACCAGATAGCCGACCAGATGCTTGCCATTGACCCCATCCTGCACGCCCACCGCCGCATCGCGAATATCGCTTTGCTCATGCAGGCGCGCTTCGATCTCGCCCAGCTCGATGCGGTAGCCGCGGATCTTCACCTGATGGTCGATACGCCCGACGTACTCGAGCACACCGTCGGTACGTCGACGCGCCAGGTCGCCAGTGCGATACAAACGTTCGCCAGGCGCACCGAACGGATGCGGGATAAAGGCTTGCGCAGTACGCACCGGGTCACCGACATAGCCACGGCCGACGCCGGTACCGGCAACGCACAGCTCACCTACGGCCCCCAGCGGCACCAGTTGCTGATCGTCGCCAAGCAGGTACAGGCGGTTGTTGTCGGTCGGCGTGCCGATCGGCAGGTAGCTGCCCCGGGTCGAGGCGGCATCGACGCGGAAGAACGCCACGTCATCCGAGCATTCGGCCGGGCCATAGGCATTGACCAGACCAATGTGCGGATAACGCTGCAGCCATTGCGAGGCCAGCTCCGGCGGCATCGCCTCACCGGTCGGCAGCATCCAGCGCAGGCCATCGAGCTGTTGATGCTCGTTGACGAGCATGCCCTGGATCAACGAAGGCACGCTCTCCAGCACGGTGATGCCGGTAGCCTGCACGTGCTCCAGCAGGCCTTGCGGGTCGTGGGCGATGGCGTTCGGCACGATGGCCACCTGAGCACCGAACAGCGGTGCGGCGAGGAACTGCCAGACCGAGATATCGAAGCTCTGCGAGGCGGTCTGGGCAATCACGTCCTGCTCGTCCAATTGTAGGTAGGGCACCTTGCTCAACTGGTTGTTGAGCATGCCGCGCTGCTCGACCATCACCCCTTTGGGCAGCCCGGTGGAGCCTGAGGTGTAGATCACGTAGGCGAGGTTGTCCGGCGCACTATAGATGCCCGGGTTGCCGTCCGGCCCGACTGCCGCCTGGATCTGCTCCCAGACCAGCAGTTTCGGGCGCCCGGCACAGCTCAGCTCGTCGAGCAAGGCACGCCCCTGTTCGGCACAGGCTGCACTGCACACCAGCACCGGCGTGCGGCTCAGTTCGACGATACGTTGCAGGCGCGTAACCGGCAGGCCCGGGTCAAGCGGCAGGTAACCAGCCCCCGCCTTGAAGCAGCCGACGATCATGCCCAGCAACGGCAAGTCGCGTTCGGCCAGCAATGCCACCGGCTGATCGATCGCCACCCCGGCGGCGATCAGCGCATGGCCCAGGCGGTTGGCCTGGCGGTTGAGCTCGGCATAGCTCAGCGTTTGCTCCAGGCACCGCGCAACCACCCGCTGCGGGTGCGCGGCAACCCGTGCTTCGAACAGTTCGGCGTAACTTTGCTCAAGACTGTAGGCCTGCTCGCTGCGGTTGCAGTCGTCGAGCAAAAAGTGCCGCTCGGTTTCACCGAGCAACGGCAGCTCGCTGACATCCCCCTGGAAGCCCTCGGCCAGCGCCAGCAACAAACGCTTGAACTCGGCCAGCAAGCGCTCGACCGTGGCGGTATCGAAGTAACGCTGGTCGAAGGACAGGTGCAGCCCCAGGTCATCGCCCGGATAGCAGACGGCGGTCAACGGGAAGTTGGTATGGGTGCGCCCGGAATCGGAGCTGGCGTTCAGGCTCTGTGCACGGTCCAGCACGGCAACTTCCACCGGCGCGTTCTCGAACACGAACAGACTGTCGAACAGCGGCTGGCCCTTGGGCAGCTCGCTGCACTCCTGGATGCTCACCAGCGGCAGGTATTCGTACTCGCGCAGCTCCATGTTGCGCTCGAGCAGGCCCTGCAGCCACTGGCGCACGCTGCAGCGCTCGCCCGCTGTGGGCAGTTTCACCCGCAGGGCAATACTGTTGATGAACAGCCCGACGGTGCGCTGCATCTGCGGCATGCTCACCGGGCGACCGGCCACCGTAACGCCGAAGACCACGTCGCGCTCGCCGCTGTAGCGGCTCAGCACTAGGGCCCAGGCGGCTTGCGCAAAGGTATTGATGGTCAACTGATGGGCCTGGGCCAGCTCACGCAGGCGGGCGCCATCGGCGGCATCGAGGCGGGTGTAGCAATCGCCGACCAGCATCCCGGCATTCTCTACCGCGTGGTCACGCAACAATGGCCGGTCGCTGGGCACTGCGGTACTGCGCTCAAAGCCTTCGAGGTTAGTGCGCCACCACTGGCGCGCCTCGTCCAGGTCCTGATGCTGCAGCCAGCTGATGTAGTCGCGGTAGCGCGGCGGCACCGGCAACTGCGCCTGACGGCCCTCGCCCATGGCCAGGTAGATCTCGAAGAAGTCATTCATCAGCAGCGAACGGCACCAGGCATCGATAAGGATGTGGTGGTTGCTCATCATGAACCAGTAGCGGTCCTCGCCCACCCGCACCAGGCGCAGGTGGAACGGCGCCTGCCGGAGCAAGTCGAAACCGGCTTCGCGCTCTTGCTTGTGCAGCGCTTGCAGGCGCGCTTCCTGTTCAGTGTCAGGGATGGCTGACCAGTCCTGATAGTCGACCGGCGTCGCGCCCGGTTTGTGAATGATCTGCAGCATGGCCTCGCCGGCGTTCCAGCAGAACGAGGCGCGCAAGGCTTCATGACGGCCGACCACCGCTTGCCAAGCCTCAGCGAAACGCTGCGGGTCGAGGGCACTGTTGATCCGGTAGCGGTCCTGCATGTAGTAGATGCCGGTGCCCGGCTCCAGCAGGGTATGCAGCAGCAGTCCCTCCTGCATCGGCGTCAGCGGGTAGACGTCCTCGATCTGTGCAGCGGCGACCGGCAAGGCATCGACCTGCTCCTGGTTCAGCTGCGCCAGGGGGAAGTCCGAGGGCGTGAAGCTGCCGATGCCCGGGGTCAGGCAATGCTCGATCAGGGTGATCAGCTCGAGCCGGTAGGCTTCGATCAGTGTTTCGATGGTCTGCGGGTCATAGCGCTCACGGCTGAAGGTCCAGCGCAGTTGCAGTTCACCGCCATACACCTGGCCATCGACGCTCAGCCAGTTGGGCAGCGGCGCCGCCAGGTCGTGGGCGAGCCCGGCGCTTTCATCCACTGGCTGGTACAGCGCATCGGCCTGGAACTGCTGGTCGAACTGGCCCAGGTAGTTGAAGGTAATACGCGCCTGGGGCAGCGCCGCCATGGCTTCGCGCACCGGCGCATCGGCCAGGTAGCGCAGCACGCCATAGCCCAGACCCTTGTGCGGCACATTACGCAGTTGTTCCTTGATGGCCTTGATCGAAGCGCCCTGCCCCGCGGCTTCTTCGACGTTCAGTGGGCTCAGGCTCAACGGGTAGGCGCTGGTGAACCAGCCGACGCTACGGGTCAGGTCCATGTCCTCGAACAGGCTCTCGCGGCCGTGGCCTTCCAGTTGCACCAGCACCGTGCTGTCACCGCTCCAGCGGCACAGTACGCGGGCCAGGGCGGTCAGCAGCAGGTCGTTGACCTGGGTGTGATAGGCAGCGGGCGCCTCCTGCAGCAGTTGCCGGGTGCGGGTCGCATCCAGGCGCACGCTGAGGGTTTGCGCCTGCTGGTGCAGGTTGGCCCCTTGCGGATGATCGCAGGGCAGTTCGCGGCTGGCGGTGCCCAACTGTGCCTGCCACCAGGTTTGCTCGTCACGCAACGAGTCACTGCCGGCATAAGCCACCAGGCGTGCCGCCCAATCGCTCATGGCGCGGGTCTTGGCCGCCAGCGGCTGGCCGCGGTACAGCGCTTGCAGATCTTCCAGCAACACGCGCCAGGACACGCCATCGACCACCAGGTGGTGGATGGCCAGCAACAGGCGTTGACGACCCTCGCCGTCTTCGACCAGCAAGGCGCGCAGCAGCGGCCCCTGTGCCAGGTCGAGGCTGCGCTGCACATCGCTATACAGCGCCTGGCAGGCGCCCAGATCGGCTACCGAAGCCTGCCAGAGCAACTCGCGATGGTCGGCCTGGACGTATTCGCCCTGCCATTGAGCGCTTGCCTGGGTGAAGCGCAAGCGCAAGGCATCATGGTGCTGCAGCAACTGCTGCAACGCCTGCTCCAGGGTCTTGCCATTCAAGCGTTCGACCGGCATCAGCAATACCGCCTGGTTCCAGTGCTGGGGTTGCGGCACGTCGCTGTCGAAGAACCAGTGCTGGATCGGCGTCAACGCTGCGCGTCCGCTCAGCGGGCCCTGATCGACCTGAGTGGTTTCACTGCGGCTGACCACCGTGGCCAGGGTCTGGATGGTCTGATGCTGGAACAGGTCGCGCGGGGTGAAATGCAGCCCGGCCTGACGCCCACGGCTGACCACCTGGATCGACAGGATCGAGTCGCCGCCCAGTTCGAAGAAGTTGTCCTGCAAACCGACCTGTTGCACGTTCAGTACCTCGCGCCAGATCGTCGCCAACTGCTGCTCCAGCTCGCTGCGCGGCGCTTCATAGTGCTGGCGGCCCTGCTCCAGGTCCGGCGCCGGCAAGGCGCGGCGGTCGAGCTTGCCATTGCCGGTGAGCGGCATTTGCTCAAGCAGCACCAGATGGGGCGGCACCATATAGTCCGGCAGGTGCAGGCGCAGTTGCGCCTTCAGCGCTTCACGCAGGGCAACCTGCCCGGCGGCGTCCGCCCGCGCCTGATCGCAGACCAGATAACCGGCCAGCTGCTTGCCACCGGGCATGTCCAGGGCCAGGACCACGGCCTCGCGCACCGCGGGGTGTTCGAGCAGACGGGTTTCGATTTCGCCCAGCTCGATACGGAAGCCGCGAATCTTCACCTGATGGTCGATTCGACCGACATACTCCACCAGACCGTCAGCGCGCTGGCGCACCAGGTCGCCGGTACGGTACAGGCGCCCGCCGTTGTCGCTGAACGGGTCGGCGACAAAGCGCTCGGCGCTCAAACCGGGGCGCTCGTGGTAACCCTGGGCCAGGCCCGCGCCACCGACGTACAGCTCGCCAATGCCGCCTTGCGGCACCAGGGCCAGGTCGGCATCGAGGATGTACGCCGTGCGGGCACCGACCACGCGGCCGATCGGCACGCTGCCGGCGCCGGCTTCAAGTTGCTCGGGAGCCAGGCACGCCAGGGGCATGACCACGGTTTCGGTCGGGCCATAGGCGTTGAAGAACTGCTGCGGCGTGAACGCCTGGCGAATGCGCTGCAGGTGCTCGCCGGTCAGTGCCTCACCGCCAGTGATGACCAGGCGCACCGGCAGGCTTGCGTTGTGGCTGGCCAACCACTGGGCGAGCTGGCTGCCGTAGCTTGGGGTAAAGCCGAGTATCGATACCTGCTGTTCGCGGATCAGCGTGCAGATTTCTTCCGCGCCCCACTGCCCTTGCCCACGCAGGACCACCCGCGCACCGCAAAGCAACGGCACCAGCAGGCGCTCGGTGGCCGCGTCGAAGTTGATTGAATAGAAGTGCAGCTCGCAGTCATCGCTGCGCATGCCGAAGCGCTCGATCACCGCCTGGCAGTGCATGGCGATTTCGCCATGGCTGACCACCACCCCCTTGGGCTTGCCGGTGGAACCGGAGGTGTAGATCAGGTAGGCCTGATGGCCCGGCAAGGTCAGCGACGGCAAGGCTTCGCGGCTGTAAGCCGCGAGGCCGTCACGGTCCTCTTCCAGGCACCAGCGACCGACCTTGGCGGGCAACTCGCCGAGGGCCTCAAACAGCGCACGCTGGCCCAGCAGCAGTTCGATGCCGCTGTCTTCAATCATGTAGTGCAGGCGTTCCAGCGGGTATTCCGGATCCAGTGGCACATAGGCGCCACCGGCCTTGAGGATCGCCAGCAGGCCGACTACCAGCTCCAGCGAGCGCTCCAGGGCCAGGCCGACGCGCACCTGCGGGCCGACGCCATGCTCACGCAGCACACGGGCCAACTGGTTGGCGCGGGCGTCAAGCTCGGCGTAGCTCAGGTGCTGCCCGGCGAACGTCAGGGCCGGGGCATCAGGCTGATGCGCGGCTTGCTCGCTGAACAGCTGATGAATGTTGTGATCCAGCGCCAGGGTGTTGTCTCCCTTGAGCGAATCGCACAAAGCCTTTTGCTCGACCGCCGCCAGCAACGGCAATTCGCCCAGGCGTTGCTCGGGATCACCCAGCACTGCCACCAACAGGTTCTGCCAGTGGGCAGCCATTTGCGCGATACGCGGCGCGTCGAACAGGTCGCGGCTGTAGGTCAGGCAGCAACCCAGGCGGCGGTCGAGGTCGGTGACTTCCAGGTTAAGGTCGAACTTGGTAGCGCGGGCATCGTTTACCAGGTACTCGACCTGCATGCCGGCCAGCTCACGGCTTTGCTGGAACTCCCAGCGCTGGACGTTGCACATCACCTGGAACAGCGGGTTGTAGGCGCTGCTGCGTGGTGGCTGCAAGGCCTCGACCAGCTGATCGAAGGGCAGGTCCTGATGGGACTGGCCGTCGATCACGGTCTGGCGCACCTGCTCGATCAACTCGCCGATACGCATCTGCCCATCAAGCTGGCAACGCAGCACCTGGGTGTTGAGGAAGGCACCGATCAGGCCTTCGCTTTCCGGACGGATGCGGTTGGCCACCGGCGCGCCGATGCGCAAGTCAGTCTGGCCGCTGTAGCGGTAGAGCAGCACGGCCAGGGTTGCGGTCATGGTCATGAACAGGGTCAGGCCGCGCTCGGCATTAAAAGCACGTACTCGCGCTGCCAGCTCCGGGCTCAGGTCGAAGCGATAGAGCTCGCCACGGTGACTCTGCACCGCCGGACGCGGACGGTCGGCCGGCAGTTCGAGTACCGGATGCTCATCGCCCAGTTTGGCTTGCCAGTAGTCCAGCTGGCGCTGGCGCTCGCCGCTTTCCAGCCACTGGCGCTGCCACACGCTGTAGTCCAGGTACTGCACCGGCAAGGGTTGCAGCGGCGATTCGCGCTCGTCGACAAAAGCCTCGTAGAGCTCGCCCAGCTCGCGGGCGAAGATGTCCATGGCCCAGCCTTCGGTCACGATGTGGTGCAGGGTCAGGACGAAGTAATGCTCACGCTCGCCGGTCTTGACCAGACAGGCGCGCAGCAGCGGCCCGCGCTCCAGGTCAAACGGCTGGTGCGCCTGCTCGTCGGCGAAGGCCTGCAGGCGTTGCTCGCGTACCTGCGCTGCGGCACTGGAGAAATCCAGCCAGCTCATCTGCAGGTTGCTGTCTTCGGCCACGCACTGATAGGGCACGCCGTCGATGCTCGGGAAGGTAGTGCGCAGCGTCTCGTGCCGCACGATCAGCGCCTGCAGCGCTTGTTCGAAGCGGCTGACATCCAGCACCCCGCTCAGGCGGGCCATGCCGCCGACGTTATAGGCCGGGCTGTCCGGTTCCATCTGCCAGAGGAACCACATGCGTTGCTGGGAGTAGGACAGCGGCACGGCCTGACGACGGTCGATGCGCTGGATCTCGCCCTGCAGGTTGTGCGCGCCACTGTGCTGGATCGCCTCGACCGCAGAGGCAAAGGCGCCCAGTTCGCTGGCTTCGAACAGGGTGCGCAGCGGCAACTCGACGTTGCAAGCCTGGCGGGTGCGGGAAATGATCTGGGTGGCCAGCAACGAGTGGCCGCCAAGGGCGAAGAAGTCATCTTGCAAGCCGACCCGCTGGATACCCAGCACCTCGCGCCAGATCGCGGCGATCTGCTGTTGCAGGGTGGTGCCCGGCTCGATGTGTTCACGCGATTGCCATTGCGGCTCGGGCAAGGCCTTGCGCTCGATCTTGCCGCTCGGGCCCAGCGGCATTTGCGCCAGGTGAACCAACTGCGCCGGCACCATGTAGGCGGGCAGTTGCTCTGCCAGTGCCGCCAGCCACTGCGCGCTCGCGTCGATACCACTGTAGTAACCGACCAGTTGCGGGCCGGCGGCGGTGTCGCGAATCATCACCAGCGCCTGCTCGACACCCGCCTGCGCCAGCAGGCAGGCCTCGACCTCTTCCGGCTCGACCCGAAACCCCCGCAGCTTGACCTGCTGATCGAGCCGCCCGAGGTACTCCAGCGCACCCAGATCAGCCAGCCAGCGCGCCCGGTCGCCACTGCGGTACAGACGCTGGCCGTCGCCATCGGGCTGCGGCACGAAACGTTCGGCGGTGAGCCCCGCACGCCCCAGGTACCCCCGAGCCAGGCCGGCACCGCCCAGATACAGCTCACCCGCTACGCCGGGCGACGTCAGTTCGAGCTCATCATCCAGCACCCGGCACAACACGTTGGCCAGCGGCCGGCCGATCGGCGAGCGCGCACCGTCGGCATCGCTGCACTGCCAGTGGGTGACGTTGATGGCGGTTTCGGTCGGGCCGTAGCGGTTATGCAAGGCCACCTGCGGCAATACCTGCAGCACCCGCTCGCGCAGGTTCGCCGACAAGGCTTCGCCACCGGAGAACAACCGGCGCAGGCTGCTGCACTGCGCGGCCAGCGGTTCCTGGACAAACACCTGAAGCAAGGCCGGGACGAAATGCAGGGTGGTTACGCGATGTTCGCGGACCAGTTCGGCGATGCGTTGCGGGTCGCGGTGCTCGCCGGGGCCGGCCAGCACTAGTTGGCAGCCGTTGACCAGCGGCCAGAAGCATTCCCACACCGACACGTCGAAGCTGATCGGCGCCTTTTGCATCAGCACGTCGCTGTCATTGAGCTCATAGCGGTCCTGCATCCATTGCAGACGCTCGGCCAGTGCCGCATGCGTGTTGCCAACGCCCTTGGGCTGCCCGGTGGAGCCGGAGGTGTAGATCACATAGGCGAGGTTGTCGCCGTGCAGGTGCAGGCCCGGCGGCTGGCTTGGCCAGCTGTCGAGCTTGAGGCGGTCCATCGCGATGGCGCTGACATCCGTCGGCAGGCTCAGGCGTTCGAGCACATCGCTGTGGCTGAGCAGCAGGCTGGCACCGCTGTCGGCGAGCATGTAGGCCAGGCGCTCGGCCGGGTAATCGACGTCCAGCGGCACATAGGCACCACCGGCCTTGAGAATGGCCAGCAGGCCGACCAGCAGTTGCGGCGAACGTTCGGCGGCGATGGCCACGCAAACATCCGGACCGACGCCCTTGTCGCGCAGGTAATGGGCCAGGCGGTTGGCCTGTTGATGCAAGCTGGCGTAATCGAGGCTGCCACCCTGCCATACCAGGGCAGTGCGCTCTGGAGCCAGACGTGCTTGCTCGTTGAGCTGGTCGACCACCCACTGTTGCGCCGGTACCGTCGGCGCCTGCCCCCATGCGAGCAATTGCCCGCGGCCATCGGCGTCAAGCAGTTGCACAGCGCCGATGGCGACCTGCGGTTGAGCGCAGACTTGTTCCAGCAAACCGACCAGCTGTGCGCTGATTCGTGCGACGGTCGCCGCATCGAACAGCTCCACGGCGTAGTCGAACGACAGGATCAGGCGGCCCTGATGGTCTTCTTCACTGTGCAACTGCAGATCGAACTTGGCTTCGCGGCTGTGCCACGGCAGTTCTTCGGCAAGCAGCCCCGGGAGGCGACGCAGGGCGCTGAGGTCGCGTTGCTGGTGGTTGAACATGACCTGGAACAGGCCCTGCTCGCGAGCTTCGGGGAAGGCTTCGAGCAGTTGTTCGAACGGCAGGTCCTGGTGGGCTTGGGCCTCCAGCGTGGCTTGGCGCACCTGGGCCAGCAACTGGTTGAACGGCAAGCGCCCATCGAGCTGCGCACGCAGTACCTGGGTGTTGATGAAAAAGCCCACCAGGCCCTGGGTTTCCAGGCGCGGACGGTTGGCGTTGGGCACGCCGACGCGGATGTCGGTCTGCCCGCTGTAGCGATGCAACAGGCTCTGGAAACCGGCCAGCAAGACCATGAACAGCGTGGCGTCATGGGCGCGGGCGATACTGCGCAAAGCTTCCGCCAGGGTGGGCTGCAGGCGCACGCTCAAGCGGGCGGCGGCGTTGCTGTGGCGGTTTGAACGCGGGTAATCGGTGGCAAGATCGAGCACCGCCTGCTGCTCACCCAGCCGATCCTTCCAGTACGCCAGTTGCCGGGCGCTTTCGCCCTGGGCCAGCCACTGGCGCTGCCAACTGCCGTAGTCGGCGTAGTCCAGCCCCAAGGCCGGCAGCTTGGCGTCCTGGCCTTGGCAGCGGGCCGCATACAGGCGCGAAAACTCGTCGATGAGAATGTTCATCGACCAGCCGTCGGCGATGATGTGGTGCAACGTCACCCACAGCTGATGCTCTTCGCTGTCCAGGCGCACCAGGGTCACGCGCAGCAGCGGGCCCTGCTGCAGGTCGAAAGGCTGCACCGCTTCGGCTTCGCGCTGCGCCAGTACTTCTTGCGCACGGGCAGCAGACAGATCCAGGCGCTGCAAGGTCAACGCCAGGCTCGGCAGGACGCGTTGCAAGGCCTGGCCATCCTGCTCGGCAAACACCGTACGCAGGGATTGGTGACGCTCGACCAGGGCCTGGAAGCTGGCTTGCAATGCCGCTTCGTCCAGCTCGCCACGCAGGCGCAGGGCGCCGGGAATGTTGTACGCCGCACTGTGCGGCTCAAGCTGCCAGGTCAGCCACAGGCGATTCTGTGCCAGCGACTGCGGCAAGGCCTGCGCGCGGCCGAGGCGGCTGATGGCGCCACGGGCGACACCGCCATCGCTCTGCAACGCCGTCACCGCGGCACTGAAGTCGGCCAGGGTCGGTGCCTCGAACAGCACCCGTACGCCCACCTCAAGATCCAGCTCGTCACTCAAGCGCGCGCAGACCTGGGTGGCGGCAATCGAGTTGCCACCGAGCAGGAAGAAGTGATCGTCCGCGGCCACCTGCTCCACGCCCAACTGCTCACGCCACAGACGACCGATCCGGGCCTGCATGCCGGTCGCCGACGCGGTTTGATCGGCTACGGCCGCTGCTTGCTGATCAGGGTAGCGCGCGTAGCAATCGAGGCTGCCGTCGTCCATGCGCAACCGGCAGGCGGCGCGTTGCAGCTTGCCGCTGGAGGTCTTCGGCAACGCGCCGGGATTGAGCAGCAGCACCACCGCCGGCGCCTGCTGGCAGGCATCGGCGATCACCTGGCGCAGGGTCTTGATCAGGCTCGCAGGCGTGATGACTTTCTGCACGTTGCGGCTGATCTCGACGGCAACGCCGATGCCCTCCTCGCCCCGGTCATCGACCGCGAACACCGCCACCCGGCCTTTACGCAGAACGTCGACTTCACGCTCCAGGGTCTTTTCCAGATCCTGTGGGTAGAGGTTGTGCCCACGCACGATCAGCAAGTCCTTGAGGCGGCCGGTAACGAACAGCTCGCCGTCACGCAAAAAACCCAGGTCGCCGGTACGCAGCCAGGTGCGCCCGCCCTGCTCGACGAAGGTGCGGGCCGTGGCTTCGGGGTTGCGCCAGTAGCCTTTGGCGATGCTCGGGCCACTGGCCCAGATTTCGCCGACCCGGTTGTCGGCCAGCAGCGTCAGGTTGTGCGGCTCGACAATCTGCACGGCATGCCCGGGCTGGCTACGCCCGCAACTCATCTGCACCGTGCCCCTGCCCGTTTCTGCGTTGTTGCGCGCCAGCGCCAGGGCATCCAGCTCAAGCGCGCCAATCCCCTGGCCTCGGGTGCTGCCGCTGACGAACAACGTGGCCTCGGCCAGCCCGTAACTGGCAAAGAAGCTCTCAGGCACAAAGCCACAGGCAGCGAACTTGTCGGCGAAGGCCTGCAGGCTGTCCTGGCGGATCGGCTCGGAACCGGAATAGGCCACGCGCCATTTGCTCAGGTCAAGGCTGGCCATTGCCGCGGCGCTGACCCGCTCGCTGCACAGCCGATAAGCGAAGTCCGGCCCTCCGCTGATGGTGCCGCCGTGATCGCTGATCGCTTGCAGCCAGCGCTGCGGCCGGGCGAGGAAGTACGCCGGGGCCATCAACACACAGGGCACGCCACTGAAGATCGGTTGCAGCAAGCCGCCGATCAGGCCCATGTCGTGGTACAGCGGCAGCCAGCTGACGATCACGTCATCCGGGTTTACATCGATGCCGAAACCCTGGCGGATCAGCACTTCGTTGGCCACCAGGTTGCCATGGCTGACCTGCACGCCCTTGGGCAAGGCCGTGGAGCCGGAGGTGTACTGCAAAAATGCAATGTCGTCGGCCTGCAGGGTCGGCGCCTGCCAACTGCCGGCCTGCTCCTGAGCCAGGGTATCGACCGCCAGCAGCTGTGGCGCGCTTGGCTCTGCCAGCACCTCGAGGGCCTGCAGGTTGTCGTGCAAGGCACTGATGGTCAGTAGCAGGCGCGGTTCGGCATCGCCGATGATCGACAGCAAACGCTCCTGATGATGACGCCGCGATGATTCTGGCGGATAAGCCGGCACCGCGATGACGCCGGCGTAGAGGCAGCCGAAGAACGCCGCGACGTAATCCGGGCCACTGGGAAACAACAGGATCGCCCGATCCCCCACTTCGGTGCGCGCCTGCAAGGCGGCGGCGATGGTCCGCGCCCGCTGGTCGAGCTCGCGATAGGACAGCACGGCTTCATCGCACGGATCCTCGGCCAGAAAGCGCAAGGCAACGCGGTCGGGGGTAAGCGCCGCGCGTTGGGCCAATGCCTGGACCAGCGTAACCGGGAGTTCGAAGGCGTCCATCATGGGGGTTCCTGCCAGAGTCTGTACGTAAAATCAGGTCTCGGGTGGCGCGCAGGGCGGGCTTCCAGGCACCGAGGTGCGTCTTGCCAGAGCCGAGGATGTACAGAGAGGAACGGATGGGCCGGAGAAATAATTAAGGCCCGTGGCCAGCGCCAGGCAGGGAGAAAAAAGGTGGAATTTGAAGCCGGTCACAAAGCGCAAGCTTAGAACCAAAAAGCATAGAGACTTATTAACTTTCGCATTTGACAATAATTATCATTACGAATAGTTTGTCGCACGTCGTAGGAAGCCTCCGGATCTGGAGTGCTCCACTTCCCTCTTAGAGATAAGGTGATTTCCATGGCGGAACAACTATCCACAAGTAAGTGCGATTCACCGTTACTCCAGGCGTTTGTCGACAACCGTAGCATCCTCGTGAAGATTGCCGCACGCATCACCGGCTGCCACTCGCGGGCCGAAGATGTCGTTCAGGATGCTTTCTTCCGACTCAGCTCGGCGCCGCAGATCACTTCCTCGTTCAAGGCCCAGCTCAGCTACCTGTTCCAGATCGTGCGCAACCTGGCCATTGACCACTACCGCAAGCAGGCGATGGAGCTCAAGTATTCCGGCAGCGAAGAGGAGGGCCTGAATGTGGTCATCCAGGGCGCCTCGCCAGAAGCTACGCATACCAACTTCACCACCCTGGAACACATCGCCGAGGCCCTGAACGATCTGCCCCAACGCACCCGCTATGCCTTCGAGATGTACCGCCTGCATGGCGTACCGCAAAAGGACATCGCCAAGGAACTGGGCGTCTCGCCGACCCTGGTCAACTTCATGATTCGCGATGCCCTGGTGCATTGTCGCAAGGTCTCAAGCCAGAGGGCTTGAGAGCGGCAAGCTACAAGTTTCAAGCGGCAAGAGGGTGGTGATACCGCTTGCCGCTTGGGGTCAGAGCAACTTGCAACCTTCGAAAAACCGCTCCCTGCCCAGAATCATCAATGCCGCACGCTTGTGCGGAAAGTCGAACTCCTTCTCGCAATGAAAACACTGATCGTGCATGTAGCCGATCATCTTGCCGTTGTCCGCCCGCGGTTCAGCCACGACGCGCTGGGTGCGCGGGTCATCCAGGAACAGGTAATGCACCAGCGCTGACAACCAGCTGGCGACCTTGTGCGGCCCACGGTGCAGCTCTTCGCCCACCAGCATGTGAATGCCACGGTCGTAGTCATCCACCGCATAGAACGGCGCGATACGGTCTTCCTTGGCCCAGTAGGCTTCGAAGTAGGCGAAGGGCTGGTCATCGAAACAGCCGATCAGGGTCAGGCTGTGGGGATCGGCCTCAAGCTTGTTCAGGTACTCGCGGTGTTGCTCCAGGCTCCCGCCCTCCTGCCAGAAGTTCAGCACCCGCGGGTTGTTCTGCCAGCGATTGAAACGCTCCAGGTCCTGGTCGATTTCCAGGGTGCGCAGCGAGACCCAGGCACCCAAGCGCGCATCGAAGCGCCGATACACTTCGCCACGCGGCTTTGGCGCACGCCGAGGGTGTCGCTTGCCGTCGCTGATCTGCATCTGTTGCGGATAGACGCCCGCCAAGGGCTGGCCAAGCCAGGGCTGGGGCAGCTGCCAGAACAGGCTGCGCTCACACAAGTACTGGCCCTTCACCTGCGTGGCGATCAGCAAACCGCTGTTCAAGGCTTCCTGCGGCGGCTGATGCAGCTGCCAGGTCAGGCGCTGGCAGCCGGGATCACGGGCGAACAGCCAGTAGCAAACAGCCCACAGGGCCTGTTGCACACGGTCGCGGGCATGCTCTTCAAGCTGGACCTGCAAGGTTTCGCCGCGTTGCAGGCGCACACGCACCAACGGGCTGCCTTCGAGCACCAGGCTCAGGTGGCAATCACCTTCATCGGCGCTGAGGCTGCGCCAGCGAGGCAAGGACAAAGTCGGCGAAGCAGAATCGAATGGCATGATCTGGGCTCACAAGGGAATGATCGGCTCACCCTTGTGAACGTCGCCAGCCCAGGCAAATTTAGTCGGCCTTGGGGGTGCTGACGCTGATACGGTAAGGCTGGAATATTTTCAGCAACGCGCCCTTGTCACGCAGGGACTGCAACAGCCTGGCAAACTCCGCACCACTGATGGGCGCGTCGGGGCGCAACAGTGCGTAGTGATGGTAGACCTGATCGACGCGGTCGGACGCCAGCAACTGCTCGGCGCTTTGCGGGTTACGGACCAGAAAGTCACTGAAGTATGAACGGGTGACCAGGGCGATATCCGCGCGGCCGCGCTGGACCATCAGCAAATTGCTGTCATGGGAATAGGTCAGGGTCGCGTTGTAGGTATCGGCCAGGTACCTGGGGTCGGGATTGAAATCGGCAAAGGCGTAGTGGTAACCACTGTACAGCGCCAGGCGCTTGCCCTTGAGATCGGTGAAGTAGTTCTGGTCACGTCCAGGCTGGCGATGGGTGACGAAGACCTCGGCATCTTCCAGGCCCATGTCGACACTCACATGGGGGATCTGCTGCCAGCCCCATTCGGGATTCTCGAAGATCGCCATGTCGGTGCGGCCCTGCTGAAAGTCGCCGAAGCGCCGCGGGATGGACGTGGGTACCAGGATAAAGCGGTAACGCTGCTGGTTGTTGTTGAGCGCCTCGACCAGTTGCGGCAACAGGCCGGTATCGGCCCCCTGCTCCGGGCGCACGGTATAGGGAGGGAAATGCGCCGCCCCGACCTTGACCTCGATTTCTTCGGCCGCCCGGACCGACGGAAGCAGCCACATTGCGGCAAGCATTAACAGCAAGGACACCGTCTGTGGCATGGGCGTTGAACTCAAAGCAACACACTCTTTGCGGGTTTGAACCGGAATCTGTCTAAGCTAGGCGTTTTCAAGGCGTTGCACAACTGTCGGTTGTGCCAAGCACAGCAGGCAAAACGCCAGGGGATACCCGCCGCGCGCGAGTTTGGCTACGCTCTAACCAGTCTTGCATGGGAGCCTACTATGGGCCATTGGCTGGTGATCGACCTTGAAGCAACCACAGACGATGGCGGCTGGCCGGTCTCGGAGATGGAAATCATTGAAATCGGCGCGACCCTGGTCGACCGCCAGGGCAGGGAAGTTGGGCATTTCCAGCGTTTCGTGCGCCCGCGGCGGCGACCGCAACTGACCCCGTTCTGCCGCGAGCTGACCCACATCAGCCAGGCCAATGTCGACACGGCGGCAACCTTCGCCGAAGTCTGGGCGCAGTTCGAGCGCTGGCTCGGTCATCATGCCAAGCACCTGCAGGGCTGGGTCAGCTGGGGCGACTACGACCGTAAGCAACTGCTGCAGGAATGGCAGCAGTATCAGCTCGGCAGCCTGCTCGAGACCCTGCCGCACATCAACCTCAAGCAACGCTTCGCCAAAGCCCGCCAACTGCAGCGGCCGCTAGGCCTCAATGGCGCGCTGCAGCTGGCTGGCCTGCAGTTCAGTGGCCAGCAGCACCGGGCCCTGGAAGACGCACGCAACACCGCTCGCCTGCTGCCCCTGACCCTGCCGGCCAATGGCACCTGAAAGCGGATGACGGCGCTCCGGGCCTTGGGCATACTGGCCTGCCTTTTTAGCCCCTTTTTCAGGAGTCGCCCATGTTTAAAGTCAACGAGTACTTTGATGGCACGGTCAAGTCGATCGCTTTCGGCACCGCTGAAGGTCCGGCCACGGTTGGCGTGATGGCCCCGGGCGAATACGAGTTCGGCACTGCCCAGCGTGAAATCATGCATGTGGTGTCGGGTGCCCTGACCGTCAAACTGCCCGACAGCGACAACTGGGAAACCTTCAGCGCCGGCAGCCAGTTCAATGTGCCGGCCAACAGCAAGTTCCAGCTGAAGGTGGCGGTTGATACTGCTTACCTGTGCGAGTATCGCGGCTAAGCCTGAATCAGGCGCCGACCCCATCGCTGGCAAGCCAGCTTCCACAAGGATTGCGGTGAACAACTTGTGGGAGCTGGCTTGCCAGCGATGGGCTGCGCAGCAGCCCCCTCACTTCAGAAACGCGACAATCCTGTCCGCCGCCGTCGCCAGATGATCGGCATGGCTGAACCCCGAAGCCTTCAGCGGCTTCAGGTCATGATCCCCCGCCTGCAGCCAGCACAGTTCGATCGCTGACGACAGCTCGTACCCCTCCACCGTCTGCCGATTGCCCAGGGCATCGCGTTCACCCTGGATGATCAACGTCGGTGTCTTCAGTTCAGCCAGGTGCGCCACCCGCGGCTTTTCCGGTTTCCCCGCTGCATAAAACGGATAGCCCAGGCACACCAGCGCATCAGCCTCCAACTCGTCAGCCAGGATGCTGGCCATGCGTCCGCCCATGGACTTGCCGCCAATGGCCAATGGCCCAGTGACCAATGGTCGCACCTGCGCGTACACCTCACGCCAGCAGTCCAGCAACTTCGCCTGCGGATTTGGCGGCCTTTTGCCACCATCCATGCGCCGCTGGGCCATGTAGGGAAACTCGAAGCGCAGCACCCCCAGCCCTTGCTCCGCCAGCCTTTGCGCCATTTCCTGCATGAACCCGCTATCCATCGGCGCACCGGCGCCATGGGCCAGGATCAGGCACCCCGAATGCTGGCCATCCCCCTGATTTTGCGGGGCATTCCACAGCCAGCCGCGGCTTTCGACCAGCCGCGCCCATTGATCCCCGTCAATACCGGCCAGTTGCCCATTACTCATGCTTGCCTCGCTGTTTAGTCTGCCTATAACCGTGGATGGGAACCCATACATGAACACAACCAGCAGTACCGCCTACAACTACAAGGTGGTCCGCCAATTCGCCATTATGACGGTGGTGTGGGGAATCGTCGGGATGGGGCTCGGCGTTTTTCTCGCCGCGCAACTCGTCTGGCCTTCGCTCAACTTCGACCTCCCCTGGACCAGCTTCGGCCGCCTGCGACCGCTGCACACCAACGCGGTGATCTTCGCCTTCGGTGGTTGCGCACTGTTCGCCGCTTCCTATTATTCGGTCCAGCGCACCTGCCAGACCACCCTGTTCTCGCCACGCCTGGCAGCTTTCACTTTCTGGGCCTGGCAACTGGTGATCCTGCTGGCTGCCATCAGCCTGCCGCTGGGTTATACCAGCTCCAAGGAATACGCCGAACTGGAATGGCCGATCGACATCCTGATCACCATTGTCTGGGTGGCCTACGCCGTGGTGTTCTTCGGCACGCTGATGAAGCGCACCACCAAGCACATTTATGTCGGTAACTGGTTCTTCGGTGCGTTCATCATCACCGTGGCGATCCTGCACATCGTCAACAACCTGGAAATCCCGGTCAGCCTGACCAAGTCCTACTCGCTGTACGGTGGCGCCACCGACGCCATGGTCCAGTGGTGGTACGGCCACAACGCCGTAGGCTTCTTCCTGACCGCCGGCTTCCTCGGCATGATGTACTACTTCGTGCCGAAACAGGCCGAGCGTCCGGTGTATTCCTATCGCCTGTCGATCGTGCACTTCTGGGCGCTGATCACCCTGTACATCTGGGCAGGTCCCCACCACCTGCACTACACCGCCCTGCCCGACTGGGCGCAATCGCTGGGCATGATCATGTCGCTGATCCTCCTGGCGCCAAGCTGGGGCGGCATGATCAACGGCATGATGACCCTCTCGGGCGCCTGGCATAAGCTGCGCAGCGACCCGATCCTGCGCTTCCTGGTGGTATCGCTGGCGTTCTACGGCATGTCGACCTTCGAAGGGCCGATGATGGCGATCAAGACCGTCAACGCCCTGTCGCACTACACCGACTGGACCATCGGCCACGTCCACGCCGGCGCCCTCGGTTGGGTCGCGATGATCTCGATCGGCGCCCTGTATCACATGATCCCGAAAGTCTTCGGCCGCGAGCAGATGTACAGCCTCGGCCTGATCAACGCGCACTTCTGGCTGGCGACCATCGGCACCGTGCTCTACATCGCCTCGATGTGGGTCAACGGCATCGCCCAGGGCCTGATGTGGCGCGCAGTCAACGAAGACGGCACGCTGACCTACTCCTTCGTCGAAACCCTGGTGGCCAGCCACCCTGGCTTCATCGTGCGCTTCGTCGGCGGGGCGATCTTCCTCACCGGCATGCTGCTGATGGCGTACAACACCTGGCGCACCGTGCGTGCCCCGGTGGCCGCGACCGCCCCTGCCGCCGCGCAGCTGGCCTGAGGAGACCCTGATGAAACACGAAGTAATCGAGAAGAACGTCTTCCTGCTGGTGCTGTTGATGGTGTTTGCCGTCAGCATCGGCGGCCTGACCCAGATCGTCCCGCTGTTCTTCCAGGACGTCACCAACAAGCCGGTCGAGGGCATGAAGCCCTACACCGCGCTGCAACTGGAAGGCCGCGACGTCTACATCCGTGAAGGCTGCGTGCAGTGCCACTCGCAGATGATCCGGCCGTTCCGTGCCGAGACCGAGCGTTATGGCCACTACTCGGTAGCCGGTGAAAGCGTCTGGGACCACCCGTTCCTCTGGGGTTCCAAGCGTACCGGCCCGGACCTGGCCCGCGTTGGCGGCCGCTACTCCGATGACTGGCACCGTGCGCACCTGTACAACCCGCGCAACGTCGTGCCCGAGTCGAAGATGCCGGCCTACCCATGGCTGGTCGCCAACCCGGTCGACAGCAGCCACACCGAGACCAAGCTGCGCACCATGCGCACCCTCGGCGTGCCGTACACCGACGCCGACATCAGCGGCGCGGTGGAGTCGCTCAAGGGCAAGACCGAAATGGACGCGCTGGTCGCCTACCTGCAGGTGCTTGGCACCGCGATCAAGAACAAGAGGTAAGCGCCATGGACTTCACACTGGATATCGGCCAGCTACGAGGCCTGGGCACCCTGCTGGTGGCCATCGCCTTCATCGGCCTGTCGCTGTGGGTGTTCAACGGCCGGCGTGACCGTGAATTCGCCGAAGCCAGCCTGCTGCCATTCGCCGACGAGCGCCTGGCACCTGCCGCCAACGAACCCGAACCGAGGAGTAACGGGCAATGACCACCTTCTGGAGTACGTACATCTGCGTACTGACCATCGGTAGCCTGATCGGCCTGACCTGGCTGCTGCTGGGCACCCGCAAGGGCGAAACCAAAGGCACCACCGACCAGACCATGGGCCACAGCTTCGACGGCATCGAGGAGTACGACAACCCGCTGCCCAAGTGGTGGTTCTGGCTGTTCGTCGGCACCCTGGTGTTTTCGGTCGGCTACCTGATCCTCTATCCGGGCCTGGGCAACTGGAAAGGCATCCTGCCCGGTTATGAGGACGGCTGGACCCAGACCAACGAATGGCAAAAGGAAATGAACAAGGCCGACGCCAAGTTCGGACCGATCTTCGCCAAGTTCGCCGCCATGCCGGTGGAGGAAGTGGCCAAGGATCCCCAGGCGCTGAAAATGGGCGGCCGTCTGTTCGCCTCCAACTGCGCGGTCTGCCACGGCTCGGACGCCAAGGGTGCCTACGGCTTCCCTAACCTCACCGACAAGGACTGGCGCTGGGGCGGCGATCCGGAAACCATCAAGGCCTCGATCATGGGTGGTCGTCACGGGGTGATGCCAGCCTGGGCCGAAGTGATTGGCGAGCAAGGCGTTGCCGACGTGGCCGCGTTCGTCCTGACCAACCTCGATGGCCGCACTCTGCCGAAGGAGGCCAAGGCCGACCCTGCCAACGGCGAGAAGCTGTTCGCGACCAACTGCGTGGCCTGCCACGGCCCGCAAGGCAAGGGCACCCCGGCCATGGGCGCACCGGACCTGACCCACCCGACCGCGTTCATCTACGGTTCGAGCTTCGCCCAACTGCAGCAGACCATCCGTTACGGCCGCCAGGGCCAGATGCCTGCCCAGGAAGCGATCCAGGGTAACGACAAGGTCCACCTGCTGGCCGCCTATGTCTACAGCCTGTCCCAGGAGGAACCTGCCCAAGGCGAAACCCTGTCTGCCAAGTAAAACGATTGAGTAACTGAGCCTTGACTCAAACCGCCGCATCGGCACCCGATGCGGCGGTTCCCTTCGCCCCTTGCGACCAAGTGTCGCACCCCGCCCTGCCCACGCCTTGCACCCCCCTCGATCACAACTAAGCTTGTTGCCACAGCGACTGAAACAGCCGGCGCGCTTGCACCTTTTTGGGGCATTTTTCGTCAGCGGTTCTGCGCAAAGGCTGATGGGGCCGACTCAAGCGCCGATGTGCGAGTGATCAACGGCACTGAGCAAGCGTTCGGCAGAAGCCTTTGCCTTAGACGAAAAATCAAATTTTGGTACACATATCAACTAATTAATTGTGTACAATTTGCCCGCCGAAAAGGCTCGAAACCGCTGTGGAGCAGGCGTTGGCAAGGATCGGCGCGGGCGCCATCGCGTTGCAATAACCACACGGTTTATACATACTTGCGCCGATTTTTACCCTATAAAAACACCCAAACCGTGGAACCTTAGAATGAGCACAGCAATCAGTCCGACTGCTTATAACTATAAGGTCGTCCGCCAGTTCGCCATCATGACGGTGGTCTGGGGGATCCTTGGCATGGGGCTTGGTGTCTTCATCGCCTCGCAACTGGTCTGGCCCCAGCTTAACCTGGACCTGCCGTGGACGAGCTTCGGACGCCTTCGCCCGCTGCACACCAACCTGGTGATCTTCGCCTTCGGTGGTTGTGCACTGTTTGCCACTTCCTACTATGTCGTGCAGCGAACCTGCCAGACGCGACTGATTTCCGACAGCCTCGCGGCCTTCACCTTCTGGGGTTGGCAAGCGGTGATCGTCGGCGCGCTCGTGACCTTGCCGCTGGGCTACACCACGACCAAGGAATACGCAGAGCTGGAATGGCCGATCGCCATTTTGCTGGCCATTGTCTGGGTCACCTACGGTGTGGTGTTCTTCGGCACCATCGTCAAGCGCAAGACCAAACACATCTATGTGGGCAACTGGTTCTACGGCGCCTTCATCGTGGTCACCGCGATGCTGCACATCGTCAACCACGCCTCCTTGCCGGTCAGCCTGTTCAAGTCCTACTCGGCTTATTCGGGTGCCACCGATGCGATGATCCAGTGGTGGTATGGCCACAACGCCGTGGGCTTCTTCCTGACCACCGGCTTCCTGGGCATGATGTACTACTTCGTGCCGAAACAGGCCGAGCGCCCGATCTACTCCTATCGCCTGTCGATCGTGCACTTCTGGGCACTGATCACCCTGTACATCTGGGCAGGTCCCCACCACCTGCACTACACCGCCCTGCCCGACTGGGCGCAATCGCTGGGCATGATCATGTCGCTGATCCTCCTGGCGCCAAGCTGGGGCGGCATGATCAACGGCATGATGACCCTCTCGGGCGCCTGGCATAAGCTGCGCAGCGACCCGATCCTGCGCTTCCTGGTGGTATCGCTGGCGTTCTACGGCATGTCGACCTTCGAAGGGCCGATGATGGCGATCAAGACCGTCAACTCGCTGTCGCACTACACCGACTGGACCGTTGGCCACGTACACGCCGGCGCCCTCGGCTGGGTCGCGATGATCTCGATCGGTGCCCTGTACCACATGATTCCGAAGGTCTACGGCCGCGAGCAGATGCACAGCACCGGCCTGATCAACGCACACTTCTGGCTGGCGACCATCGGTACCGTGCTGTACATCTCCTCGATGTGGGTCAACGGCATCACCCAGGGCCTGATGTGGCGTGCAATCAACGACGACGGCACCCTCACCTACTCCTTCGTCGAAGCCCTGCAAGCCAGCCATCCGGGCTTTATCGTCCGCGCCCTGGGCGGTGCGTTCTTCGCCTCCGGCATGCTGCTGATGGCGTACAACGTCTTCCGTACCGTACGCGCCTCGAAGCCGGCCGAAGCTGAAGCCGCCGCTCAGATCGCTGTAGTTGGAGCTCACTGATGAAGCATGAAGTAGTCGAGAAGAATATCGGCCTGCTGGCCTTCTTCATGGTCATCGCCGTGAGCATCGGCGGCCTGACCCAGATCGTCCCGCTGTTCTTCCAGGACGTCACCAACAAGCCGGTCGAGGGCATGAAGCCGCGTACCGCGCTGGAACTCGAAGGCCGCGACATCTACATCCGCGAAGGCTGCGTGCAGTGCCACTCGCAGATGATCCGGCCGTTCCGCGCCGAAACCGAACGCTACGGCCACTATTCGGTCGCGGGCGAAAGCGTCTGGGATCACCCGTTCCTGTGGGGTTCCAAGCGTACCGGCCCGGACCTGGCCCGCGTCGGCGGTCGTTACTCCGACGACTGGCACCGTGCTCACCTGTACAACCCGCGCAACGTCGTGCCCGAGTCGAAGATGCCGGCCTACCCGTGGCTGGTAGAGAACAAGCTCGACGACAAGGACACGGTGAAGAAGATGGAAGTCCTGCGCACCCTCGGCACGCCGTACACCGATGAAGACATCGCCGGTGCCCGCGACGCGGTCAAGGGCAAGACTGAAATGGACGCCCTGGTTGCCTACCTGCAAGGCCTGGGCACCATCATCAAAAGCAAACGGTGACATTGATGGATATCGGGATGATTCGTGGCTTGGGCACCGTCGTAGTGATGGTGGCCTTTATCGGCCTGGCGTTGTGGGTGTTCAGTTCTCGGCGCAAGTCCGAGTTCGACGAAGCGACCATGCTGCCCTTCGCGGATGATCCCGAAGCCAGCAAGCACGTCGAGCAAGCGCAAGCGAAAGCGTCTAGGAGTAACAACGAATGACTACCTTCTGGAGTCTGTACGTCACCGTTTTGAGTCTGGGCACCATCTTCGCCCTGACCTGGCTGCTGCTGTCCACCCGCAAGGGCCAGCGCAGCGAAACCACCGAAGAAACCGTGGGCCACGCCTACGACGGCATCGAGGAGTACGACAACCCGCTGCCCAAATGGTGGTTCATGCTGTTCGTCGGTACCATCGTTTTTGCCCTGGGCTACCTGGTGCTGTACCCGGGCCTGGGTAACTGGAAAGGCCTGCTGCCGGGCTACCAGTACCTGGACAACGACAAGAAAACCGAGTTCGCCAACGGCCAAGCCGGCTGGACCGGCGTGCACGAGTGGGAGAAGGAAATGGCCCGCTCGGACGCCAAGTTCGGGCCGATCTTCGCCAAATTCGCCTCGATGCCCATTGAAGAAGTGGCCAAAGACCCGCAAGCGCTGAAGATGGGCGGCCGTCTGTTCGCCTCCAACTGCTCGGTGTGCCACGGCTCCGACGCCAAGGGCTCCTACGGCTTCCCCAACCTCACCGACAACGACTGGCGTTGGGGTGGCGAGCCTGAAACCATCAAGGCCACCATCATGGGCGGTCGTCACGGCGTGATGCCGGCCTGGGCCGAAGTGATCGGCGAGCAAGGCGTTGCCGACGTGGCCGCTTACGTGCTGACCAACCTCGATGGCCGCACCCTGCCCAAGGACGCCAAGGCCGATCCGGCCAACGGCCAGAAGCTGTTTGCCACCAACTGCGTGGCCTGCCACGGCCCTGAAGGCAAGGGCACCCCGGCCATGGGTGCGCCTGACCTGACCCACCCGACCGCGTTCATCTACGGGTCGAGCTTCGCCCAACTGCAGCAGACCATCCGTTACGGCCGCCAGGGCCAGATGCCTGCCCAGGAAGCGATCCAGGGCAACGACAAGGTCCACTTGCTGGCGGCCTATGTCTACAGCCTGTCGCACCAGCCTGAGAAAACCGCTGAAGCGAAGTAATTCGCCCAGCTGGCAAAAGCCCCGGCAGTAAAACTGCCGGGGCTTTTTTATAGACCCCCGCCCCTAGCCATGATCTGCGTCAATTGACACGGGCCAATACACTATTACCTGCGATTCCCCAACGCGGCCAAAGGTCGCACCCCTCCCCCCTACCGGCAACACAGGCGTATCATGCGCCCTAGAGCAGCAAGCTTCCGACTGCGGCCGGCATGTACTGGCCGCGGCACTTCACCACTGCCGTGGGACTCAATGATGAGCAAGCAGATTCCGGTACATGACGTCACCCCGCCTGCCAGTAAAGACAACAGCAGCGTCGATCTCTACGCCTCCCGAGAAAAGATCTACACCCGCGCCTTCACCGGCGTGTTCCGCAACCTGCGCATGGTCGGCGGCGCCGTCCTGTTCCTGCTGTACTTCGGCACGGTATGGCTGAACTGGGGCGGTCACCAGGCCGTCTGGTGGAACCTGCCGGAGCGCAAGTTCTACATTTTCGGCACCACCATCTGGCCCCAGGATTTCATCCTGCTCTCGGGGCTGTTGATCGTCGCCGCCTTTGGCCTGTTCTTCATCACCGTCTACGCTGGCCGCGTCTGGTGCGGCTACACCTGCCCGCAAAGCGTGTGGACCTGGATCTTCATGTGGTGCGAGAAAGTCACTGAAGGTGACCGCAACCAGCGCATGAAGCTCGACAAGGCCCCGATGAGCGGCAACAAGTTCCTGCGCAAGCTGGCCAAGCACAGCCTGTGGCTGAGCATCGGCTTTGTCACCGGCATGACCTTCGTCGGCTACTTCTCGCCGATCCGTGAGCTGGTGATTGAGTTCTTCACCGGCCAGGCCGACGGCTGGGCCTACTTCTGGGTCGGTTTCTTCACCCTGGCCACCTACGGCAATGCCGGCTGGCTGCGCGAGCAGGTGTGCGTGTACATGTGCCCGTATGCGCGCTTCCAGAGCGTGATGTTCGACAAGGACACCCTGATCGTTTCCTACGATCCGCGCCGTGGCGAAACCCGCGGCCCGCGCAAGAAAGACCTCGACTACAAGGCCAAGGGCCTGGGTGACTGCATCGACTGCACCATGTGCGTACAGGTGTGCCCGACCGGCATCGACATCCGTGACGGCCTGCAGATCGAGTGCATCGGCTGCGCCGCCTGCATCGATGCCTGCGACACCATCATGGACAAGATGAACTACCCCAAAGGCTTGATCAGCTACACCACCGAGCACAACCTGTCGGGGCAAAAAACCCACATGGTGCGTCCGCGCCTGATCGGCTATGCCGTAGTCCTGCTGGCGATGATCGGCCTGCTGGCCAGCGCCTTCGTCATGCGTTCGCTGGTCGGATTCGACGTCAGCAAGGACCGCGTGCTGTACCGTGAGAACGCCCAGGGGCGGATCGAGAACGTCTACAGCCTGAAGGTCATGAACAAGGACCAGCGCGATCACGTCTACGTGCTCGAGGCCGGTGGCCTGCCTGACCTCAAGCTTGAAGGCGCACGGGAAATCCGCGTCGCCGCCGGCGACATCGTCAGCCTGCCGGTACAACTGTCGATGGCCCCGGAACAACTGCCGTCGACCACCAACGAAGTCATCTTCACCCTCAAGGACGCTGACGACAGCGCTACCCAGGTTGAAGCCAAGAGCCGCTTCATCGGCCCGCAAATTCGATAAGAGACTGAGCCCATGCCTTCTGCAACTGCCGCTAGCCCCTGGTACAAGCACCTCTGGCCGTGGATCATCATCGGGGTGCTGGCCACCTCGGTGACCCTCAGCCTGACCATGGTGACCATTGCGGTGAACAACCCGGACAACCTGGTCAACGACAACTACTACGAGGCCGGCAAAGGCATCAACCGCTCGCTGGACCGTGAACTGCTGGCCCAGACCCTCAACCTCAAGGCCAGCGTGCACCTGGACGAGCTGACCGGCGAAGTCGACCTGCGCCTGACCGGCAACAGCCAGCCGCAGACCCTGGAACTGAACCTGATCTCGCCGACCCAGCCGGAGAAAGACCGCAAGATCGTCCTGACCCGCAGCGACAGCGAAGCCGGTCGCTACCTCGGCCAGCTCAGCGACAAGGTCGAAGGCCGGCGCTTCGTCGAGCTGCTGGGTAGCCAGAATGAGCATGTCTGGCGTCTGTTCGAGGAAGAAGAAGTCGCCCACGACAAGACCCTGGTTCTCGGTGACGAGGCGCTGCAAGGGGCTGAACACCTGGAAAAATGAGTCGCCCCTATCGCTGGCAAGCCAGCTCCCACAGGTTGCACTATCCCTGTAGGAGCTGGCTTGCCAGCGATGCGGCCACCCTAAAAATCTGCGACGACTACCATGACCAGCCCCACGCCCTGCTACCACTGCGCCCTACCCGTGCCTGCCGGCAGCCACTTCACCGCCGTGGTGCTTGGCCAGCCGCGGGCGTTCTGCTGCCCGGGCTGCCAGGCGGTGGCCGAAGCCATCGTCGCCGGCAACCTGGAAAGCTATTACCAGCACCGCAGTGAAGCCAGCGCCAACCCTGACGCCCTGCCTCAGCAACTGGTCGACGAACTGGCTCTGTACGACCGCGCCGACGTGCAAAAACCCTTTGTCCGTCACAGCGGCGAGCTGGCCGAAACCACTCTGCTGATCGAAGGCATCAGTTGTGCCGCCTGCGGCTGGCTGATCGAGAAACACCTGCGCAACCTTCCCGCCGTGGCCGAGGCGCGGCTGAACCTGTCCAATCACCGCCTGCAGGTGAGCTGGGCCGACAGCCAGTTGCCGCTCTCGAAACTGCTCGCCGAGCTGCGCCATATCGGCTACGCCGCTCACCCCTACCAGGCCGATCGCGCCGCCGAACAGTTGGCCAGCGAAAACCGCACAGCCCTGCGCCAGTTGGGCGTCGCCGGGCTGTTATGGTTCCAGGCAATGATGGCAACCATGGCCACCTGGCCGGAATTCAACATCGACCTGAGCCCTGAGCTGCACACCATCCTGCGCTGGGTGGCGATGTTCCTCACCACGCCGATCGTGTTCTACAGCTGCGCGCCGTTCTTTCGCGGCGCCGCCCGCGACCTGCGCACCCGCCACCTGACCATGGACGTTTCGGTGTCACTGGCCATCGGCCTGGCCTACGGCGCCGGGATCTGGACCGCGATCACCGGCAGCGGCGAGTTGTACTTCGACGCGGTGGGCATGTTTGCCCTGTTCCTGCTGGCCGGGCGCTATCTTGAACGCCGCGCCCGCGAACGCACTGCCGCCGCCACCGCGCAACTGGTCAACCTGCTGCCGGCCTCGTGCCTGCGCCTTGGCGCGGCCGGGCAGAGCGAGCGGATCCTGCTCAGCGAGCTGCGCCTGAAGGACTGCGTGCTGATCCAGCCCGGTCATGTGATCCCCGCCGACGGGCGTATTGTCAGCGGCCAGTCGAGCATCGACGAATCGCTGCTGACCGGCGAATACCTGCCGCAACCACGCAGTGCCGGCGACGCAGTCACCGCTGGCACCCTGAACGTCGAAAGCGCGCTGACCGTCGAGGTCCAGGCCCTGGGCCAGGACACCCGCCTCTCGGCCATCGTGCGCCTGCTGGAACGGGCACAGTCGGAAAAGCCGCGCCTGGCGGAAATCGCCGACCGTGCCTCGCAATGGTTCTTGCTGTTCACCCTGATCGCCTCCGCCGCCATCGGCCTGCTCTGGTGGCAGATCGACCCGTCGCGGGCGTTCTGGATCGTCCTGGCCATGCTGGTTGCCACCTGCCCCTGCGCCCTGTCGCTGGCCACCCCAACCGCGCTGACCGCCGCCACCGGCACCCTGCACAAGCTCGGCCTGCTGCTGACCCGCGGCCATGTACTGGAAGGCCTGAACCAGATCGACACGGTGATCTTCGACAAGACCGGCACCCTCACCGAAGGCCGCCTGACCCTGCGGGCGATTCGTCCCTTGAGCGATACCGATGCCGACCGCTGCCTGATGCTCGCCGCGGCACTCGAGAACCGCTCCGAGCACCCCATCGCCCGCGCGTTTGGCCGCGCCAGCCAGGCCGCTGAAGAGGTCCAGGCAGTGCCCGGCCTGGGCTTGGAAGGCCAAGTCGGCGGGCAGCGCCTACGCATCGGCGAAGCGGGCTTCGCCTGCGCCCTCAGTGGCACCACCGCACCGGCGATGCCGGACGAAGCCGGGCAATGGTTGCTGCTCGGTGACCAGCGAGGCCCGCTGGCCTGGTTCGTCCTCGACGACCGCCTGCGCAGCGACGCTGCCGACCTGTTGGCTGCCTGCCGTGCCCGTGGCTGGCAAACCCTGCTGTTGTCCGGCGACAGCTCGCCGATGGTCCAGAGCGTGGCCGCCGAACTGCAGATCGACCAGGCCATCGGTGGCCTGCGCCCGGACGACAAACTGGAAAAACTCAAGGCCCTGCAACAGCAAGGGCGCAAGGTGCTGATGCTGGGCGACGGGGTCAATGATGTGCCGATACTCGCGGCTGCCGATATCAGCATCGCCATGGGCTCGGCCACCGATCTCGCCAAGACCAGTGCCGACGCGGTGCTGTTGTCCAACCGCCTGGACGCCCTGGTCCAGGCCTTCAGCCTGGCCCGCCGCACCCGGCGGATCATTATCGAGAACCTGCTGTGGGCCACGGCGTATAATGGCGTCATGCTGCCGTTTGCCGCGCTGGGCTGGATCACGCCAATCTGGGCGGCGGTCGGCATGTCGGTCAGTTCGCTGATCGTGGTCCTCAATGCCCTGCGCCTGACCCGCGCCAGCGGCTTGCCGGCCAGCCATGCGCCAGCCACTGCCACGCATCCCGCGACGGCCTGACCAGGAGCCTCCATGCCCGCGCTTTACATCATGATCCCGGCCGCCCTGCTGATCGTCGCCATCGCCATCTACATCTTCTTCTGGGCGGTGGACAGCGGCCAGTACGATGACCTCGACGGCCCGGCCCACAGCATCCTGTTCGACGACCAGGACCCGCAGCACCAGGCTGCCATGGACGAGGCCGACGGCAAGAAACCCGACGACGGTACGCCGCCTCGTGACTGAACTTCTACCCCTGCTCAGCTCCGCCTTGATCCTCGGCCTGCTCGGCGGCGGCCACTGCCTGGGCATGTGCGGCGGCCTGATGGGCGCGCTGACCCTGGCCATCCCCAAGGAACAACGCAGCCGCCGCTTTCGCCTGCTGCTGGCCTACAACCTGGGGCGCATCCTCAGTTACGCCCTGGCCGGCCTGTTGCTCGGCCTGGCCGGCTGGGCGGTGGCCAACAGCCCGGTGGCGACCGCCATGCGCGTATTGGCAGCGCTGCTGCTGATCAGCATGGGCCTGTACCTGGCCGGCTGGTGGAGCGGCCTGACCCGCATCGAAGGCCTGGGTCGAGGCCTGTGGCGGCATATCCAACCCGTGGCCAACCGCCTGCTGCCGGTTTCCAGCCTGCCGCGCGCGCTGCTGCTTGGCGCCCTGTGGGGCTGGCTGCCGTGCGGGCTGGTGTACAGCACCCTGCTCTGGGCGGCGAGCCAGGGCAATGCCGCCGACAGCGCACTGCTGATGCTGGCCTTCGGCCTTGGCACCTGGCCGGTGCTGCTCGCCACCGGCCTCGCCGCCGAACGCACCAGCGCCCTGCTGCGCCAGCGTGGCGTGCGCATTGCCGGCGGTGTGCTGGTGATGCTCTTCGGCCTGTGGACCCTGCCGGGCCCGCACCAACACTGGCTGATGGGCCACTGAAGCGGCGTTGATACAAATCAACACGGGTTTGCCCCGCGCTCCCTAGACTCCGGACACTGCTGCTCTTTCTGGGGACTGCCCGCATGCTCGACGTTCTTCGTTGGGACTCCGACCTGATTCGCCGCTACGACCTGGCCGGCCCACGCTACACCTCCTACCCGACCGCGGTGCAACTGCACAGCGAAGTCGGCTCCTTCGACCTGCTGCACGCCCTGCGTGACAGCCGTCGCGCCGTACGCCCACTGTCGATCTATGTGCATGTGCCGTTCTGCGCCAACATCTGCTACTACTGCGCCTGTAACAAGGTCATCACCAAGGACCGTGGCCGCGCCGCGCCCTACCTGCAGCGCCTGGAGCAGGAAATCCAGCTGATCGCCTGTCACCTGGCCCCCAAGCAGACCGTCGAGCAACTGCACTTTGGCGGCGGCACCCCGACCTTTCTCAGCCACGTCGAACTGCGCCAGCTGATGGCCCACCTGCGCCAGCATTTCAACCTGCTGGACGACGACTCCGGCGACTACGGCATCGAGATCGACCCGCGCGAGGCCGACTGGTCGACCATGGGCCTGCTCCGTGAACTGGGCTTCAACCGCGTCAGCCTCGGCGTGCAGGACCTCGACCCGCTGGTGCAACGGGCGATCAACCGCCTGCAGAGCCTGGAGCAGACCCGGGCGATCATCGAAGCCGCGCGCACCCTGCAGTTTCGCTCGATCAACCTCGACCTGATCTACGGCCTGCCCAAGCAAACACCGGAAGGCTTCGCCCGCACCGTCGAAGAAGTCATCAAGCTGCAACCGGACCGCCTCTCGGTGTTCAACTACGCCCACCTGCCGGAGCGCTTCATGCCCCAGCGGCGTATCGACAGCGCTGACTTGCCGGCCCCGGCGGCAAAACTGGAAATGCTCCACAACACCATCGAGCAACTGACGGCCGCCGGCTACGTGTACATCGGCATGGACCACTTCGCCCTGCCGGACGACGAATTGGCGATTGCCCAGGAAGAGTCGACCCTGCAGCGCAATTTCCAGGGCTACACCACTCATGGCCATTGCGACCTGATCGGCCTCGGGGTCTCGGCAATCAGCCAGATCGGCGACCTCTACTGCCAGAACAGCAGCGACCTCACCACCTACCAGGACACCTTGTCCACGGCCCAGCTGGCCACCAGCCGCGGGCTGATCTGCACCGAGGATGATCGCTTGCGCCGGGCGGTGATCCAGCAGTTGATCTGCCATTTCGAACTGGATTTCGAGACCATCGAACGGGCCTTCACCATCGATTTTCGCGGCTACTTCAAGGACCAGTGGCCCGCCCTGCACACCATGCACAAGGACGGGCTGATCGAGCTGAGTAACGCGGGCATCAAAGTACTGCCGGCCGGGCGGCTGCTGGTGCGTTCGGTGTGCATGGTGTTCGACGCCTACCTGGACCTGCACAACCGTCAGCGCTTTTCCCGCGTGATCTGATACTGAGGTTTTTTGTCGCAGTTTTCTCTGGCTTCGCCCAATAAAACCGGGGCCAAGCAGCGCTCAGAGGCTCTACAGCGCACAGGCTGTAAGCCTCACCGTCTATAGATGGCATCCTTGCGCCTGCCGACGACACAATCGTCCAAGCTGGCCGAAACACCCTGCCCTGGGTTACCCTTACGGCTTATGTGTGCATTCCCACAAGGATTGAAGAAATGTCCGAGCCAGTCAAACTGCGCCCCCACAACCAGGCCCATTGCAAGGATTGCAGCCTGGCGCCTCTGTGCCTGCCCTTGTCGCTGAACTTGGAAGACATGGATGCACTGGATGAAATCGTCAAACGCGGGCGTCCGCTGAAAAAAGGCGAGTTTCTGTTCCGCCAGGGCGACAATTTCGGCTCGGTCTATGCCGTGCGCTCCGGCGCCCTGAAAACCTTCAGCCTGAGCGACAGTGGCGAAGAACAGATCACCGGCTTCCACCTGCCCAGCGAACTGGTCGGCCTGTCGGGCATGGACACCGAGGCCTACCCGGTGTCGGCCCAGGCCCAGGAAACCACGTCGGTCTGCGAAATCCCCTTTGAACGCCTGGATGAGCTGTCGGTGCAACTGCCACAGCTGCGCCGCCAGTTGATGCGGGTGATGAGCCGCGAAATCCGCGACGATCAGCAGATGATGCTGCTACTGTCGAAAAAGACCGCCGATGAGCGCATCGCCACCTTCCTGGTCAACCTCTCGGCGCGCTTCCGTGCCCGTGGCTACTCGGCCAACCAGTTCCGCCTGAGCATGTCGCGCAACGAGATCGGCAACTACCTGGGCCTGGCAGTGGAAACTGTCTCGCGGGTGTTCACGCGCTTCCAGCAGAACGGCCTGATCCAGGCCGAAGGCAAGGAAATCCATATCCTTGACCCGATCCAGCTGTGCGCCCTGGCCGGTGGTTCGCTGGAAAGCTGACCCCTCGGATAACAGGTATACTGGCGGGCATTCGTTTTTCAGGATACCCGCCTCATGCCCAGCGCCACTTTCGACCTTAAAGCCCTCATCCGCCCGGTACCGGACTTCCCCAAGCCTGGCGTGATCTTTCGCGACATCACCCCGCTGTTCCAGTCGCCGCGGGGCTTGCGCCATGTCGCCGATGCCTTTATCGAACGCTACGTCGAAACCGAATTCAGCCATATCGGGGCCATGGATGCGCGCGGCTTTCTGATCGGCTCGATCATCGCCCACCAGTTGAACAAACCGCTGATCCTGTTTCGCAAGCAAGGCAAGCTGCCGGCCGATGTACTCGCCGAAGGCTACCAGACCGAATACGGCGAAGCCTTCCTCGAAGTGCACGCCGACAGCCTCTGCGAAGGCGACTCTGTGCTGATTTTCGATGACCTGATCGCCACCGGCGGCACCTTGCTGGCCGCCACCAAGCTGGTGCGGCGCATGGGTGCGCAGGTGTTCGAGGCAGCGGCGATCATCGATCTGCCGGAGCTGGGCGGCTCGCAGCGCCTGAATGAGGCGGGTGTGCCGACCTTTTGCCTGACCGAGTTCTCGCTGAGCGAGTATTGATAGCATCGCGGGGCAAGCCCGCCCCCACAGGCTGAGGTTCTGTGGGAGCGGGCTTGCCCCGCGAATAAAGAGCCTGGATTACAGCGAGATAGGTTTGCGCCCGGCGAACGAATGCGCCAGGGTCCCGCCATCGACCAGCTCCAGCTCACCGCCCAAGGGCACGCCGTGGGCGATACGTGAAGCGACCAGGCCCTTGTCGGCCAGCAACTGGGCGATGTAATGGGCGGTCGCTTCACCTTCCACCGTCGGGTTGGTAGCCAGGATCACTTCGGTAAAGCTGCCCTGCTCTTCGATTCGCGCCATCAGTTGCGGAATGCCAATGGCTTCCGGGCCCAGGCCATCCAGCGGCGACAGATGCCCCTTGAGCACGAAGTAGCGGCCGCGATAACCGGTTTGCTCAACGGCATAGACGTCCATCGGACCTTCCACCACGCACAACAGTGTGTCGTCACGCCGCAGGTCGGAGCATTGCGGGCACAGCTCCTGCTCGGTCAGGGTCCGGCATTGGCGGCAGTGCCCGACGCCCTCCATGGCCTGGTTCAAGGCCTGGGCCAAACGAGTCCCCCCACTGCGATCACGCTCAAGTAGCTGCAAGGCCATGCGCTGGGCGGTTTTCTGGCCGACACCAGGCAAGATGCGCAATGCGTCGATCAGCTGTCGGATAAGCGGGCTGAAACTCATGGGAAAAGGCCTTGATGCAAGTGAAGGCGGTTTATACCTGCCAGACTGGCCAACGTCAAATCTTACAGACATTTAGATTAGCATCGTAAGAAGATAATATTTCTATTTCTTAAGCAGGAACATTACCTACATAACATACAGCAATTGGCACACTTTCAAACACCTGCAGAAGCACACCCCATCTAAAGACTCCCAATCGTACAGCATCCGGCTAAATCCTCCCGTTGCCACCACCCTCTTTCCTACATCCAGCCAATCAAATAAACCGCATAATTTCCCGGCGTTAAAAACAAGTAAATATGCCTCCACAACAACTCACTTACTTATTAACGCACAACCTTTATCAATCTAGCTGGAAAACAAATGAACAAACGTACTTTGGGCTTTGCACTGTCTTTACCGCTGCTGGCCGGTATCAGCCTCCATGCCCAGGCAACTGATGGACAGATCGAATTCACCGGCAGTATCTCGGGCACCACCTGCACCATCAACGGCGGCCCTGGCGGCCAGAACTTCACCGTCCCCATGAGCCCGGCGCACACCAGCGAGTTCTCAGGGGCCGGCAGCATTGCCCAGCCTCGCACCTTCGAGATCTCCCTGACCAACTGTGCCGCCGGTAGCGGCGGACAGGTAGACATCGAGTTCCTGGGAGGCGCCCTGGTGCAAAACGGCCGCCTGAACATGGATGCCGGCCCTGCCAGCGCAACCAACGTGCAGTACCAACTGCTCAACCAACAAGGCGGACAGATCATTATCGGCGGGCCAACCGGTTCGCAGAACACCATTCCGGTTGACCTTGAAGACGGCGCGGCAACCCTGCGCTACACCAGCCAGTACTACGCCACTGCCGCAACGGTCACCCCGGGTGCCGCCAACTCCCGTGTTCAGTACCTGATCAATCTCCCGTAATGAACCGGCAGGCGCGCTCAGCGCGCCTGCTACCCCTAATCAGGTCGGATTTCGCATTCATGACTCGCTTTTTCCCCTCCCTGCTGACGGCCCTCGCGCTACTGGCGGCCAGTGTGCCCGTGCATGCCAGCGTTGTAATTACCGGTACCCGCATCATCTTTGCGGCTCAAGAGCGCGAAGCCACCGTCAACCTTGTCAACAATGGCAAAGACCCCAGCCTGGTCCAGGTCTGGGTAGACGATGGCGATACTCGTGCCGCGCCCGAGACCATCCAGGTGCCGTTTACCGTGACGCCAGTGCTGGCCCGTGTCGAACCTGCACAAGGGCAAAGTATTCGCCTGCTGCATACCGGCAGTCCAATGGCCAGTGATCGAGAGTCGCTGTTCTGGTTCAACATGCTTGAGGTTCCGCCAAAAACCAAGGACAGCAATGTCCTGCAACTGGCCTTCCGTACCCGTATCAAGCTGCTGTACCGCCCGCAGGGCCTGCCGGGCAAGGCCGAGGACGCACCGGCCCTGGTGACCTGGCACCGAGCGCCTGGACAAGACGGCAAGCCTGAGACGCTGGTTGGCCGTAACCCGTCGGCCTACTACGTCAATCTCGGTGAAATAAAAATTGAATATAACGGCAAGTCGACTTCACTGGGCACGGGCTACATTGCGCCTTATTCACTGGGACACTTCATATCCTCGTCACCTGTCAACCCGCGCTCAACGGTCAACTTCACCAGTATCAATGACTACGGCGCCGGGAATAACCATAACCAACTATTGAGCTCTACGCCTGCCAGTACTCCATCCCCTTAGCCCACTCTCCCTCCTCGACACTCCGGGCGTTCTCGAAGTTTTCGTGCGTGCCCAAGTTTAATATTGGCACCCCTGAAAATGACTTTAATATCATTACACTTTCGCTCGCCCCGAAAAAAATCAGTCTCAACAATAAGCCGATTATCTGTTGGTCTGTCCGGTTTGTTGTCATGGCACGTTTCGGTCATGGCCGACACCGCCTTATCCGCGCAGGTTGAATTTGAACCGGCATTCCTGGGCAACGGCAGTAACCTGCCCGTGGACCTGTCGCGCTTCGAGCGGCGCAACGTCGCAAGCCCTGGAATCTACAATGTGGACGTTGTGGTCAACGACGAGTGGCACGGGCGCTTCAACCTCAGTTTCAAGGCCCGGCCTGGTAACGAAGAAGCCCTGGCCTGTTTCGACAATGCCCTGCTAGAGCGTCTCGGCCTGGATAGCAGCAAGTTTTACCCGCAAGCGCAACAGCAACTTTCTGCCGCCGAGGCCTGCATACCCATCGACGGAGCACTGGACGATGCCAGCAGCCGCCTGGACTTTGCCAACCAGCGCCTGTACTTGTCGGTGCCGCAAATCGCGGTCAAACGCAGCGCCCGCGAAACGGTTGACCCGTCACAATGGGACAGCGGCATAACAGCGGGTTTTCTCGATTACAACCTCAACACCTACGGCACCCAGCATCGCAGCCAGGGCAATTTTCGCCAGACCTACCTGGGGCTCGGTGCCGGGCTCAATATCGGGCCGTGGCGCCTGCGCCATGATGGTTCGCTGAACTGGAGCGACCAAGGCCAGCAGCGCTACCAGAGCATTGCCAGCTATGCCCAGCGTGATATCACCCCCTGGCGCTCGCAACTGACACTGGGTGAAAGCTACACCTCGGGCGGGCTGTTCGATTCGTTGAGCTACACCGGCATACGCCTGGCCAGCGACGATCGCATGCTGCCCGCCTCGCTGCGCGGCTATGCACCAGTGGTGCGCGGTATCGCCAGCAGTAACGCACGAGTGCTGATCCGACAACGCGGTGTAACCCTGCACGAAACCACCGTCGCACCGGGCGCATTCGAAATCGATGACTTGTATGCAACCGGCTACGGCGGCGACCTGGAGGTCACAGTGACCGAGGCGGACGGCCGCGAACATAGTTTCTCCGTGCCTTACGCCGCCGTTCCGTTGTCCTTGCGCGCCGGTGCCAGCCGCTACAGTGCAACGCTGGGCACCTTGCGCAACCAGCAACTGAACAGCGACCCGGTGTTCGTCGAAGGCACCTGGCAATATGGCCTGAACAACCTGGTCAGCACCTACAGCGGTATGACCCTGGCATCCGGGTATGGCTCAGCCTTGCTCGGTGGTAGCCTCAACACTGAGCTGGGTGCGTTCGGCGCCGACCTTACCCAGGCCCGTACCCACCTGCCCGGGCTCGGCAGTCAGCAAGGCCAGAGCCTGCGCCTGAGCTACGCAAAGACCCTGAGCGAAACCGACACGCAGATCGCCCTGGCCACCTATCGCTACTCCACCCGCGGCTTCTATGGCCTGGAGGACGCCCAGCTCAGCCGCCAGTTCCTGCGCGATGCCGGCGATCAGCGCTACCAGCGCCATCGCAGCCGCACCACCCTGTCACTAGCCCAACCGTTGGCACTAAATTACGGCCAACTGCACCTGAGCGCCTCGGCGTCGAGCTACTGGGACCATGCCGGCAGTGATCTGAGCTACTCGATCGGCTATAGCAATCACTACAAGACCCTGGGCTACACCCTCAGCAGTACTCGGGAACGTGACCGCTTCGGGCGCGCCGGCAACACCCTCTATCTGAGCCTGTCCCTACCACTGGGCAGCGAGCGTGTGCGCAGCCTCAGCAGCAGTATTTCCAGGGACAGCAACGGCAACAGCCGGGCCCAGGCCACCCTTACGGGCGCCACCAGTGACGATCAGCACCTGAGCTACGGCATCACCGCCAGCCAGGACCGCCATCATGGCCAGAACAACCATACACTCAGCAGCAACCTACTCTACCGCGGCTCGGCCGCCGAGCTCAGCGGTTCACTCAGCCAGGGACGGCACACTTCGCAAGCCTCGCTTGGCCTGCGCGGCGCCATCGTCGCCCATGCCGACGGTTTAACCTTGTCGCAACCCTTGAGTGAAACCTTCGGCCTGATTCACGCCAAAGACGCCGATGGCGCACGAGTCACCTCAGGCACCGCGCTGAGAGTCGACAGCAGTGGCTATGCCGTAGTACCAAACCTTACGCCTTACCGGCGCAACACGGTTGCCATCGACCCCAAGAGGCTGTCGACCGACGTCGAGTTGCAATCGAGCAGCCAGCAGACCGTGCCACGGGCCGGCGCCATTCCACTGCTGGTATTCCAGACCCGCTCCGGGCGTTCGGCCGTTATCCACGCCCGCCAGGTCGATGGCCAGCCATTGCCGTTTGGCGCAGCGGTGGTGGATACCGACGGCAATGAATTGGGTGCCGTCGGACAAGGCAGCCAACTGTTCGCCCGCGGCCTTCAGGATGAAGGTGAAATCATCGTGCGCTGGGACAACGGCTCGACAGGCAATTGCCGGATTACCTATGCCCTGCCCGCCGCCGCGAAAAAAACTGCGGGCGCCGCGCCGCAAAACATTCAGTCCGTTTGCCTTGCAACGCCAGCCCACCCTTGAACCGTCGAGACCTGCCCATGCTTTGTTCTTTACCCGCGCGCATCGCCGGCGCGACAGGATTACTGTTGCTGGCCCATAGCGGCATCAGTACCGCCAGTTGTGTACATAGCGGCTCAACCCCGTCCCAGAGGTTCATCATCATAGACTCGAGACTGACGGTGTCTGCCGCAGATCCAGTAGGCAAGGTAATTTATGACAGCGGCACCCTGTACGCGACACGCATGGCCTACCGTTGCTCAACTACCCATGAGCGGCGGATTGGTTTTACCGAGCCTTTCACTCACATCGGCGAAGGTATTCATCATACCAATCTGGCGGGGGTCGGCATCAAGATAACGGGCTCCGAAGCCGGTGCCAGCGGTTATTTCAGCTGGCCGATTATCAACACCAGACATCCGGCCGGCGAAATCGACATCACCCCTTCGTACCGACTGCAACTGATCAAGACCGGACCGGTGAACAGCGGCGTCCTGCGTTTCCCGCAGGTAATCATTCGTCACTCCTTTGAACCACATACCCCAGACAACATCGCCAGACTGACGCTTCCGCAAACCAGAGTCGAGGTTGTCTCAGCCGAGCCTACCTGCGACATCGACGCCAGCTCGAAAAACATTCCGGTGAACCTTGGAAACCACCCGCAATCGTTCTTCACAGGCGTGAACAAGACGACTCCGGAAAGGTCATTCAACATTCGCCTTAATTGCATGGGTGGATCTACGGGTGGCTCGCGAAATATCAGCTACACCATTACCGATGCCCATTTTCCGGGCAATCAGACCCTTGCAGTAAACCTGGCACCCGGGGCCGGTGCTCATGGTGTTGGTATTCGACTGCTGGACAGGAACGACACAGCCATACGCCTGGGCGCCGCACGCATGGCCGGTACGGTTGATCATGGAACAACTCGTTATGACATTCCGCTGAAGGCGCAATACATCCAGCAGGTTCCAGCTTCCCAGATTCGCCCAGGAGCGGCCCTTGGGCGCGCGCTGTTCACCATGGATTATCACTGATGTGCCTGGCGCTGGCACAACTGATCAGCAATGCCGGCAGTCGCTTCGAATTCGCCAGCCAGCACCTGTACCCCTCCGTGCCCCGGGCGTCAATGAAGCGAACCACGCGCGACGCTGCGCAATCATTCAGGCCGACGGCGACATTCAACGCCTGGATGCCACCTGCGATATGCCATCAGCTGATCAGACGTCGGGGGCCTGACTTTTCGCCCACATCCATTGCGCGTTGAAGCATGCAGCACGCGCCAATTCCTGCAGAGACACGCCATGACTTCACCGCACGTCCATCCCTTTCCCACAAATTACCTGGTCATCCTGGGCTGTCTGCTTGCCAGCTTGCCCAGCTGGGCAACAGAACCACCGTATAACTCGCTTCTGGGTAGCGGCGTAGGTGGCCCGGATGGATCCACGGCCCGCAACAATTGCCGCTTTGAATCGGGCGGCATTTCAAGGGCTACGTTCGATTTACCTTCACAGCTCATCGTTTCGCCTTCGGCCTCCTATGGCACCGTGGTATATCGGACCAGCGTCAGCGGGCCCCAGTTTCGGGTGACATGCCCGAGCAGCCACCAAAACAATTATGGCTATACGACACCACTGAGTTACTCGCACGAACAATATTATCGCACCAACGTACCAGGTCTCGGCATTCGAATCTTTTTGCGAGAGACAGGCCCTGGAGGCCCCAACAGCACGTATATGAGCTGGCCTCGTGGAGTGTCTTCACACCCTGCTGGCCGTCATCATGTCACTCCAAGCTACGATATAGAGCTGATAAAATTATCGAACGGCCCGGTCAGCGGTACCCTCCAACTTTCCGCCCAATTGGCGACAGCAGTCACAACGCCCATCACTGCAGCTGAGCTGAGACCTTCGCGCACCACGGTTGCTATCATCTCGCCTAACCCGACTTGCTCGGTCGATAACGGCTCAGGAAACATTCCGGCATTTTTTTGGGTGACCACCCCCGCAGGAACTTCAACGGCATCGGCTACGTAACCAACGAAGTCCCCTTCAACATTAACCTCAACTGCTCGGGCGGGTCATCGGGCGGCAGCCTGAACATTCGTTTCACTCTCTTGGACGCCCACTCTCTGGGTAACAGGACCCAAGCTTTGAGCCTGGCACCTGGCGCAAGTGCCCATGGCGTTGGCATTCGTATTCAACGCAATCTGAACGGTATTCCTTCGATCGTTACACTGGGCACGGTACAAACTGCCGGAACGGTCTATCCCGGTACCTCGCGCCATGTGATCCACCTAAGCGCCCAGTACATTCAGCAAGTAGCGCCGTCACAAATACGCCCCGGCCTGGCGCCAGGCCGGGCCACGTTCGCCATTACCTACGATTGATCATCTGCACACACAAAAAAAAAAGCCAGGCATTGGCCTGGCTTGTTGATTCTCGTACCTCAGAACGGCATCTTGAAACCCGGCGGCAACTGCATGCCGGCGGTCATGCCGCCCATTTTTTCCTGGCTGTTGGCTTCGACCTTGCGCACGGCGTCGTTGACGGCGGCGGCGATCAGGTCTTCAAGCACTTCCTTGTCTTCCTGCATCAGGCTGTCGTCCAGGCTGATGCGTTTGACGTCGTGACGACCGGTCATCACCACGCTGACCAGACCGGCACCGGATTGGCCGGTCACTTCGGCGTTGGCCAGCTCTTCCTGCATCTTGGCCATTTTTTCCTGCATCTGCTGAGCCTGCTTCATCAGGCCGGCCATGCCACCTTTCATCATGGGGATCACCTCAAATATTAGGTTACGGGGTGCGGCGCGGGTCAGGCCCGGGCCGCTGCTGTTTATCCGTTACTCGCCCTGGGCAACCGGGGCGTCGACAGGTTCAATCGTATCGTGGCGGACCATGGCGCCGAACTGCTGGATCATCTGCCGGATCAGCGGATCATCCTCGATCGAGGCCTCGGCCTGACCCTGACGCTCGGCCCGTTTGCGGGCTGCGGCCTGGGCGGGGGTTTCCTGCTCAGGGCGAATCAGCTCGATGGTCAGTTTGAGCGTGCGGCCCAGGTGCTGGTTCAACGCGTCGTTCAGGCGCCGCTGTTGCGTGCTGTTGAACAGGGCACTGTGAGCCGGGTCCAGGTGCAGCAGCCAGTCGTCGCCTTCGGCGCTGATCAGCGTACAGTTGGCGGCGATATTGCCGGTCATCCCGGAAATCGGCAACTGCGGGAACAATTCCAGCCATTTCAGCGCCAGGCCCGTGGCCGGTTGCGCGGCGGGCAATGGCTCGGCAGGCGGCGCGTCAACTTCGTTGGCATGCTCGATGGCCAGCTCATCCAGATAACTGTAGCTGGCCGGGTCCATTTCTGGCTCGTAATAGTCTTCGTCCAGCGGCGGCTCGTCGTCGCGATCCATGCCGGCCGGGCTGTAACCAATACCGTCGTCGTGCGCGGGCAGGTCCTGTGGCGCAACTTGCTGAACCGGCGCAGGCGCAGGCGGCTCTACGGCAACCGGCGTGGCCTCGACTTCAGGTTCGCAGGCGACAGGATCGTTCCAGGGCAGGTCGACAACCGGCTCAGGCGCCGGGGCCTCGACCGGCTCGGGTACACGTTCAGGCGCTGGCTCTGGCTCGGCAACAGGTTCAGGCTCGGCAACCACTGGCGCTGGCGCCGCAACCGGTGCAACAGCCATGGCCGGCGCAGCCTGGGTGGCGGCTGCCACCGTGCTTGCAGAATCAGCTGTGGCCTGGCTGATCCCCACCGGCTTTAGCACCGGTTTCGGCGCATCGTCGGTATCGGCGGGGCGGAACGCCAGCATCCGCAGCAGGACCATCTCGAAGCCACCACGCGGATCCGGCGCCAATGGCAGGTCGCGTCGACCGATCAGCCCCATCTGGTAGTAGAACTGCACATCCTCGGACGGCAATGCCTGAGCCAGGGCCAGGACCCGATCGCGATCACCCTGACCGTTATCGACCGCCTCCGGCAGTGCCTGGGCAATGGCCACGCGATGCAGCACATTGAGCATCTCGGCCAGCACGCCATTCCAGTCCGGCCCCTGTTCCGCCAGGTGCCGAACGGCTTCGAGCAAGGCCCGGGCGTCCCCTTCGAGCAGGGCCTGCAGCACGCCATACACCTGGCCATGATCCAGGGTGCCGAGCATCGCCCGCACATCCGCTGCCAGTACCTTGCCTTCACCAAAGGCGATGGCCTGGTCGGTCAGGCTCATGGCATCGCGCATGGAGCCGTCGGCTGCACGGCCGAGCAGCCACAGGGCATCGTCTTCAAAGGGTACGTTTTCGGCGCCGAGCACATGGCTCAGGTGCTCGACCACCCGCTCGGGGGTCATGTTCTTCAGCGAGAACTGCAGGCAACGGGACAGAATGGTCGCTGGCAGTTTCTGCGGATCGGTGGTGGCAAGGATGAACTTGACGTAGGGCGGCGGCTCTTCCAGCGTTTTCAACAAGGCGTTGAACGAGTGGCTGGAGAGCATGTGCACTTCGTCGATCAGGTAGACCTTGAAACGCCCACGGCTCGGTGCGTACTGCACGTTGTCGAGCAACTCGCGGGTGTCTTCGACCTTGGTGCGGCTGGCGGCGTCGATCTCGATCAGGTCGACAAAACGCCCCTCGTCGATTTCCCGGCACACCGAACAGGTGCCGCAGGGCGTCGAGGTGATACCGGTTTCGCAGTTAAGGCACTTGGCGATGATCCGCGCGATGGTGGTCTTGCCCACGCCGCGGGTGCCGGTGAACAGGTAGGCATGGTGCAGGCGCTGGTTGTCCAGCGCGTTGATCAAGGCCTTGAGCACATGGGTCTGGCCGACCATTTCGCGGAACGAGCGCGGACGCCATTTACGTGCAAGAACCTGATAACTCATCGAAAACCGTCGCGACTGCAAGCTGAAGACCGCTAATCGTAGCGGAGCGGGGGCAAAATTGCACCCTGCCGATATCAACCGCGGATGAAGACATCTGGGGGAGCCCGCACCACACGGTTGGTCTCGCAGGCACGCAGGCAACTAAACCGGTTGCGGAGAAATACTGGCTGCGGAGGAATCCGCGGGCGGGTGTTCGAACTGGGGGGGAAATACAGAGTGCCAACAGGCATGATGGGTGGCAACCCCACCAGCCACACCCCGGCACACAATGTCACCGCTGCGGCTGCTCCCTTCCAGGCCTGACCGGGTTCACGGTTGATCGTTGCGGGGGGACCGATGGGGTCACCATAACGCAGCTCATCTGGCGACGAGCCGCGCCATTGTAACGGCATCAAGCCAAGTTACAACCTTTAATTGCTAAAAACTCATCATTACTCAATGACTTGGCGTTCGGGCAAAGCCGGCAGCGCCTGCAACGTGCTCAGTAACGCCTGCACCCAGGCACGCTGCAGGCGGCTTCTACTGCATGTTTACCCTTGCAGGTGACGCAGGCTTGCAACATCCGCCAGGTCCCGTCCCACCGCCTCTTCGCTCAGGCTCTGGATCAGTTCGGCGGTTTTTTCCTGAAACACCTGGAAGAGGCTCGAGTAGCCGGCGTAGTACTCGGCATCGTTGATCGAGGCCCGACGCTCTTCCAACGCCTGCTCCTGTTGCTCCAGCGAGTTGCGCAGGGCAAGGAATGCCGGGGTGTCGCGCTGGCGCAACCAGTCGCACCAGAAGTCCTGCATGCCAAGGTACTCGGCCAGCGCCGCGGGCGTTTCGGCAGCCTGTATCGCCTGCCTGGCCGCCTCGATCTGCTCGGGGCTGATCATCTCCAGGTCCGGGAACAACATGGCCGATGGCTGCCCCGGCAGGTCCAGCGCTTCGGCCAGCCTGACCCGATAACCCAGGCTGACTTCCACTTCCTCGACATCGCGCCAGCGCCCCTGGGCGCTTTCCCGCCGCAGCCTGATATCGTCCAGCACCACCTTGTCGAGCTTGTCCAGGCGGAACAGGCCCTTGCCCAGACGCAGCAGTCGGGCGGTCACCTGGGAGTTCTCGCTCGCCGCCAGGGCCTGAAAGACCTGGACCTGGATTTCCAGGTAGCTGAAGTTCAGCGCAATACTGTTACCGCAGGTACGCGGATGGCCCGCCAGCCTGAACAACTTGGCACGCAACTGACTGTCGGCGCTGGCAGCATCGATCATGCGCCAGACCCTGTCGAACAACTCGGTACGCGCCACGTCGTACTCGGCGGTCATGCTCAGCTCGCCCAGGATGCGGAAGAACTCCTGGCTACCCGCCTCCTTGCGCAAGCTGAACCACTTCATCTCACGCTGGCGTGTCAACGCTTCGTTGTCGCCCCGGGTCCAGAACAGCTCCGGCCCGATCTCGTTCGACTCGACCAGGCCACCCAGGTTGATTCCGGTCTGCTGACGATAGGCCTCGATTTGCGTAGTTGTCGACGCCGACAGCGGGTTGTCCTGCAAATACAGGGCACGCGCCGGGCGCGACTGTGACTGGTACAGCGTTTCAGGCAGCTCACTCAACTGGTTGTCACGCAGATCGGCCAGTTCCAGCCGCGTCAGTTCGACGTAGCCTTGCGGAAACGCATCGATTGAGGTGAAACGCAGGTTCAGGCTTCGCAGGCCGGTGAGGCCGGTCAGATGCGGAGGCGTGCCCAAGGGGTTGTTACTCAGGTCAAGCACCTCCAGCCGGCGCAGATTGCCCAGGATACCCGCCGTTCGTTCGGTCAACTGTATGTCGTTATCGGCGCAACGCAGCTCTTCGAGGCGGGTCATGTCGATAATGATGGCGGGCAGTTCCGTGAGCCGGTTACGCCCAAGCTCGAGCACGCGCAGCTTGCTGAATGCATCGAGAAAACCGTTGGGGATGGCCGTCAGGCCAGTATTTTTCAGCGACAGGCGCTGAACATGGCTGAAGTCCACGCCAAGCGGGAACAGCGGCGGCGAACCCAGGTCGGCGCCTTCAAGGTCCAGGCGGTAGCCGCGCAGCTCGCCGGTATCGCCGAATTCCCGAGGTGTCTGCCGGCGCCAGGCCATGATGAGCGTGTCAGCCACACGCTGACGCCGCCGCTGCATGCCACTGGAGTGCGGCCCAGGACGATCCTGCACCCACTCACTCAAAGACTCGCGCAAACTGGCCAGTTCCTCGGCTTTCTCCCTGAGCAGCCTGGGCACATCGACACTGGCCATCGACAGGCCTTGCAGGTAATCGGTGAGTTCAGCATCCGTGAGCCGCGGAAACAACTGCTTGGCCTGGTCGCGATAAAACTGCCATTGCTCGTCCGCTGCACCGCGGCCACTCAAGGGATAGCCGACCCGCCCATCGGCCAGGCGCACCGGAGGCCTGAACCGGTCCTCCAACAATACCTGGCCACTCAGGCGTCGGGCGCGATTACGGTCGGTATCGGCCAACTCCGCCAGTGCCTGAGCCAGTGATTGGCCATCCTCCTGGCGCACGCCCTCTGGCAATAACGGGTTCAACATTGTAAACAGGTCGGTATCGCTCCCCTCCTGCCCCTCGATGCTGAAATGCCCCTCGGCACTTTTGACCACGGTGCGCACCTGGCCCGGAAGGTTTGTTCCGGCACTTGCCAGCAGCACGCCGGCACTGTCCTGGCCGTGCAGTTCGATGCGCAAGCCGGAAGGCCAGCCAGGCAGATGTTCGAGCAAACCGAAGACCAGTTGGTCGAACCGGTGATCGCGCCGCCAGGGCCATTCGAAGCCCTGGCGGACACACAGGAATCGGTACTGACTCAGTTGCCTTCTGGCGCCTTGGGCTATTGCCAGGGGCACCCGTGCCTGACGATGCATGCGGGCGACCAGATCCTCGCGGGCCTGGCCCAGAAGCTCTTCGGCCATTCTTACCGGCAAACCAGGAAAATCCCGCCTGAGCAAGCTGCTTTCCTGCACAGCCGGTTCAGCCCGCCTCTGACAGAAATCGAACAGGGCCTGACGTTGCCCCTGCGCTTCGGTCGCCAGTAACTCACAGAATTTCTGCTGCGCCAGCGTGTCGAGCGCCTCGGCTTCGATGCCCAGTTGCTCAAGCTGCTGCTCGCCCAGCGCATCCCGCAACACCGTCAACAGCAGCGAATCCTGTGCGGCCTGGATGCGCGGCGTCAGTTGCGGGTCCCAACCCGGGAGATGCGGCAAGAGGAAAATCGCCATGGCGTTATCGCTGACAGTCGTCGTCCCAAGCGCCGCGATGAATCCGCTGATGTCCCTGTCCAGACGCCAGTGCACGCAGGCCTGGCGCAATAGAGCCGGTACCGGTGCGTTGTCCATGTGCAATTGGCAGAGCTGCGCCGCATCGACGTCGGCCCAGCGCAATACGCGGGCAATGTCCGCATCGTCCATGCCCTGGGCCAGCGGCCCCAGTCGGCGAAAGGCATAGCGGGCCGAAGACCACTCCCAGGGGCGCTCCCATTGATGCCGCCAGGCCCCTTCGCCATTGTGTTCAAGCCTGGGCTTGAAGGCTTGGGGACGTTCAGGGTGGACAATCTGCCAGGAACCACCGGCGCCATCTTGCTCGACGCGGTAGGCATGACCTTCGATAACCACATGATCATTGCCATGGGCCAGCAAGCGCCCGCGCTGATCGATGGCTGCAGGCGTCACTTCAAGGCGCTGGCGATAGGGCTCGAGTTCCGGACTCCAGAGTTGCAGGGAGCGGTCGAAGCGTTGCACCGGCCGCAAACTCTGAAAAAAGCCGTGCTCGTTCACCCATCGCCCGACCTTGTGCGCCGCAAGCCCGAGCACCGCGCCTACGGCGATGGTTTCAACCACGCCAAGCAAGTGCTCCATGGCCTCATCGGTCCTGTCCTCGCTCCAGTCCTCGATACCGTGGTACACCTCGGACATCAGGTCATAGGCGGTATAGGCCAGCATCGCGGCATTGAGCACCGGGACGAACAGCGATACCAGATTGAGCACCTGCAAGCCGACGCTTTCCAGGGTTTCCAGCAGTTGCTGGCGTTGCTGATGATCGACCTGCGCCGTCGGTACTGCCAGCACCAGGCTGTCCTGGCGCCGCTGCAGGCATTGGCGCCGGACCAGTTGCTCGAACAGCTTGCCACTGAGCGGTTGTTCCCGGACATGCCCGTCGATGCCGCTTTCAAGCTTGTTGTTCAGCACTGCCTGCTCGGTCAGCGGCGCGTGGCGCAACAGGGCCTGCCTGAATGTGGTGTAGATCAGCTGGCGGGAAAGCGCGGTAACCATGAAGGGTAAATCAGCGTACTCATGCAACTCGCCCGCAGCCCCTTGCGGTACATAGAGCACCCGCTTGCGAGACACCGGGTAAGGGTAAAGCGACTGCGCCTGGCGAAACACCAGCACGCCCTCCAGCACATGACCATGCAGCACCAGCTGGCAGCATTCGAGCGGTTGCAGGTCGTAGGGCACAGACTGCTCGCCATTGCTGACCGCCAGCAGCATCTGGTAAGCCGACCAACTGATATACCCACGCATGAATGCAACCTGTGCCGAGAGTTCCAGATTGGCCGCTTTGGTGCTGGCCAGGGTCGACAACACCGATGCGCTGGGCTCTCCGGTCCAGGTACTGCCCGGCTGCCCTGGCGCCAGCACCGAGGCGAGATGTTCCTGGTAACGGCGGCCGATATCGACTTCCCGGCACAGGGCGATAAAGTCAGAAGCCGCGATGGCGCTGATCTGCACCTGGGCAAGGTGCACTTTCGACCCTGGTGCCGACTCGACGGCGTCCGCTTGCGCAGCGGTAAAATTCTGCAGGGCCATGTGCAAAAGGCTGCCCTGCTGCCACAGTCTGGAGACCCGCTGAAGGTTCGAAGGCGACCCGATCTGCGCCGATAAATACCAGGTGTAATGATCGAGCTGCACCTGCGTCACATCGACAGACACGCGAAAACGCTGGATCAGTTTCTCGCTCAGCAGCGAGATCGCAAACCGCTCCAGCGGCTCGATCCGTTGCATGACCTGCCTGGCCGCGCGCCCGGCCTTGTGCGCCTTGCTCAGGCTGCGACTGTAGGATTGACGGGTGGAGAGATCAGCCTTCAACAACCATTCGGGGCAGGCGCGTGCCAGGGTATCGAGATTGCTCTGCCGATGACTGTGTTCGGCATCCGGGTCGGTTTTCTGGCGGGCGCGGGTCATGCTGTCCTCCTGTCAGTGATGGCTTCACAAAAGACACGAGGCTATTGAATTGTCCTGCAGCAGCTGCACTACATAGCTATGCCACCGGCGCCAGTTGACAGTCGGCAATGCGCAGATGAATGAAGTGCAATTTGGCCACCACCGCCGACGGCAGCACAAACGGATAGAAATCCACCTGGCCCATGCTGCGCGACAACTCATTGAGCATCGCTGACAGCTCGACCCAGGCATTGATAAAGGCGAGAAAGTCTTTTGCCCCGGGGTCATCCGGGCGGTACAGGTCTTCACGGGTGAAAGGCGGGAAGTCCAGCTCCAGGCTGCTGGCATTCATGCCCAATGCCAGCGCGGTGTCGACGGCATCGGTCATGTGCAGGTAATGCGCCCAGGTTTCGGCCCAGTCTTCCCACGGGTGCATGGTCGCGTAGGCACTGACATGAGCTGCGGCCCAGTCGCTCGGCGCACCTCGCTGGTAGTGGCGCTCCAATGCCTCGCTGTAGCTTTCGCGCTCGTCACCGAACAGGTCGCGAAAGCCGTCGAGCCAATGGCTGTCGGCAATCAAACGGTCCCAATAGTAGTGACCGACTTCGTGACGCAGGTGGCCCAGCAAGGTGCGATAGGGTTCGTGCAGTTGCACCCGCACCCGCTCGCGCCAGTCATCATCGGCCTCGCGCACATCGAGGGTGATCAGGCCATTGGCATGACCGGTCACTGGTGCGTTGCCCTCAAGATCGACGCCGATGAAATCGAACGCAAGGCCCGGGCCACCCTCCTCGCCTTTCGGCTCCACCGGCAAGCCCAGGTGCAACAGCTGCGCGGTCAGCCGGCGCTTGGCGGTTTCCAGCTTGCGCCAGCGTAGGTGGTTGTCAGCGATGGAAAGGTCCGGAATGGTCCGGTTCAGGCGACAGGCCAGGCACAGGCTATCCGGCTCGCGGTCGGCCAACAGCCAGTTGCAGGCAGCCGGGGTATCGAGGTTGGCGCAACGCCGCAGCGGCCCGGCCTCAGGCTCGCCATCGAGCAGCCAGAGCCGCGCAGCAGGCCCGGGCAAGAGGCTCGCCACCCGGTTGCTCGGCGGCCAGTAGCCCAGCGCCGATTGGCAGGCCAGGCACTGGCTGTTGCGAAAGAACACCGACTGCCCGCATTGGCACTGCCAGACCCGATCCGGGCGCTGCTGCTGGCTGACAAAGGGCGCCGCGATCCTGGCGCCCAGCTGTTCGAAAAAACGGTACATGGCGATCCCTCCTGGCTGCTTGCCAAGACTAGACCATGGCGACCGCCGCGAGTGCCGTGTTTACACCTCGATGCCGTGACCGGCCAGGAAGCCGACGAAGGCATCTTCATCCAGCACCTTCAGGCCCAGCTCGCTGGCCTTGGCCAGCTTGGAGCCGGCGCCGGGGCCGGCAACCACGCAGTGGGTCTTGGCCGACACGGAACCGGCGACCTTGGCCCCAAGGCTTTCCAGCTTGTCCTTGGCCAAATCGCGGCTCATGCGCTCCAGCGAGCCGGTCAGCACCCAGGTCTGGCCAGCCAGAGGCAAACCTTCGGCGACTTTCTTCTCGCTCGACCAGTGCATGCCGAAGTCGCGCAATTGCGCTTCGATGGCCAGGGCTAGGGTGGCGTTTTCCGCGACCTGGAAGAAGGCCCGTACCGCTTCGGCCGGCTTGGCCGCCAAGGCCTGGCGCAGGTCGATGCCGTCAGCGGCGATGATCTTCTCCAGGCTGTCGAGCTTGGCCACCAGTTTTTCGGCGCCGGTGGGCCCGACCGACGGAATATCCAGCTTGGCAATCAACCCGGCCAGGGTAGTGCTGGCGGCGAATTCGGCGCCCAGCTCCCCTTCGTCCTGCAACTGCAGGCCGCGTTCGAGCAGCTGGGCAATCACTGTGCGGTTGTGCTCGTCTTCGAAGAAGCTGTGGATCTCGTGGGCGACCTCCAGGCCGATGTCCGGCAGGTAGGTCAGCACCTGCGGCAACGCCGCCATGACCCGTTGCAACGAACCCAGGGAGCGAGCCAGTACCTTGGCCGTCTCCTCGCCCACATCCGGAATGCCAAGGGCGTAGATGAAGCGCGCCAGGCCCGGTTTTTTGCTGGCTTCGATGGCCGCCAACAGGTTCTTGCTCGACAGCTCGGCAAAGCCTTCAAGGTCGACGATCTGCTCAAAGGTCAGTTGGTACAGATCAGCTGGCGAGCGGATCAAGCCTTCGTCCACCAGTTGCTCGACGCTCTTCTCGCCCAGGCCTTCGATATCCATGGCGCGGCGCGAAACATAGTGGATAATCGCCTGCTTGAGCTGGGCGGCGCAGGCCAGGCGGCCGACGCAGCGGTACACGGCGCCTTCGCTGACGGTCTCCTTGCCTTTGCTGCGCTTGACCAGCTGGGTGCGCTCGACCTGCGAGCCGCATACCGGGCACTCGGTGGGGATGTGCACAGGGCGGGCATCCTCGGGACGGCGCTCGGTGACCACCTGCATCACCTGCGGAATTACATCACCGGCGCGGCGGATGATGACCGTGTCGCCGATCATCAAGCCCAGGCGCGCCACTTCGTCCATGTTGTGCAAAGTGGCGTTGGACACGGTCACACCGGCGACCTTGACCGGCTTGAGCCGGGCCACGGGGGTTACCGCACCGGTACGACCGACCTGGAACTCGACATCCAGCACTTCGGTCAGCTCTTCCATGGCGGGGAACTTGTGGGCAATCGCCCAGCGCGGCTCACGGGCCCGGAAGCCCAACTCGCGCTGGGAGGCGAGGCTGTTGACCTTGAACACCACGCCATCGATCTCGTAAGGCAGGTCGTTGCGCCGTGCGCCGATGTCGCGGTAGTACTCCAGGCATTCAGCCACGCCGGCGGCATGGCGCAACTCGCGGCTGATCGGCATGCCCCAGGCCTTGAGCTGCTCCAGGGTGCCGATATGGCTGTCCGCAATCGGCGCCGAGACCTGGCCGACGCCGTAGCAGCAGAATTCCAGCGGGCGGCTGGCGGTGATCTTCGAGTCCAGCTGGCGCAGGCTGCCGGCAGCGGCGTTGCGCGGGTTGGCGAAGGTCTTGCCGCCGGCCTCGATCTGCGACCGGTTGAGGCGCTCGAATCCGGCCTTGGACATGTACACCTCGCCACGCACCTCCAGCACCGCCGGCCAACCCTCGCCCTGCAACTTGAGCGGGATGTTGCGCACGGTGCGCACGTTGACGCTGATGTCTTCACCCGTGGTGCCGTCGCCACGGGTTGCGCCCTGCACCAGTTGGCCGTCGCGGTACAGCAGGCTGACCGCGAGGCCGTCGAGCTTGGGTTCGCAGCTGTAATCGACTGCGGCGCCGTTGCCGAACAGATCGCCGGCCGGCAGGTCCAGGCCTTCAACCACACGGCGGTCGAATTCACGCAGGTCGTTTTCCTCGAAGGCATTCCCGAGGCTGAGCATCGGCACTTCGTGGCGTACCTGGCTGAACGCCGACAGCGCCGAGCCACCGACGCGCTGGGTCGGCGAGTCAGCGGTCACCAGCTCCGGGTGTTCGGCTTCCAGGGCCTTGAGTTCGTTGAACAGGCGATCGTATTCGGCGTCAGGCACGCTCGGCTCATCGAGCACGTAGTAGCGGTAGTTGTGCTGATCGAGCTCGGCACGCAGTTCAAGAATTCGGGATTCGGCGGTCATGGTGTGTAATCTCTTGCAAAGCAAAAGAGCAGCCGTGGCTGCTCTTTGGGGCATGTCTGAACTATCAGTTGCGTCTTCATCGCCGGCAAGGCCGGCTCCCACAGTGGGAGCCGGCCTTGCCGGCGATGCTCTTAACGTTTCTGGGTCAACGCCCGGCGCTCGAACTCGACGATGCGCTGGCGGTAGTGCTCGATGGTTTGCGCGGTCATCACACTGCGCTGGTCATCCTTGAGCTCGCCGTTGAGTTCGTGGGCCAGCTTGCGCGCTGCCGCCACCATCACGTCGAAGGCCTGCTTGGGATGACGCGGGCCTGGCAGACCGAGGAAGAAGCTCACCGCACGGGTGCTGAAGTGGTCGATGTCATCGAGGTCGAACACGCCCGGCTTGACCGCGTTAGCCATCGAGAACAGTACTTCGCCGTTACCGGCCATGCTTTCGTGACGGTGGAAGATGTCCATTTCACCGAAACGCAGGCCGCTTTCAAGGATGTTCTGCAGCAATGCCGGGCCCTTGAAGCCGCCTTCATCGCGGGAAATCACACTGATCACCAGTACTTCTTCAACCGGTGGCAGGTCTTTGTCCGGCGCAGAACCGTAGCCGCTGGTTTTCGGGCTTTCGTCCGGGAAGTCATCGTCGGCATTGCCGAACAGATCAGGCTCACGCGGTTCGGCGGCCAGGTTCAGGTCGCCCTGCTGGGGCTCGTTGCCGCGCTTGTTGCGCTTGTTTTTGCCGACCTTGGGTTCACGCTCACGGTCACGCCCGGCACTCATCGACGGCAGATCGTGCTCGTCCAGCGCAGGCTCTTTGTGGTTATCGAGCACGCGGGGCTCGCCGACCACTTCGGTGCCACCACTGCTGCTGTCATCGTCCGGCAGGTTGGAAAAGCTGCGGTCCAGACGGAATTTCAACTTGCCCTTGCCGCCGCGCATGCGGCGCCAGCCGTCAAAAAGAATACCGGCAATGACAATAATGCCGATGACGATCAGCCACTCGCGCAGACCGATTTCCATGTAATCCCGTGCCTCTGTAAAAAATGCTGAAAAATAAAGGGTTTAAACCCCTTTAAAACGTGGCGCCAACTCTATGTTCTGACAGGCGTTTTACCCACGCAAAAAAATAAGTGACATTAAGCTAGCACGACCAAAGATAACTTTACACCGTCTGTCGCAACTGACAGGGCCATTTACCGCAGGTTCACGCCTTATTGCCTCGAATCAGGCGTCGACCATGGCCATCGCCTCCTCCACATCCACCGCCACCAGCCGTGAACAACCCGGTTCATGCATGGTCACGCCCATGAGTTGATCAGCCATTTCCATGGCGATCTTGTTGTGGGTGATATAGATGAACTGCACCGTCTGGCTCATCTCCTTCACCAGCCGGGCGTAACGCCCGACGTTGGCATCGTCCAACGGTGCATCGACTTCATCGAGCATGCAGAACGGTGCCGGGTTCAACTTGAAAATGGCAAATACCAAGGCCAGGGCGGTCAGCGCTTTCTCACCGCCCGAGAGCAGGTGAATGGTGCTGTTCTTCTTGCCCGGTGGCCGCGCCATGATTGTCACCCCTGTATCGAGTAGATCTTCGCCCGTCAGTTCCAGGTAAGCGCTGCCGCCACCGAAAACTTTTGGGAAAAGTGCCTGTAATCCGGCATTTATCTGATCAAAGGTATCCTTGAAGCGGTTGCGGGTTTCCTTGTCGATCTTGCGAATGACGTTCTCGAGGGTGTCCAGGGCTTCGACCAGGTCGGCGTCCTGGGCATCCAGGTAGCGCTTGCGCTCGGACTGCTGCTGATACTCGTCGATGGCCGCCAGGTTGATCGCCCCCAGGCGCTGGATACGCGCGTCGATGCGCTCGAGCTCCTGTTCGGCTTCCTCCTCGCTGGCCTGTTCGCCCAGGGTCGCCAGTACCCCGTCGAGGTCGTAGCCATCGGCGTGCAGCTGCTCCTGCAGGGTTTTGCGCCGCACGCTCAACCCTTGCCATTCCAGGCGGTGTTGCTCCAATTGGCCACGCAGCAGCTGCGACTGCTGTTCGGCCTGGGTGCGGCGCTTCTCGGCGTCGCGCAGCTCGCGGTCGGCTTCGTCCATGTGCAGGCGCGCCTGACGCATCTCGTCATCGACGCTCATGCGTTTTTCCAGTAGCTCTTCGAGCTTGAGGCGCAGCTCTTCCAGCGGCGCCTCGCCCTCCTCCAGGTTCAGGGTCAGCTGTTCGCGCTTCTCGCTCAGGCGCTCGGACTGCAGCTCCAGGCGCTCCAGGGCCTGGCGGGTAGAATCGTGCTGGGCCTTTAACGAGCCCAGGCGCACAGCCAACTGGTGGGCGTGATCCTTGTGCTGACGGGCCTCCTGGCGCACCCGGTCGAGGCGCTCGCGCAGGCTGTCGCGCTGGGCCAGGAGCAACTCGCGCTGCTCGGTGTCCTGGGCCATCAGGTCGAGGGCTTCCTGCAGTTGCAGGCGCGACTCGCCGAGGTTTTCGTGTTCGATGCTGCGTTGTTCAAGCAGCTCGGCAAGCTCTTCTTCCAGACGCTGGCGGCGCAGGCTCAACTGCTCGGCGCGGGCCTTGCCGGCCGAGAGCCTGGCGTTGAGTTCGCTTTGCTGGCGGGCTTCGTCCTGGGCGCGGCGGCGCAGTTGCTCGCGGCGCTCTTCGAGTTGTTGCTGCTGTTCGCGCTGCTCCTGCAGCCTGGCTTCCAGCAGCTCCAATGCGGCTTCATGTTCTTGCTGCTCTTGGCCCAGGCGCTCCAGCTCCTGGCCACGGGCCAGTACGCCACCCTGGGCATCGCTGGCACGGCTGACGCGCAAAAAATGCCGGCCAACCCAGTAACCGTCCCGGCTGATCAGGCTTTGCCCGTCTGCCAACTGAGCGCGCAGGGCCAGGGCCTGTTCGAGGCTGTCTACCGGTTTGACCTGGCCGAGCCAGGGCGCCAGATCGATGCGCCCTTCGACCTTGTCGAGCAGGCTGCCGGGAATGCGCACGCCTTCGCCACGGCTGTCGAGCAGGCGCAGTTCGCCCTGATCGAAGGCGCCCAGGTCCAGCCCGTTGAAATCGTCGACCACTACTGCCTGCAGATCGGCGCCAAGCACGGTTTCCACCGCCAGCTCCCAACCCGGCTCAACGCGCAAGCCTTCGGCCAGGCGCGGACGCTGTGCCAGACCTTGCTCACGCAGCCATTGCGCAGTGCCGGTGCCGGGGTCGAGCGCCGCTTGCTGCAGGGCTTCGAGCGAAGCCAGGCGACCGCCCAGGCGCTGCAACTCGCCCTGGGCTTGTTGCTGGGCCTGAACGGCCTGCTGCAACTGATCGCGCAGGGCTTCGAGCTGCTCGACCACCTGCAGCTCGTCTGTCTGTAGCGCTTCGAGCAGCATTTCGCTGGTCGCCAGTTGCTCGCCCAGTTCAAGGATTGCTGCGTCTTCCGGGTCGGCACTGAGCTGATCGCGCTCTTCGCCGAGCTTGCGCTGGCGCTCGGCCAGGCGCTCGAGGCTGGTTTCCAGCTGCTGGATACGCGCCTGCTGCACTTCGGCCTGGCGCCGCGGCTCGGCCGAGCGGGTGTTGAAACTGTCCCACTGCTCCTGCCAGCCGTGCATGGTGGTTTCGGCATCTTCCAGGGTGGCGGCGGCCTCTTCGGCGGCGGCCAGGGTCATCTCCTGCTCGGGCTCGAGCATTTCAAGCTCTTCACCCAGGGTGGCGAGCATCGTACGGTCGTGGCCCAGGTGCGATTCGGTTTCGAGCCGCGCGCGCTCGGACTCTTTCAGGTCATCCTGCAACTGGCGCAGCCGTTGCTGACCGTGCTGGATACTTTGCTCGACCCGGGCGATATCGCCGCCGACCGAATAGAAGCGCCCCTGCACCAGGTTGAAACGCTCGGACAGCTCATGGTGGCCATCACGCAGGCGCTCGATGCTGGCATCGGCATTGCGCTGTTCGGCCACCAGCGCCTCGAAGGCGACTTCCTGGTCGCCGATCACCGCTTCGCGCTGGCCCACCTGATCGTTCAGGGCCTGCCAGCGCAGGGCCGCCAGTTGCGCCTTGAGCTGACGCTCTTCGGCTTTGTATTCCTTGTACTTCTCGGCGGCCTGGGCCTGGCGGTGCAGGCGTTCGAGCTGGCGCTCCAGCTCTTCGCGCAGGTCGGTCAGGCGCTCGAGGTTCTCATGGGTGCGGCGGATGCGGTTCTCGGTCTCGCGCCGGCGCTCCTTGTACTTGGAGATACCCGCCGCCTCTTCGATGAAGTTGCGCAGGTCTTCGGGCTTGGCTTCGATCAGCTTGGAGATCATCCCCTGCTCGATGATCGAGTAGCTGCGCGGGCCCAGGCCGGTGCCGAGGAAGATATCGGTAATGTCCCGGCGCCGGCATTTGGCGCCGTTGAGGTAATAGGTGTTCTGCCCGTCGCGGGTCACCTTGCGGCGAATGGAAATTTCCGCATAAGCCGCGTATTCACCGACCAGGGTACTGTCGGAGTTATCGAACACCAGCTCGATGCTGGCCTGGCTCACCGGCTTGCGGCTGGTCGAGCCGTTGAAGATGACGTCGGTCATCGACTCGCCACGCAGGTTTTTGGCCGAGCTTTCGCCCATCACCCAGCGCACCGCATCGATGATGTTGGACTTGCCGCAGCCGTTGGGCCCGACCACGGCCGCCATGTTGCTGGGGAAGTTGACCGTGGTCGGGTCGACGAACGACTTGAACCCGGCCAGGCGAATGCACTTTAAGCGCATGCTCAGGCAGTCGCCAGCGCCGCCAGCACCAGCTCGCAGCTGCGCTGGCAGTACTCGGCCAGCACCGTGCGGATGCGCAGCTGGTCACGGGCCACCACGGCCTCGAGCAGGTTGGCAAACAGCACCAGGAAGTCGTTCATATTGGCCTTGCGCTGGTCCAGTGCCAGGTAATAGGCACGACTCATGGCCGGCTGCAGGTTCTCGACGGTTTCCTGCAAGTAGGGGTTGTCGGCGAACGGATAGGCAGCGCGCATCACCGCGAAGCTGTCTTCGACGAAGGTACGGATGTCCTGACGCTCAAAAGCGCTGGTCAGTCGCTGCTGGATCTTGAGGAACGGCAGCAGGTCAGCGTCATTGCGCCAGTGCTGTGCCACGGCGTTGCCGAGCAAGGTGTACAGCTCGCCCATCAACGTGCACAGGCTGCGCACGTTGTGCTCGTCGAGCTCGGTCACGTGGGCACCACGACGCGGCAGGATGGTCACCAGATGGCGGCGTTCGAGGATCAGCAGCGCCTCGCGCACCGAACCACGGCTGACATTCAACGCCTGGGTAACCTTCTGCTCCTGGATACGTTCGGCAGGCTTGAGCTCGCCGCGGATGATCCGCTCGGCCAGGTAATGGGCAATTTGCTCGGAGAGGCTGTCCGGCGCCTTGAACGTCATGGTTTTCCTTCAAAATCATTGAACTGTGCACAAGCGCCGAATTGTAGCGCACTTGCCCCCGCGCCGCGCAGTGGCCATATAGCAGAAGTTGGCACGATTGGCGCAAAAGATTCGGATCCCACAGAGCCAACTATGCTCATAACAGAGCACCTGTGAAAGGGCGGAAGCGCCACGAGAAATTTCCTGACCCGAAGGTCAGAAAATTGTTGACCTGAAAATCAAGTCTGCTTACAGTCCGCTCAACAACAATAAGTCGCTTGTGAGGCCTTCCCGTGATCCAGTTTCTACTTAACCAGGAGCTGCGCAGTGAGCATGCCCTGGACCCCAACCTGACCGTGCTCGAGTATCTTCGTGAACACCTGGGCAAGTCCGGTACCAAGGAAGGCTGCGCCAGCGGCGATTGTGGCGCCTGCACCGTGGTGGTCGGCGAGCTGGCCCAGGGCGAGGACGGCCGCGAGCACATCCGCTACCGCAGCCTCAACTCGTGCCTGACGTTCGTCTCCTCGCTGCACGGCAAACAACTGATCAGCGTCGAAGGCCTCAAGCACCAGGGCAAGCTGCACAGCGTGCAGCAGGCCATGGCCGATTGCCACGGCTCGCAATGCGGCTTCTGCACCCCGGGCTTTGTCATGTCACTGTTCGCCCTGCAAAAGAACAGCGATGCACCCGATCTGCACAAGGCCCAGGAAGCCCTGGCCGGCAACCTCTGCCGCTGCACCGGTTACCGGCCGATCCTGGCCGCCGCCGAGCAGTCCTGCTGCCAGGCCAAGCCTGATCAGTTCGACAGCAGCGAAGCCCAGACCATCGCCCGCCTCAAGGCCATCGCGCCGGGTGAAACCGGTGAGCTCAACAGCGGCGACAAGCGCTGCCTGGTGCCGCTGACCGTGGCCGATCTGGCCGAACTCTACGGCTCGCACCCCGAAGCCCGGTTGCTGGCCGGCGGCACCGACCTGGCGCTGGAAGTCACCCAGTTCCACAAGACCCTGCCGGTGATGATCTATGTCGGCAACGTCGCCGAACTCAAGCGCATCGAGACTCAAGGCCAGTACCTGGAAATCGGCGCCGCAACGCCGCTGACCGATTGCTACGACGCCCTGAGCGCCGAGTACCCGGATTTCGGCGAGCTGCTGCACCGTTTCGCCTCGCTGCAGATCCGTAACCAGGGCACCCTTGGCGGCAACATCGGCAACGCCTCGCCGATCGGTGACTCGCCACCCCTGCTGATTGCCCTGGATGCGCAGATCGTTCTGCGCAAAGGTGAAAGCACCCGCACCCTGGCGCTGGAAGACTACTTCATCGACTACCGCATCACCGCGCGCCAGGAAAGCGAGTTCATCGAGAAGATCATCGTGCCACGGGCCCGTGCCGACTGGGCGTTCCGCGCCTACAAGGTGTCCAAGCGCCTGGACGACGATATCTCGGCGGTGTGCGCGGCATTCAACCTGCGCATCAGCAACGGCGTGGTCGAGGCTGCGCGCATTGCCTTCGGCGGCATGGCGGCGATCCCGAAACGGGCCCGCGCCTGCGAAGCGGCACTGGTTGGCAAGGCCTGGAACCAGGCCAGCATCGAGCGCGCCTGCCAGGCCCTGGCCGAGGACTTCACGCCACTCTCGGATTTTCGCGCGAGCAAGGAATACCGCCTGCTCAGCGCGCAGAACCTGCTGCGCAAATACTTCATTGAACTACAAACGCCGCACATCGAGACTCGGGTGACCGCTTATGTCTAACCATCACGTCGCCAAAAGCCAGGCAGAGCTGGCCGAACTGTTCAGCCAGGACCTGACCACCGGGGTCGGTCGCAGCCTCAAGCACGACAGCGCCGACAAGCATGTGTCAGGCGAAGCGGTGTACATCGATGACCGCCTGGAATTTCCCAACCAGCTGCACGTGTATGCGCGCCTGTCCGACCGCGCCCACGCCCGGGTATTGAGCATCGACACCAGCCCCTGCTACGCCTTCGAGGGCGTGCGCATCGCCATCACCCATGAAGACGTGCCGGGCCTCAAGGACATCGGCCCGCTGCTGCCCGGCGACCCGCTGCTGGCCATCGACACCGTCGAGTTCGTCGGCCAGCCGGTGGTTGCCGTCGCCGCCCGCGACCTCGATACCGCGCGCCGCGCAGCCATGGCCGCGATCATCGAATATGAAGACCTGGAACCGGTGCTGGATGTGGTCGAGGCGCTGCGCAAGAAACACTTCGTGCTCGACAGCCACACCCACCAGCGTGGCGACTCGGTCAGCGCCCTGGCCAGCGCCCCGCATCGCCTGCAGGGCACCCTGCACATCGGCGGCCAGGAGCACTTCTACCTGGAAACCCAGATCTCCTCGGTGATGCCCACCGAAGACGGCGGAATGATCGTCTACTGCTCGACCCAGAACCCCACCGAAGTGCAGAAGCTGGTGGCGGAAGTCCTCGACGTGCCAATGAACAAGATCGTCGTTGACATGCGCCGCATGGGCGGTGGTTTCGGCGGCAAGGAAACCCAGGCGGCCAGCCCCGCCTGCCTGTGCGCAGTGATCGCGCACCTCACCGGCCAGCCGACCAAGATGCGCCTGCCGCGGGTCGAAGACATGCTGATGACCGGCAAACGTCACCCGTTCTACATCGAGTACGACGTCGGCTTCGATGACAACGGCCGCCTGCACGGCATCAACTTCGACCTGGCCGGCAACTGCGGTTGCTCGCCGGACCTCTCGGCCTCGATCGTCGACCGCGCCATGTTCCACGCCGACAACGCCTACTACCTGGGCGACGCCACCATCCATGGCCACCGTTGCAAGACCAATACCGCCTCGAACACCGCCTACCGCGGCTTTGGCGGCCCGCAGGGCATGGTCGCCATCGAGGAGGTGATGGACCATATCGCCCGCCACCTGGCCCTCGATCCGCTGGCGGTGCGCAAGGCCAACTACTACGGCAAGACCGAGCGCAACGTCACCCACTACTACCAGACCGTCGAGCACAACATGCTCGAAGAGATCACCGCCGAGCTTGAAGCCAGCAGTGATTACGCCGAGCGTCGCGAATCGATCCGCCGCTTCAACGCCAACAGCCCGATCCTGAAAAAAGGCCTGGCGCTGACCCCGGTGAAATTCGGCATCTCGTTCACCGCCAGCTTCCTCAACCAGGCCGGCGCCCTCGTGCACATCTACACCGACGGCAGCATTCACCTGAACCACGGTGGCACCGAGATGGGCCAGGGCCTGAACACCAAGGTGGCCCAGGTGGTGGCTGAAGTGTTCCAGGTTGATTTCCAGCGCATCCAGATCACTGCGACCAACACCGACAAGGTACCCAACACTTCGCCGACTGCCGCCTCCAGCGGCGCCGACCTGAACGGCAAGGCGGCGCAGAATGCGGCCGAGATCCTTAAGAAACGCCTGACCGAGTTCGCCGCACGGCAATACAAAGTCAGCGAGGAAGACGTCGAGTTTCGCAACGGCCACGTGCGCGTGCGCGATGAGATCCTCAGTTTCGAAGCGCTGGTGCAGCAGGCCTATTTCGCCCAGGTCTCGCTGTCGAGCACCGGCTTCTACAAGACCCCGAAGATCTACTACGACCGCAGCCAGGCGCGTGGCCGGCCGTTCTACTACTTCGCCTTCGGTGCAGCCTGTGCCGAGGTCATCGTCGACACCCTGACCGGCGAATACAAGATGCTGCGCACCGACATCCTGCACGACGTCGGTGCCTCGCTGAACCCGGCCATCGACATCGGCCAGGTCGAGGGCGGCTTCATCCAGGGCATGGGCTGGCTGACCACCGAAGAGCTGGTGTGGAACGCCAAGGGCAAGCTGATGACCAATGGCCCGGCCAGCTACAAGATCCCGGCGGTAGCCGACATGCCGGTGGATTTGCGCGTCAAGCTGGTGGAAAACCGCAAGAACCCGGAAGACACCGTGTTCCATTCCAAGGCCGTGGGCGAACCGCCGTTCATGCTCGGCATCGCTGCCTGGTGTGCGATCAAGGATGCCGTGGCGAGCCTGGGCGATTACCGCGTGCATCCGCTGATCGATGCGCCGGCGACGCCGGAGCGGGTGCTCTGGGGTTGCGAGCAGATGCGCAAGGCAGTGGCGGCGCAGCAGCCTGCTACCGAGGTTGAGACAGTGACACCGTGAGTCCGCTATCGCTGGCAAGCCAGCTCCCACAGGATCTGTGTACACCGGACCTGTGGGAGCTGGCTTGCCAGCGATGAGGCCAGAACAGGCACCGTAGAGGTAACTGAATAATGCACACCTGGATCAACGCCCTGTCCGACCTGCAATCTCGCGGCGAGCCCTGCGTATTGGTGACCATCATCGAAGAACGCGGCTCGACGCCACGCAACGCCGGCTCGAAAATGGTCGTCAGCGCCGAGCAACTGTTCGACACCATCGGCGGCGGCCACCTGGAATACAAGGCCATGCACATCGCCCGGCAGATGCTCGCCGAGCGCCGTGAAGCGCCGCACCTGGAACGCTTCAGCCTCGGCGCCAGCCTCGGCCAGTGCTGCGGTGGCGCCACCGTGCTGCTGTTCGAGCCGATGGGTCAGGTGCAGGCGCAGATCGCCGTATTCGGCGCAGGCCATGTCGGCCGCGCTCTGGTACCCTTGCTCGCCGCCCTGCCCTGCAAGGTGCGCTGGATCGATTCGCGCGAGCAGGAATTCCCCGAGAGCCTTCCCGCCGGGGTCAGCAAGATCGTCAGCGAAGAGCCGGTGGATGAAGTCGATGAGCTGCCTGCCGGCAGCTACTGCATCGTCATGACCCATAACCATCAGCTGGATCTGGAACTGACCGCGGCGATCCTCAAACGCAATGACTTCACCTGGTTCGGCCTGATCGGCTCGAAGACCAAACGCGTCAAGTTCGAGCATCGCCTGCGTGAGCGCGGCTTTGCCGAGGATCGCCTGCAACGCATGCGCTGCCCGATGGGCATCGCCGAGGTCAAGGGCAAGCTGCCGATCGAGATCGCCGTGTCGATCGCCGCGGAAATCATTGCCACCTACAACGCCAGCTTTGGCCAGCACAACAACGCTGTCAACGCCGGCCCCATTGCCCAATTGCTGCCGCCGTCACGGCGCAGCCAAGCCATATGACGAGAGCCCTATGAGCGCAACCCGCAAAGCCTACCGTGCCGCCATCCTGCACAGCATCGCCGACCCTGCCGAAGTAGGCGTCGAAGCCTCCTATCAGTATTTCGAAGACGGCCTGCTGCTGATCGACGACGGCAAGATCAGCGCCCTGGGCGATGCCCGCGACCTGCTGCCGACCCTGGCGGCTGACATCGAGGTTGAGCATTACCAGGATGCCCTGATCACCCCGGGCTTTATCGACACCCATATCCACTTCCCGCAGACCGGCATGATCGGTTCCTACGGCGAGCAGTTGCTGGACTGGCTCAACACCTACACCTTCCCCTGCGAGAAGCAGTTTGCCGACAAGGCGCATGCCGACAAGGTCGCGAAGATCTTCGTCGAGGAACTGCTGCGCAACGGCACCACCACCGCCCTGGTGTTCGGCAGCGTGCACCCGGAATCGGTCAATGCCTTCTTCGAAGAAGCCGAGCGCCTGGACCTGCGAATGATTGCCGGCAAGGTGATGATGGACCGCAATGCCCCGGACTACCTGACCGACACCGCCGAGTCCGGCTACATCGAGAGCAAGGCGCTGATCGAGCGCTGGCACGGCAAGGGCCGCCTGCACTACGCAGTGACCCCGCGTTTTGCACCGACCAGCACCCCGGAGCAACTGACCCTGGCCGGCCAGCTGCTGGGCGAATACCCCGACCTGTACATGCACACCCACCTGAGCGAAAACCTCAAGGAAATCGACTGGGTCAAGGAACTGTTCCCGGAGCGCAAGGGCTACCTGGACGTCTACGATCACTTCAAGTTGCTCGGTCAGCGCTCGGTGTTCGCCCACGGCGTGCACCTGTGCGACGACGAATGCCAGCGCCTGGCCGAAACCGGTTCGGCCGTGGCCTTCTGCCCGACTTCCAACCTGTTCCTCGGCAGCGGCCTGTTCAACCTGCCGCAGGCCGAGAAGTTCAAGGTCAAGGTCGGATTGGGCACCGACGTGGGCGCCGGTACCAGCTTCTCGCTGCTCAACACCCTGAATGAAGCCTACAAGGTCATGCAACTGCAGGGCGCGCGCCTGAGCCCGTTCAAGTCACTGTACCTGGCGACCCTGGGCGGCGCCCGGGCGCTGAGCCTGGATGACCGCATCGGCAGCCTGCAGCCGGGCAACGATGCCGACTTCCTGGTGCTCGACTACAAGGCCACGACGCTGATGGACTACCGCATCCAGCAGTCGAACAGCATCGACGAGACGCTGTTCGTGCTGATGACCCTGGGCGATGACCGCACCGTCAGGCAGACCTTCGCTGCCGGGCGCTGCGTGCATCAGCGCTAAGGCTCGCGGAACAGCCCCTTGTACAGCGCGCCGCCGATCACTGCCCCGATCAGCGGCGCCACCCAGAACAGCCACAACTGCTGCAGTGCCCAGCCACCGACGAAAATCGCCGGGCCCGTGCTGCGCGCAGGGTTCACCGAGGTATTGGTGACCGGAATCGAAATCAGGTGGATCAGGGTCAGCGCAAGGCCGATGGCAATCGGTGCAAAGCCTGCCGGGGCACGGCTGTCGGTGGCGCCCATGATGATCAGGATGAACATCGCGGTCATCACCACTTCACTGGCAAAGCCTGCCGCCAATGAATAACCGCCGGGGGAATGCTCGGCATAGCCGTTGGACGCCAGCCCTGCCGACAACTCGAAACCGGCCTTGCCGCTGGCAATGAAGTAGATCACCGCCGCACCGAGAATTGCCCCGATCACCTGGGCGATGACGTAGGGCAGCAGGTCCTTGAGCGGAAACCGCCCACCCACCACCAGCCCGACCGACACCGCGGGGTTGAGGTGGCATCCGGAAATATGGCCGATGGCGAAAGCCATGGTCAGCACGGTCAGGCCGAAGGCCATGGCCACCCCGACCAGGCCGATGCCGATGGGGAACGACGCGGCGATCACCGCACTGCCGCAGCCACCCAACACCAGCCAGAACGTCCCGATCAGTTCAGCACCCATGCGTTTGCTCAGGGGCATCGACATATACCTGTCCTCAAGTAGTTGAAGTTCTACGCATAGCGCGCAAGCCCAACTGCTTGATGAAGGTTTGCGGTGGATCAGGTGAGAATCTAGCAGAGGCTGGATAACCTGCCAGTGGCCGGACATTGGGTGCTACTGGCCTTCAACCCTTGAGCGGCGCAATCCCACCACGCTTCTTGGTCTGCAGCAGGTGCGAGAACACCGCATGCAGGTCATCCGAGGCGCTGTCTTCATCGAGGTTGAGCTTGCTGTCGATGTGGTCCATGTGGTGCATCATCAGGCTCACTGCCTGGTTGACGTCACGGGCCTCGATGGCGTCGATCAGCTGCATGTGCTCGTCGTAGGAGCAATGCGAGCGGTTGCCGCTTTCATACTGGGCGATGATCAGCGAGGTTTGCGACACCAGGCTGCGCTGGAAGCTGATCAATGGGGCATTGCCCGCCGCTTCCGCCAGTTTCAGGTGGAACTCGCCGGACAAACGAATACCGGCACCGCGATCGCCACGGGAGAAGCTGTCGCGCTCCTCGCGGACCATCTGGCGCAGTTCGTTGAGTTGCTCGGCAGTGGCGTGCTCGACCGCAAGCTCGGTGATGGCGCGCTCGACCATGCGTCGCGAGAAGAACACCTGGCGGGCTTCCTCGACCGTCGGGCTGGCCACTACCGCGCCGCGGTTGGGCCGCAGCAGGACCACGCTTTCGTGGGCCAGGCGCGACAGGGCGCGACGGATGATGGTGCGGCTGACGCCGAAGATCTCGCCCAGGGCTTCCTCGCTCAACTTGGTACCCGGCGCCAGACGCTGCTCGAGGATGGCCTCGAAAATGTGCGCGTAGACGATATCGTCCTGGGTTCCGCTACGACCGGCCTTGCCGGTACGCACTGGTTTCTTGAGAGGTTGCAGCTGTTCGTTCATGGGCACTCGAGCACGGAGATCCGCCAGTCGGACCCTGACTGTAATACCAGCCAGTGGGGCGATGGCAAGTCCTGGTAAGAAAATTAAACGATTAAGGTATTGGCACATTGTACACAGCCGCAGGGATTTCTGCAGGTGGCGATGGCCTTTATAGCTGCACTGGCAAATTATCTGAGCACAACAAAGAAAACATTATTTGCATTCTTTGTATACAAACGCATAATCCATCCGTGCAACTTCCTGACCCAGAAGTCAACAAACGGTCCGGTGGCCTGCCATCCCATCCGCCTCACAGAGCCCCCCAGTGCGTGCGCAGGATTGGTTCTGGAAAACAAGAAAAGACTTGAGGAGTACACGCTGTGGAAAGCCGCAAATCCGACGCCCCTACGCTGGATCTTGCCCCACCGCTCGAAACGAGCTGGCTGGAGCGGATTTTCAAACTCAAGCTACATGGCACCACCGTCAAAACCGAGATGATCGCCGGGTTGACCACCTTCATCACCATGGCCTACATCATTTTCGTCAACCCCAACATCATGGCCGATGCCGGCATCGATCACGGCGCGGCGTTCGTCGCCACCTGCATCGCCGCCGCCCTTGGCTGCCTGTTGATGGGCCTGTACGCCAACTGGCCAGTAGGCCTGGCGCCGGGCATGGGGCTCAACGCCTTCTTTACCTACACCGTGGTCGGGACCATGGGCTACACCTGGGAAGCCGCGCTGGGCGCGGTGTTCGTCTCCGGGGTGCTGTTCATGCTGCTGACCTTGTCGCGGGTGCGCGAATGGCTGCTCAACAGCATTCCGGTCAGCCTGCGGCATGCCATGGGTGCCGGCGTCGGATTGTTCCTCGGACTGATCGGTCTTAAAACCGCCGGGATTGTCGTCGACAGCCCGGCGACCCTGATCAAGCTCGGCTCGCTGCATGAGCCTGGCCCGCTGCTGGCGGCCATCTGCTTTTTGATGATCGCGGTGCTCAGCTACCACCGGGTGTTCGGCGCGATCCTGATCAGCATCATCAGCGTCACCCTCGCCGGCTGGGGCCTGGGCCTGGTGGAGTACGGCGGACTGTTCTCGCTGCCGCCGAGCCTGGCGCCGACCTGGATGGCCATGGATGTCGCCGGCGTGTTCAACGTCAGCATGATTGCCGTGGTGTTCGCTTTCCTTTTCGTGCACATGTTCGACACCGCCGGCACCCTGATGGGCGTGGCCCAGCGGGCCAACCTGGTGAATGCCGACGGGCGCATCGAGAACCTGTCGCGAGCGCTTAAAGCCGACAGTGCATCGAGCGTGTTTGGCGCCGTGGTCGGCGTGCCACCGGTGACCAGCTATGTGGAGAGTGCCGCGGGGGTCGCCGCCGGTGGCCGTACCGGGCTTACCGCGGTGGTGGTGGGCCTGTTCTTCATCGCCGCGATGTTCTTCGCCCCGCTGGCCGGGATGATTCCTGCCTATGCCACAGCCGGCGCGCTGATCTACGTGGCGATGCTGATGATGGGCAGCATGGCCCACATCAACTGGGATGAAGCCACCGACAGCATCCCGGCGATTGTCACCGCGATCATGATGCCGCTGACCTTCTCGGTCGCCGACGGCATCGCCCTGGGCTTTATCACCTATGTGGTGCTCAAGGCCGGGACCGGACGCTACAAGGAGATCTCGGCAAGCCTGTGGGTGCTGACGGCGATCTTCATTGCCAAGTTTGTATTCCTGTAAACACAACTGCAGGTAAACAGAGCCTCACCTTCGGGTGGGGCTTTTTGTTGTCGGCTAAACAGTGCTGATGCCTGAGTGGTCCCTGTGGGAGCTGGCTTGCCAGCGATCGACCGCGAAGCGGTCGTAATCCGGGCAACAACTTTGGTGCGAACCGCACTGGCCTCATCGCTGGCAAGCCAGCTCCCACAGGGATAGGCGGGATCTCGAATAACAGGCAAAAAAAAGCCCGCAGTGTGAGCGGGCAAGGACCTACGAAGATTCTTCTAGCGACCAACTAGCTTCCACGATAGGTCGAGTAACTGTACGGCGAGATCAGCAGCGGTACGTGGTAGTGATCCTGCTCGGCACTGATGCCGAAACGCAGCACCACCACATCAAGGAAAGCAGGCTCGGGCAGTTGTACGCCGCGGGCACGGTAGTAATCGCCGGCGCTGAACTGCAGCTGGTAGACACCGCTGCGGTAATCATCGCCTTGCAACAGCGGCGCGTCGCAACGGCCATCGCTGTTGGTCAGGGTAGTGTTCACCAGCTCCAGCTGCTGGCCTTCGACCCGGTACAGCTCGACCTTGATCGAGCTGCCAGGGCAGCCATGAGCGGCATCCAGTACATGCGTGGTCAAACGTCCCATTGCTTGCTCGCCTCTGTTCTATCTGTGGGCAAAAAATACCCGCACGCCAGCGTCAGGAAGCCCGACAACGTGCGGCTGTCGGATTATTAAGACATTTCTCTGCAAAATTGTACACAATAATTCGGTATTCTTTCCTGACATGCCGCTCATCCTCTGTAAATAAGCCATCAGTCGCAAAACCACGCCATTGGCCGACGCGACCGTCATTAGCTGACCGATCAGGCAGGTTTCTTGCAGGGCTCCTTATAGAGGCAGGAGTGGGTAAAAAGGCAAAGAAAAGCGAAAAAACAGGCTTACAAATCGCAAACAAAGTTGTATACAATCATTCCATCGTCGTGGCCGATACCCTACCCGGGTGCCCACGCCCTCCGCATTAACGTACAAGAAGGAAGACTGCAGTGAGCGCTGATTACCCTCGCGACCTGATCGGTTACGGCAACACCCCACCCCATCCGCGCTGGCCGGGGAACGCCCGCATTGCTTTGTCTTTCGTGCTCAATTACGAAGAAGGTGGCGAACGCAACATCCTTCATGGCGATAAAGAGTCCGAAGCCTTCCTCTCGGAAATGGTCTCCGCCCAGCCGCTGCAGGGCGCGCGCAACATGAGCATGGAATCGCTGTACGAGTATGGCAGCCGTGCCGGCGTGTGGCGCCTGCTCAAGCTGTTCAAGGACACCGGTGTACCGCTGACCATCTTCGCCGTGGCCATGGCCGCCCAGCGCCACCCGGACGTGATCCGCGCCATGGTCGAAGCCGGCCACGAGATCTGCAGCCACGGCTACCGCTGGATCGATTACCAATACATGGACGAGGCCCAGGAGCGCGAGCACATGCTCGAAGCCATCCGCATCCTCACCGAACTCACCGGCGAGCGTCCGCTGGGCTGGTACACCGGCCGCACCGGGCCGAACACCCGCCGCCTGGTGATGGAGGAAGGTGGCTTCCTCTACGACAGCGACACCTACGACGACGACCTGCCCTACTGGGAACAGAACAATCCGACCGGCAAGCCGCACCTGGTGATCCCCTACACCCTGGACACCAACGACATGCGCTTCACCCAGGTGCAGGGCTTCAACTGCGGCGAGCAGTTCTTCCAGTACCTCAAGGACGCTTTCGATGTGCTCTACGAAGAAGGCGCCGAGGCACCGAAGATGCTCTCGATCGGCCTGCACTGCCGCCTGATCGGCCGCCCGGCGCGCCTGGCCGCGCTCAAGCGTTTCGTCGAGTACGCCAAGAGCCATGACCAGGTCTGGTTCGCCCGGCGCGTGGACATCGCCCGTCACTGGCATGCCACCCACCCTTTCCAAGCCGAGAAAGCATGATGACCGCATTCAAGACCCTGAAGCCTTCGACCCTGGATCGCGCAGCGTTCGTTGCAGCCTTCGCCGACATCTACGAACACTCGCCGTGGGTCGCCGAAAAGGCCTACGACCTGGGCCAGCTGCAGGAAATCGAGCAGATCGAAGCCCTGCACCAGCGCATGAGCGACATCCTCCTGAGCGCCGACCACGCCGCCCAGCTGGCGCTGATCAACGCGCACCCGGACCTCGCCGGCAAGGCCGCGATCCAGGGTGAACTGACCGAATCGAGCACCCATGAACAAGCCGGCGCCGGTATCCACCAGTGCACCGCCGAAGAGTTCGAGCGCTTCACCGAACTCAACGATGCCTACAAAGAGAAGTTCAAGTTCCCGTTCATCATGGCGGTCAAAGGCAGTAACCGGCACCAGATCCTGGCCGCCTTTGAAAAGCGCATCCACAACTCGGTCGAAGCCGAGTTCAAGGAAGCGCTGGCGCAGATCAACCTGATCGCCCTGTTCCGCCTGCTGCAGCTTTAAGGGCGTCGACCGCCGGGCTGGCCCGAGTGCGCGACGCGAGCGTACCCAGGGCCTGACCGGCGCAACAACGGCCCCCTCCACAACACAGAATAAAGAGAATCCGCATGCGCACTTTAGTGATTGAGCCCCTGAGCAAAGAAGCCTTCGCCCCTTTCGGTGACGTGATCGAAACCGACGGCAGCGACCACTTCATGATCAACAACGGCTCGACCATGCGCTTCCATCGTCTGGCCACGGTCGAAACCGCACAACCCGACGACAAGGCGATCATCAGCATCTTCCGCGCCGACGCGCAGGACATGCCGCTGACCGTCCGCATGCTGGAGCGCCATCCGCAGGGCAGCCAGGCTTTCATTCCGCTGCTCGGCAACCCCTTTCTGATCGTGGTCGCGCCCGTTGGCGATGCACCTGTATCAGGCCTGGTCCGTGCCTTCATCAGTAATGGAAGGCAGGGCATCAATTACCATCGCGGCGTCTGGCACCACCCGGTGCTGACGATCGAAAAGCGGGATGACTTCCTGGTGGTTGATCGCAGTGGCACTGGCAACAACTGCGATGAGCATTTTTTCAATGAGGATGAGCAATTGATCCTCGCCCCCCACCAATAAGAGAAGACCTGAGCGCCCGGCTACAGGGCGCCAGGGTAGAGGTAAAGACTGTGGAAGCACATCTGTTGGAATGGCTGAACCTGAGCGTGCGTTGGGTTCACATGATCACTGGCGTGGCATGGATTGGCGCGTCGTTCTACTTTGTCTGGCTGGAAAACAACCTCAACCGGGCCAACCCGCGCGACGGTCTGTCCGGCGATCTCTGGGCGATTCACGGTGGCGGGATCTACCACCTGGAGAAATACAAGCTGGCTCCGCCAAAAATGCCGGAGAACCTGCACTGGTTCAAATGGGAAGCCTATTTCACCTGGATGTCGGGTATCGCCCTGCTGTGCCTGGTGTTCTACTGGAACCCGACCCTGTACCTGCTGGCCCCCGGCAGCACCCTGAGCGGTGGTGAAGGCATCGCCATCGGTATCGGTTCGCTGATCGCCGGCTGGTTCATCTACGACTTCCTCTGTGACTCGCCGCTGGGCAAACGCCCTGCCCTGCTCGGCCTGGTGCTGTTCGTGCTGGTCATCGCCGCCTGCTACGGCTTCAGCCAGGTGTTCAGCGGCCGTGGCGCGTACCTGCACACCGGCGCGATCATCGGCACCATCATGGTCGGCAACGTGTTCCGCACCATCATGCCGGCCCAGCGTCAGCTGGTCGCCGCCATCGAAGCCAACCAGACGCCCGACCCGGTACTGCCGGCCAAGGGCCTGCTGCGCTCGCGGCACAACAACTACTTCACCCTGCCGGTGCTGTTCATCATGATCAGCAACCACTTCCCGAGCACCTACGGCAGCCAGTACAACTGGTTGATCCTGGCGGGTATCGCGGTGGCTGCGGTGTTGGTGCGTCACTACTTCAACACCCGTCATGACAGCAACAAGTACGCCTGGACCCTGCCGGTCGGTGCCCTGTCGATGATCTGCCTGGCGTACGTCACCGGCCCTGCGCCGATGCCGAGCGCCCCTGAGCAGGCCGCCGCCAAGGTCGAGTACCAGCCGTTGCCGGAAACCGCCCTGGGTGGCAAGACCGCTGCCGAGAAAGCTGCCGAACAGGCTGCCGCTCCAGCACAGCCTGCCGCACCGACCGAGGCGCCAGCCAACGCCACCGCCAAGCTCGACGACGCCGGCTTCGACAAGATCCACAGCGTCATCCAGGAGCGTTGCACCGTGTGCCACTCGGCCAAGCCGACCAGCCCGCTGTTCAGCGCCGCTCCTGCCGGGGTGATGCTCGATACCCCGCAACAGATCCAGCAACAGGCCGCACGCATCCAGGCACAAGCCGTGGCTACGCAGATCATGCCGCTGGGCAACATCACCCAGATGACCCAGCAGGAACGTGAACTGATTGGCGCCTGGGTCGCCAAGGGAGCACCGACCCACTAAGGCAGCCGCAAGCTGCCAGCTGTAAGCGACAAGCAAAAAAAAGCTGCAAGCCAAGCGCGACCTCCTGCTTCTTCTTGAAGCTTGGCGCTTGAAGCTTGCAGCTCCAAGAATAAAAACAAAACCGAGGTGTTGCATGTCCGAGTCACGCAAGGCGTACATCCCTGTTGCGCCCCCACGACAGCCACTGCCCCTGTTCCAACTGTTCCTGGTGGGTCTGCAGCATGTGTTGCTGATGTACGGAGGCGCGATTGCCGTGCCGCTGATCATCGGACAAGCCGCCGGACTTTCTCGTGAAGAAGTCGCTTTCCTGATCAATGCCGACCTGCTGGTCGCTGGTGTCGCCACCATCGTCCAGTCGTTCGGCATTGGCGCAGTCGGCATCCGCATGCCGGTTATGATGGGCGCAAGCTTTGCCGCGGTCGGCAGCATGGTGGCCATGGCCGGCATGCCCGGCGTCGGCCTGCAGGGGATTTTCGGCGCGACCATCGCCGCCGGTTTCTTCGGCATGATCATCGCGCCGTTCATGTCCAAGGTCGTGCGCTTCTTCCCGCCCCTGGTGACCGGCACGGTCATCACCTCGATCGGCCTGTCGCTGTTCCCGGTTGCCGTCAACTGGGCCGGCGGTGGCGCCGATGCCGCGCCCTTCGGCTCCCCCGTCTACCTGATCGTCGCCGGCCTGGTGCTCGCCACCATCCTGCTGATCAACCGCTTCATGCGTGGTTTCTGGGTCAATGTCTCGGTACTGATCGGCATGGGCCTGGGCTACATCATCGCCGGCTCCATCGGCATGGTCGACCTCTCTGGCCTGAGTGAAGCGCCATGGGTACAGGTCGTGACGCCGCTGCATTTCGGCATGCCGACCTTCAGCCTGGCGCCGATCCTGTCGATGTGCCTGGTGGTGGTGATCATCTTCGTCGAGTCCACCGGCATGTTCCTCGCCCTGGGCAAGGTCACCGACCGTGAAGTTACCCCGGGCATGCTGCGCCGCGGCCTGATGTGCGATGCCGGTGCGTCGTTCGTGGCCGGCTTTTTCAACACCTTCACCCACTCCTCGTTCGCCCAGAACATCGGCCTGGTGCAGATGACCGGCGTGCGTTGCCGCTACGTCACCGTGGTCGCCGGCGGCTTCCTGATCCTGCTCAGCCTGCTGCCAAAAGCGGCGTTCCTGATTGCCTCGATTCCGCCTGCGGTACTCGGCGGGGCGTCGATTGCCATGTTCGGCATGGTCGCCGCCACTGGCATCAAGATCCTTCAGGAAGCCGACATCGCCGACCGCCGCAACCAGTTGCTGGTGGCCGTCAGCGTCGGCATGGGCCTGATCCCGGTAGTGCGTCCGGAGTTCTTCGCGCAGATGCCGCAGTGGATGGAACCGATCACCCACAGCGGGATTGCCATGGCCACGGTCAGCGCGTTGATCCTCAACCTGCTGTTCAACATTCTCGGTGGCGCCGAGCGCGCCGCCCACAACGATACCGCCCACCAGCACTGAGCCTTTGGGCGGCGCTTGCCGCCCGGCATCACCCAAGCAATACGCAAGGCCGTCGACCCGTGGGAGCGGGTCGGCCGGGGCGCTTCGCGCCAAAAAAACCGAAAACTAACAATAACAAAGCCGGGAATCACAACATGAAAGGCATCACCACTTCCCTCCTGCTGGGTAGCAGTCTGCTGGCCACCTTGCCAGCCGCCGCAGGGGACTTGCTGCTCTGGCACACCAACAGCCTCACCTACCTCTACGGCAAGGACTTCCAGGTCAACCCTGCAATCCAGCAGACGGTGACCTTCGAACATGCCAACAAGTGGAAGTACGGCGACACCTTCCTGTTCATCGACAAGATCTTCTACAACGGCGGCACCGACCGCAACAAAGGCAACAACACCTACTACGGTGAATTCAGCCCGCGCCTGTCGTTCGGCAAGATCTTCGATCGCAAATTCGAGTTCGGTCCGATCAAGGACGTGTTGCTGGCCATGACCTACGAGTCTGGCGAAGGCGACAACGAGGCCTACCTGATCGGCCCCGGCTTTGACCTGGCGATCCCCGGTTTCAACTACTTCACCCTCAACATCATGCAGCGCAACACCGAAGGCAGCCGCCCCGGTGATCGCGTCTGGCAGATTACCCCGACCTTTTCCTACACCATCCCCGTGGGCAAGTCCGATGTGCTGATCGACGGCTACATGGACTGGGTGGTGGACAACGACCAGAGCCGGCGCGGCACCTACCACGCCAACCTGCAGTTCAACCCACAGGTCAAATACGACCTGGGCAAGGCCCTGAACCTGGGCGCCAAGCAGTTGTACGTGGGTATCGAGTACAGCTACTGGAAAGACAAATACGGTATCGAGAACAGTGGAAAGCTCGACACCAACCAGAGCGTTACCAGCGCCCTGGTTAAGGTTCACTTCTAAAAGCTGACCAAATGCACAGTTTTTGCCTCACCCGCTCCAGGACGGGGCACTTGAGGACCGGCGCGCAAGTCAGTAATCTGCGCGCCCCCTCGATCAGGGCAGGACGGATCCTGCCTGCGTTTGCTGACCGCTCAGTCAATGAATTCGGGCGGTTGGCAGGCGTCACGCCAACCTGAAATACCCATTTTCAACTGTTCAGAAAGACGTCGAGCAGGATTGCTTGCGCCACCCCGGAAGGTTGGCCCAGCTCTTGCCAAACAGCTGTGGCCAATCGAAAAAAACTGACCCAAAAGACAAGTATTTACCCAAAAGGTGCCGCACCAGAGCACCGACACAGAATCAATCAAGGGAGCAACTACGCGATGCGTATTACCAACAGCCTGATCCTCGCCAGCGGCCTGCTGGCGGCCAGCACCGCCGCCAGCGCCGGTGATCTGCTGCAATGGCAGAACAACAGCCTGACCTACCTGTGGGGCAAGAACTTTGCCGTCAACCCGTCGATCCAGCAGACCGTGACCTTCGAGCACGCCGATGCCTGGAAGTACGGCGACAACTTCATCTTCGTCGACAAGATCTTCTACAACGGTGACAAGGACTTCAACAACGGCCCCAACACCTACTACGGCGAAATCAGCCCGCGCCTGTCGTTCGGCAAGATCTTCGACCAGAAGCTGGCCTTCGGCCCGGTCAAGGACGTGCTGCTGGCGATGACCTACGAGTTTGGCGAGGGCGACACCGAGTCCTACCTGATCGGCCCGGGTTTCGACCTGGACATCCCAGGCTTCGACTACTTCCAGCTGAACTTCTACCAGCGCAACACCGAGGGCAGCCGTGCCGGTGACAACGTCTGGCAGATCACCCCGGTCTGGTCCTACACCATTCCTGTGGGCAAGTCCGACATTCTCATCGATGGTTTCATGGACTGGGTCGTCGACAACGATGCCACCAGCCGCCGTGGCACCTACCACGCCAACCTGCACTTCAACCCGCAGGTCAAATATGACCTGGGCAAGGCGCTGAACTGGGGCGAGAAGCAGCTGTATGTCGGTTTCGAATACGACTACTGGAAGAACAAGTACGGCATCAAGGACAGCGATGCCTTCGATACCGATCAGAACACTGCCAGCTTCCTGGTCAAAGCGCACTTCTGATCAAAGAGGCAAAGCCCTTCGGGCTTTGATCGCCGGTAAGGCCGGCTCCCACAGGATCGGTTTAACACCTGCCCCTGTGGGAGCTGGCGTTGCCAGCGATGAGGCCATCAGCCTTTGACTGAACGCCAGAGCTTGCCGATCAGCGCAACCACCGCCAGCACCGCCGCACCCGCGACAATCCCCACCCCGGCATTGAGCAACGTACTGGTCAGCACCCCGCCGCGCCCTGCGCTGAAGGCTTCAATGGCGTGATGCAGCGGCGCCACGCCGTGCACCAGGATCCCGCCACCGACCAGAAACATCGCCGCCGTACCGATCACCGACAGGCTCTTCATCATGTACGGCGCCGCCCGCAGGATGCCGTTGCCGATCGCCTTGGCCGCGCTCGAGGCCTTCTGGGTCAGCCACAGGCCCAGGTCATCGAGCTTGACGATGCCGGCCACCAGGCCATAGACACCGATGGTCATGACAATGGCGATGCCCGAAAGGACGATGATCTGCTGGGTCAGCGGCGCATGGGCGACCGCGCCCAGGGTGATGGCGATGATCTCGGCCGAAAGGATGAAGTCGGTGCGCACCGCGCCCTTGATCTTGCCTTGCTCGAAGGCCACCAGATCGACCGCAGGGTCGGCCACCGCTTCTACTAGTGCCGCATGCTCGGCCTGATCCTCCGCCTTGCTGTGAAGGAACTTGTGCGCGAGCTTCTCGAAACCTTCAAAGCACAGGAACGCACCGCCGACCATCAGCAGCGGCGTCACCGCCCAGGGGATGAAGGCGCTGATCAACAGCGCCGCCGGCACCAGGATCAGCTTGTTGAGGAACGAGCCCTTGGCCACCGCCCAGACCACCGGGATTTCCCGCTCGGCACGCACGCCAGTGACCTGCTGGGCATTGAGCGCCAGGTCATCGCCCAGCACCCCTGCGGTCTTTTTTGCCGCGACCTTGGTCATTACCGAGACATCGTCGAGTACCGTGGCGATATCGTCGATCAATACCAGAAGACTGCTTCCTGCCATGTTTGCCTGATTCCAGCGGGTTGAGAGGGCCACAGTCTAGCTCAAAGTCGCCACCTTGAGCCGCTTGCGAACGCGGTGCTACCATGCGCAACCGCCCTCCCAGGCCCGGTGCCGCCAGCGGCCAGACACGAGGAACAGCGTCAACCATGAGCAGCATTCGCGAGCGCAACAAAGAACTGATCCTGCGCGCGGCCAGTGAAGAGTTTGCCGACAAGGGCTTCGCTGCCACCAAGACCAGCGACATCGCGGCCAAGGCCGGCCTGCCCAAGCCCAACGTCTACTACTACTTCAAGTCCAAGGAAAACCTCTACCGCGAGGTCCTGGAAAGCATCATCGAGCCGATCATGCAGGCATCGACGCCGTTCAATGCCGACGGCGATCCCAAAGAGGTATTGAGCGCCTACATCCGCTCCAAGGTGCGAATCTCCCGCGACCTGCCGTTTGCTTCCAAAGTCTTCGCCAGCGAGATCATGCACGGCGCACCGCACCTGAGCCCGAGCCAGGTCGAGCAGCTCAACGAGCAGGCCCGGTACAACATCGAGTGTATCCAGGCCTGGATCGACCGCGGCCAGATCGCCCCGCTCGACCCGCACCACCTGATGTTCAGCATCTGGGCGGCGACCCAGACCTACGCCGACTTCGACTGGCAGATCTCGGTGGTCACCGGCAAGGCCAAGCTCGATGACAGCGATTATGAGGCGGCGGCGCAGACCATCATCCGCCTGGTGCTCAAGGGGTGTGAGCCGGACGCTTAGGCAAATTTGCCGAGATCCCTGTGGGAGCTGGCTTGCCAGCGATGAGGCCAGCGAGCGCTTTGCGCTCGATCGCTGGCAAGCCAGCTCCCACAGGTTCCGCGATAGGCCTTAAGCCGCTACCCCCGCATCCGCCGTCAACCCCGCCTCCTCGATCGCACTGATCGCGCATTGCTCGTCGATATCCGAGGTATCGCCACTGATGCCGATCGCCCCCAGCACCACGCCCTGCTGATTACGAATCAGCACCCCGCCCGGCGCCGGCACCACCGGGCTCTGGCCCAGGCCGTTGAGCGCGGCGAAGAACGCCGGGCGCTGCTGCGCATCCAGCGCCAGCAGGCGCGAGCCCTTGCCCAGGGCAATTGCACCCCAGGCCTTGCCCATCGCTACTTGCGGTCGTAGCAGGCTGGCGCCGTCTTCACGTTGCAGGGCCAGCAGATGCCCGCCGTTATCCAGCACCGCCACGGTCAACGGCGCGGAGGAGATCTTGCGCCCGGCAACCAGCGCAGCGTTCACCAGGCTGACAGCGACTTTCAAGGTCAAAGCGTTCATGGAAAGGTCCTCTTGTTGTTAGAAGCCCGAGGGCAGGTGTAAAAATCAATAGAACAAATAGAACACAATGGCGAATATTTTTGTATACAATAATTTCGACGCGATGAACCAATTCTGACGAAATGCCATTTTTAAAGGCTTCCCGACGAAAGCGCCGATCGCCGATGAAAATGGATTGACCAGAGTCGCCTGGCGTGAATACACTCTGGTGAAAAGCCATTTGTATACAATTACAAAATCAAAGAGGCACAAAACCATGAGCAAAATGAGAGCAATTGATGCAGCCGTTCTGGTGATGCGCCGCGAAGGTGTGGAAACCGCGTTTGGCATTCCGGGTGCAGCCATCAACCCCCTGTACTCGGCCCTGAAGAAAGTCGGCGGTATCGATCACGTCCTCGCTCGTCACGTTGAAGGCGCCTCGCACATGGCCGAGGGTTACACCCGCACCAAGGCCGGCAACATCGGCGTGTGCATCGGCACCTCCGGCCCTGCCGGCACCGACATGGTCACCGGCCTGTACAGTGCCTCGGCCGACTCCATCCCGATTCTGTGCATCACAGGGCAAGCGCCGCGTGCCCGCATGCACAAGGAAGATTTCCAGGCCGTCGACATCACCAGCATCGTCAAGCCGGTGACCAAGTGGGCGACCACCGTGCTGGAACCCGGCCAGGTGCCGTATGCGTTCCAGAAGGCGTTCTATGAAATGCGCTCCGGCCGTCCAGGCCCGGTGCTGATCGACCTGCCGTTCGACGTGCAGATGGCCGAGATCGAATTCGACATCGACGCCTACCAGCCGCTGCCGGTGCAAAAGCCTGCGGCCAACCGCGTCCAGGTCGAGAAAGCCCTGGCCATGCTCGATACTGCCGAGCGTCCATTGCTGGTCGCCGGTGGCGGCATCATCAACGCCGATGCCTGCGACAAGCTGGTGGAGTTCGCCGAGTTGACCGGTATCCCGGTGATCCCGACTCTGATGGGCTGGGGCATCATCCCCGACGATCACCCGCTGATGGTGGGCATGGTCGGCCTGCAGACTTCGCACCGCTACGGCAACGCCACCATGCTCAAGTCCGACGTGGTGCTGGGTATCGGCAACCGTTGGGCCAACCGTCACACTGGCTCCGTTGACGTTTACACCGAAGGCCGTCGCTTCATTCACGTCGACATCGAGCCGACCCAGATTGGCCGGGTATTCACCCCGGATCTGGGTATCGTTTCCGACGCTGGCGCCGCCCTGGACGTGTTCCTCGAAGTGGCCCGCGAGTGGAAAGCCGCCGGCAAGCTCAAGGACCGCAGCGCCTGGCTGGAAGATTGCCAACAGCGCAAATCGAGCCTGCAACGCAAGACCCATTTCGACAACGTGCCGGTCAAGCCACAGCGCGTTTACCAGGAAATGAACCAGGTCTTCGGCAAGGACACCTGCTATGTCAGCACCATCGGTCTGTCGCAGATCGCCGGCGCGCAGTTCCTTCACGTCTACAAGCCGCGTCATTGGATCAACTGCGGCCAGGCCGGCCCGCTGGGCTGGACCATCCCTGCCGCCCTCGGCGTGGTCAAGGCTGATCCGACCCGCAAGGTCGTGGCGCTGTCGGGCGACTATGACTTCCAGTTCATGATCGAAGAACTGGCAGTGGGCGCGCAGTTCAACCTGCCGTACATCCACGTGCTGGTGAACAACTCCTACCTGGGGCTGATCCGCCAGGCTCAGCGCGGCTTCGAGATGGATTACTGTGTGCAGCTGGCGTTCGAGAACGTCAACGCGCCGGAGCTCAACGGTTATGGCGTCGATCACGTCGCGGTGGTCGAAGGCCTGGGCTGCAAGGCTCTGCGCGTGACCGAGCCTGGCGAGATCGCCCCGGCCCTGCTCAAGGCGCAGAAACTGGCCGAAGAGTTCCGGGTACCGGTGGTGGTCGAGGTTATCCTCGAGCGCGTGACCAACATTTCCATGGGCACCGAGATCAACGCGGTCAACGAATTCGAAGACCTGGCGCTGGTCGGCAACGACGCGCCAACCGCGATTTCCCTGCTCGACTGATCGCTGCGAAGGCCCTGCTGCCGGGTGCACAGGGCCCCTTTTTGCAAGGAGACAACCATGCCACGTTTCGCCGCCAACCTGTCCATGCTGTTCACCGAGCAGGACTTCCTCGCCCGTTTCAAGGCTGCTGCCGACGCTGGTTTCAGCGGTGTCGAGTACCTGTTCCCGTACGACTTCAGCTCGGCTGAAATCAAGCAGCAGCTCGATGCCCACGGCCTGACCCAGGTGCTGTTCAACCTGCCGGCCGGCGACTGGGCCAAGGGTGACCGCGGGATCGCCTGCGACCCGGCCCGAGTCGAGGAATTCCGTGCCGGTGTCGATCTGGCCATCGCCTATGCCCAGGTGCTGGGCAACACCCAGGTCAACTGCCTGGCCGGCATCCGCCCACAAGGCCCGGACTGCGCCACGGTGCGCAAGACCTTCGTCGACAACCTCAAGTTTGCCGCCGACAAGCTGCAGGCGGCCGGGATCAAGCTGGTCATGGAAATGATCAACACCCGCGACATCCCCGGCTTCTACCTGAACACCACCAAGCAGGCGCTGGACATCCAGGCGGAAGTGGCCAGCAGCAACCTGTACCTGCAATACGACATCTACCACATGCAGATCATGGAGGGCGACCTGGCCCGCACCGTGGAAAGCAACCTGGCCAAGATCAACCACATCCAGCTGGCCGACAACCCGGGCCGCAATGAGCCGGGTACTGGCGAGATCAACTATCGCTTCCTCTTCGAACACCTGGACCGCATCGGTTACCAGGGCTGGGTGGGCTGTGAATACAAGCCGCTGACCACCACCGAAGCGGGCCTTGGCTGGCTGAAGAGCCACAACGCGATCTGACGCACTGACGGGCCTCGACCATCCCTGTGGGAGCTGGCTTGCCAGCGATGAGGCCCTCACAGCTACACCGCATTGTTCCCATCGCTGGCAAGCCAGCTCCCACAGGGGCCCGGCCCGCCAGCCGAGATTGAATAATTACAAGAGGCATTTCTCATGGCTAAAATCGGATTTATCGGCACCGGCATCATGGGCCGTCCAATGGCGCAGAACCTGCAAAAAGCCGGTCACAGCCTGTTCATCTCCACCCACCACGATGCCGCGCCTGCCGACCTGGTCGCCGCTGGCGCCGTGGCCCTGGCCAACCCGAAAGAAGTGGCCCAGGAAGCTGAATTCATCATCGTCATGGTCCCCGATACCCCGCAGGTTGAAGCGGTGCTGTTCGGCGACAACGGCGTGGCCCAGGGCGTTGGCCCGAACAAGGTGGTGATCGACATGAGCTCGATCTCGCCGACCGCCACCAAAGCCTTCGCCGAGAAGATCAAAGCCACCGGCGCCACCTACCTCGACGCGCCGGTTTCCGGTGGCGAAGTCGGTGCCAAGGCCGCGACCCTGAGCATCATGGTCGGCGGTTGCCCGAACGCTTTCGAACGCGCCCTGCCGCTGTTCCAGGTCATGGGCAAGAACATCACCCGCGTCGGCGGCAGCGGCGACGGCCAGACCGCCAAGGTCGCCAACCAGATCATCGTTGCCCTGAACATCCAGGCCGTGGCCGAAGCCCTGCTGTTCGCCGCCAAGAACGGTGCAGACCCGGCCAAGGTGCGTGAAGCACTGATGGGCGGCTTCGCCTCCTCGAAGATCCTCGAAGTGCACGGCGAGCGCATGATCAAGGGCACCTTCGATCCGGGCTTCCGCATCAGCCTGCACCAGAAGGACCTGAACCTGGCCCTGCAAGGCGCCAAGGAGCTGAACATCAACCTGCCCAACACCGCCAACGCCCAGCAAGTGTTCAGCACCTGCGCCGCGATCGGCGGCGCCAACTGGGACCACTCGGCATTGATCAAGGGCTTGGAACACATGGCCAACTTCTCGATCCGCGACGACAAATAAGACCCCGGGCAACACCGCCCCTGGGTCAGCCTGCACGGAGGCGGGCCCAGGGGCGTTTTTGATTCCGAAGAACAATAAGATTGGAGCCTGCCATGTCGGTCGATCCGCAACACTTTCTGCGCGAGCTGTTCGCCACGGCCATCGATGCCGCGCATCCCCGCCAGGTCCTTGAAGCCCACCTGCCCAGCGACCTCAGCGGTCGCGTTATCGTCATCGGCGCCGGCAAGGCCGCTGCGGCCATGGCCGAAGTCGTCGAACGCGCCTGGAAGGGCCCGGTCTCCGGCCTGGTGGTCACCCGCTACGGCCACGGCGCCAGCTGCTCGAAAATCGAAGTGGTCGAAGCCGCCCACCCGGTCCCGGACGCCGCCGGCCTGGCCGTGGCCAAACGGGTGCTGGAAATGGTCAGCAACCTCACGGCTGACGACCGGGTGATCTTCCTGCTCTCCGGTGGCGGTTCGGCGCTGCTGGCGCTGCCTGCCGAAGGCCTGACCCTGGCCGACAAGCAACAGATCAACAAGGCCCTGCTCAAATCCGGCGCGACCATCGGCGAGATGAACTGCGTGCGCAAGCACCTCTCGGCGATCAAGGGCGGGCGCCTGGCCAAGGCCTGCTGGCCGGCCACCGTCTACACCTATGCGATTTCCGATGTACCGGGGGATCTGGCCACGGTGATCGCCTCCGGCCCGACCGTGGCCGACCCGAGCACTTCGGCCGAGGCCCTGGCGATCCTCAAGCGCTACAACATCGAAGCGCCCGCGGCGGTTACCGCCTGGCTGAACAACCCGGCTTCCGAGACCGTCAAGGCCGATGACCCGGCCCTGGCCCGCAGCCACTTCCAGCTCATCGCCCGGCCCCAGCAGTCGCTCGAAGCGGCGGCGGTCAAAGCCCGCCAGGCCGGTTTCAGCCCGCTGATCCTCGGCGACCTGGAAGGCGAATCACGCGAGGTGGCCAAGGTCCATGCCGGCATCGCCCGGCAGATCGTCCAGCACGGCCAACCGCTGTCGCCGCCTTGCGTGATCCTCTCCGGTGGCGAGACCACCGTGACCGTGCGCGGCAATGGCCGTGGCGGGCGCAATGCCGAATTCCTGCTGAGCCTGACCGAAAGCCTCAAGGGCCTGCCCGGGGTCTATGCCCTGGCCGGTGACACCGACGGCATCGACGGCTCCGAAGACAACGCCGGCGCGCTGATGACCCCGGACAGCTACGCCCGCGCCGCGGCCCTGGGCCTGTCGGCCAGCGATGAACTGGACAACAACAACGGCTACGGCTACTTCGCCGCGCTCGATGCACTGATCGTCACCGAGCCGACGCGGACCAACGTCAACGATTTTCGCGCCATCCTGATCCTCGAGAGTGCCTGACATGACGCCCGATAAAAAAGTCAAAATCCTTGCCACCCTCGGTCCTGCGATCAAGGGCATCGACGACATCCGCCAGCTGGTCGAGGCCGGGGTGAACATCTTTCGCCTGAACTTCAGCCACGGCGAGCACGAAGACCACGCCCTGCGCTACCAGTGGATCCGCGAGGTGGAGAGCCAGCTCAACTACCCGCTGGGCATCCTCATGGACCTGCAAGGGCCCAAGCTGCGCGTTGGCCGTTTTGCCGAGGGCAAAGTCCAACTGCAGCGCGGCCAGACCCTGCGCCTGGACCTGGACAGCACCCCGGGCACTGCCTCGCGGGTCAACCTGCCGCATCCGGAAATCATCGCCGCCCTGGAACCGGGCATGGACCTGCTGCTCGATGACGGCAAGCTGCGCCTGCGGGTGACCGCCAAGCACAGCGATGCGATCGAGACCGAAGTCCTCAACGGCGGCGAGCTGTCCGACCGCAAGGGCGTCAACGTGCCGCAAGCGGTGCTGGACCTCAGCCCGCTGACCGCCAAGGACCGCCGCGACCTGAGCTTCGGCCTGGAGCTGGGCGTGGACTGGGTGGCGCTGTCGTTCGTGCAGCGCCCGGAAGACATCGTCGAAGCGCGCCAGCTGATCGGTGACCGCGCCTACCTGATGGCCAAGATCGAGAAACCTTCGGCGGTCACCCAACTGCGCGCCATTGCCGAGCTAAGCGACGCGATCATGGTCGCCCGTGGCGACCTGGGCGTGGAAGTGCCGGCCGAAAGCGTGCCGCAGATCCAGAAGAGCATCATCAACACCTGCCGCGAACTGGGTAAACCGGTGGTGGTGGCCACGCAGATGCTCGAATCGATGCGCTTCTCCCCGGCCCCGACCCGCGCCGAAGTCACCGACGTGGCCAACGCCGTGGCCGAAGGCGCCGATGCGGTGATGCTCTCGGCCGAGACCGCCTCGGGTGACTACCCGCTGGAAGCGGTGCAGATGATGAGCAAGATCATCCGCCAGGTGGAGAATGGCCCGGACTACCAGGCTCAGCTCGACGTCGGCCGGCCGAAAGCCGAAGCCACCGTATCGGACGCCATCAGCTGCGCGATCCGCCGCATCAGCGGCATCCTGCCGGTGGCGGTGCTGGTCAACTACAGCGAGTCGGGGGCTTCGACCCTGCGCACCGCCCGCGAGCGGCCACGGGCACCGATCCTCAACCTGACTCCCAACCTGTCCACCGCCCGGCGCCTGAGCGTGGCCTGGGGTGTGCACTCGGTAGTCAACGATCGCCTGCGCCAGGTCGACGAGATCTGCTCCACCGCCCTGGAAATCGCTCAGGCCCAGGGCATGGCCAGCCGTGGCGATACGCTGTTGATCACCGCCGGTGTGCCTTTTGGCAAGCCCGGGTCGACTAACACGCTGCGGATCGAGAGCTTGATCTGAGTTGAACCCCATCGCTGGCAAGCCAGCTCCCACAGGTGCTGTGCACACCGAACCTGTGGGAGCTGGCTTGCCAGCGATGAGGCCAGACCGGCCAACAACAATTCCGGTGGGACAACCCGGCCCAAAGAGGCTCCCCACTCCACATCAACCCAGACTGCCCCCATGTACACCAAGAATTTCGTCAACCCGTGCCCCGACTGGCCCACGGCCTTGCTCAACGGCTTCAGCCAGGTGCTGCTGCAGCGCAACCCGCTGTGTGGCCTGTGCTGCCTGCTGGCGATCACCCTGACCGCGCCCGACCTGGTCGGCGGCGCGCTGCTCGGTGCCCTCGCCGGGCTGCTGACCGCGCAACGCCGCGGCTACAACCGCAGCGACCGCCAGGCCGGCCTGTACAGCTACAACGGCGTGCTGATCGGCCTGTTGATCAGCTATGCCCTGCCCTGGTCGGCGATCCTGCCGCCACTGATCATCGCCGCCGGCGGCCTGAGCAGCATGCTCGTGCACCAGTGGCTCAAGCGCGGCCCCCAGCAATTGCTGCCCGCCTACACGGCGCCGTTCGTGTTGCTCGGCTGGGCTGCGCTGACCATGGCCGAACCCGCCGGCGCCGCCAGTACCGGCGTCGAGGCCAACCCGCTATTTGCCCTGGCCCGTGGCCTCGGGCAGATCTTCTTGCTCGACCAGCCCCTGGCCGGCGTGCTGATTGCCATCGGCCTGCTGATCTCCAATCGCTACGCGGCAGTCTGGGCCTTGCTCGGCTCGGCCATCGGTGGCAGCGTGGCGTTGATCGGTGGCGAGGCCACGGCGGCCTATAACGGCCTGTTCGGCTTCAACGCCGCCCTGGCCGCCCTGGCCTTCAGCCAAGAGCGCCAGCGGCCCTGGTTGCCGCTGCTGGCCATCGTCCTGGCGATTGCCCTGCAACCGGTGTTCAGCCTGCTGCCGGTCGCCGGCCTGACCGCGCCGTTCATCCTCGCCTGTTGGCTGCTGCATGCCGGTGGCCGCCTGCTACGCGTGCCGGCGTCCCACAGCCGGCGTCGCTTGCACAGCTGAGGTGCAGCCCCTAGGCTCTGCCCATCTGCCTTTGGAACGAGCCTATGGACACCCCTTCGAGTTGGCGCGAGCAGCTCTACGTCATCGTCTTTCAAACCGACACCGTCGCCGGCCGACGCTTCGACAAGATCCTGCTGCTGATCATTCTCGCCAGCCTGGTGACGGTGATCCTGGACAGCATCGACGAGGTGCACCAGAGCTACGCCGGGCTGCTGGCGGCCATCGAGTAGGGCTTTACCGCGATCTTCCTGGTCGAGTACCTGATCCGCCTGTACTGCTCGCCCAAGCCCTTGCGCTACGCCTTCAGCTTCTATGGCCTGGTCGACCTGCTGGCCATCGTCCCGGGGATCATCGCCCTGTATTACAGCGACGCCCAGTACCTGCTGATCATCCGCGTCATCCGTATGCTGCGGATCTTCCGGGTGCTCAAGCTCAGCCCTTACCTGAAGCAGGCCAACTACCTGCTCACGGCGTTGCGCGGCAGCAAGCAGAAGATCATCGTCTTTTTGCTCAGCGTCTCGACCCTGGTGACCGTGTTCGGCACCCTGATGTACGTAGTCGAAGGCCCCGAGCATGGCTTTACCAGCATCCCCAAGGGCATCTACTGGGCCATCGTCACCCTGACCACGGTCGGCTTTGGCGACATCGTGCCCAAGACTCCGCTGGGCCAGGTGCTGTCGTCGATGGTAATGATCACCGGTTATTCGATCATTGCCGTGCCCACCGGGATTTTCACCGCGGAGCTGGCCAACGCCATGCGCGGCGAACAGCTGCAGCACGACTGCCCGGTGTGTCGGAAAAACAGCCATGAACACGGCGCCGCGTTCTGCTCCCGTTGCGGTAACGCACTGTTCAATAAAACGTAATAAGCAAAGCACTTTTTAATCTTTTAGCGCCTAAGGTCCAACCGCTATAGTCGCTGGCATAATGCCTTTAACGCCAACTCGAACAAGGAATGCGCAGTGAAAAAACTCTTCAGTGCCTCGCTTCTGGCCGCCGGCCTCGCCTTCGGCTCCGTGGCCCAGGCTGCTCCGGCACCTTTGCTGAACGTCTCGTATGACGTGATGCGCGACTTCTACAAGGACTACAACGCCGCGTTCCAGAAGCACTGGGAAGCCGAGCACAAAGAGAAGATCACCGTGCAGATGTCCTTCGGTGGTTCGAGCAAGCAGGCCCGTTCGGTGATCGATGGCCTGCCGGCTGACGTCATCACCATGAACATGGCCACCGACATCAATGCCCTGGCCGACAATGGCAAGCTGGTGCCGGACAATTGGGTCAGCCGCCTGCCGAACAACAGCGCGCCGTTCACTTCGGCCACCGTGTTCATCGTCCGCAAGGGCAACCCCAAGGCCCTGAAAGACTGGCCCGACCTGCTCAAGGACGGCGTCCAGGTCATCGTGCCTAACCCGAAAACCTCCGGCAACGGCCGCTACACCTACCTCTCGGCCTGGGGCTATGTGCTGAAGAACGGCGGTGACGAGAACAAGGCCAAGGACTTTGTCGGCAAGCTGTTCAAGCAGGCGCCAGTGCTCGACACCGGTGGCCGCGCCGCGACCACCACCTTCATGACCAACCAGATCGGCGACGTGCTGGTGACCTTCGAGAACGAAGCCGAAATGATCGCCCGCGAGTTCGGTCGCGATCAGTTCGAAGTGATCTACCCGAGCGTCTCCGCCGAGGCCGAGCCGCCAGTGAGCGTGGTCGACAAGGTGGTCGACAAGAAAGGCAGCCGCGCCACCGCCGAGGAATACCTGAAGTACCTGTGGTCGCCAGAGGCGCAGGAAATTGCTGCCAACAACTACCTGCGTCCGCGTGATGCGGCGGTACTGGCCAAGTACACCGACCGCTTCCCGAAAGTCGACTTCCTGTCGGTAGAGAAGACCTTCGGTGACTGGCGCACCGTGCAGAAAACCCACTTCAACGATGGCGGGATTTTCGACCAGATCTATACCGGGCAGTAAGGGCCTCATCGCCGGGCAAGCCCGCTCCTACTGAATGTGTAGGAGCGGGTTTGCCCGGCGATTGCTTCGCGCAATACAACCCGCCGCCGCTGAAACTCACCGAACAACAGGCCTGATTCGGCTTTAACGCCTGCGGGCATCGGTGCTAAAGTCGCGGCCATGAACCGCACCCCCTCCGACCGCCCGCTGATTGCCTGGACCTTGTACTTCTGTGTCCTGTTCAATCTGTTCGCCTGCGGGATCGGTCACGGGCAGATGATGGGCCTGCAGCTCAATGGCATTGGCGGCGCCTATTGCTCAGCCATGGGCAGCGCCGGGCCGACACTGAAAAGCGATTTCGACGACCAGTCGGTGGCCGGCTGGGACAGCATGCAAACCTGCCCGGTGTGCGCCGCCGCCGTAGTTTGCCTGGGCCTTGCGCTGGTCATCGGCTGGCTGCTGGCGGTCACTCGTGTACGTCGCTATCACCGTGAGCTGCGCAGCAAAGCACCGCCGCGCTATTGCTGGCCCGCCGCCAACCCCCGCGCCTCCCCGCTTCTGGCTTGAACCTCCTGGCAGCTCCCCGGGCTGCCTGAAACCGGCCGTTTTTGCTGCGCCTGCCTGACAGGTGCAGGCGGCCGCTGGCTCAATTTCCAGAGTGTGATTCATGCCCTACTCCTATCGCCTTTCCGGTTGCGCGGCGCTGCTGTGCGCGCTGTCCTTCAATGCTGTGGCCGAGGCGCCGCTGACCCTGCCCGACCTGCGCATCAACGGCCGCGCCGACGCCGAAGACGGCGTACTGCTCGACACCCCGTCGCAAACCGGCTCACGCCTTGGCCTGACGCCACGGGAAACCCCGGCTTCGGTGAACATCGTCAACCGCCAGCAGATTCAGCAGCGCGGCGCCCAGACTACCCAGGACGTGCTCAACGGCGTGCCCGGCATGACCGCCGCCTCGCCGCCCGGCTCTGCCGGCTCAGTGGCTTATCGGGGCTTTTCCGGGGCACAGATCACCCAGCTGTTCAACGGCATCAGCGTGCAATACGACTCCATCGCCGCACGCCCGGTGGACAGCTGGATCTATGACCGGGTCGAAGCCGTCGGCGGGCCGTCGAGCTTCCTCTTCGGTGCCGGTGCCGTGGGTGGTTCGATCAACTACATCACCAAGCTGGCCAGCCGCGACGAGAACTTCAACGAGGGGCGAATCAAGTACGGCTCCTATGACAGCAGCGAGACCTCGTTCGGTTTCAACCATGCGCTCAACGACGGCGACGGCATCCGCAACTACGCCCGCCTGGATTTCAGCCACAGCAAAAGCAATGGTTATGTCGATCGCGAAGAGCGCGATGCCTGGACCGTGGCGTTCTCCCTGCTCACCGACATCAACGACCAGCTGTCCCACACCCTGGCCGTGGAGTATCAGAACGAAACGGTCGACAGCCCCTATTGGGGCAGCCCGGTGCTCAACCCGCTGGGTGGCGAAATGAAGGTCGACGAGAGCCGCCGCTTCGAGAACTACAACGTCGAAGACGGCCGCTACGAACAACGCGTGCGCTGGCTGCGCTCGATCACCGACTACCGTTTCAACGACAACACCTCGCTGCGCAACACTCTCTACCACTACAACACCGAGCGTAACTTCCGTAACCTCGAAACCTACGCTTACAACGCCGACAACAGCCGGGTAAACCGCTCCAACGCGCTGCTGCAACGCCACGACCAGGAACTCAACGGCAACCGCTTCGAGCTGCTCCACGAAGGCCAGTTGTTCGGCTTGAACAGCCAGTGGTCGGCGGGCCTGGACTACAGCCACAACGTGCAGATGAGCTACCCGCGCTCGATCACCGGCATTTTCGACAGCGTCGACCCGGCCACCTTCGAACCCGGGCATTTCTATGATCTGAACGGCATGGTCCCGGGCTATCAGAAGAACCGCGAGAACACCGTCGACACCTGGGCAGCGTTCGTCGAAAACCGTCTGCAACTGACTGAGCGCCTGTCGCTGCTCACTGGTTTGCGCTACGACCATATCGACCTCGATGTGCACAACTACCGCACGGTCGATGCCAACAACCCGCTGGACTTCCAGCGCAGCTACGAGCCCACCACCGGGCGCATCGGCCTGGTCTACGAGCTGACCCCGGCGGCCAACGTCTACGTGCAGTACAGCACCGCCGCCGACCCGCCCTCGGGCATGCTCAGCACCGCCAGCTTCGCCTCGGTACGCGACTTCGACCTGAGCACCGGCAAGCAACTGGAAGTGGGCAGCAAGTTCAGCTTCCTCGACGGCCGTGGTGCCGCTACCGTCGCCGCCTACCATATCGAGCGCAAGAACCTGGCCACCGCCGACGCCGCCAACCCCAGCGTCACCCAGCCGGTGGGCAAGCAATCCTCACGCGGGGTCGAGGTAGCCGCGTCGCTGCACGTCACGCCGAAGCTGCTGGCCGAGGGCAACTTCGCCTATGTCGACGCCCAGTACGATGAGTTCAACGAGAACGTCGGCGGCCGCTCGATCTCGCGCAAGGGCAACACCCCGACCAACATCCCCGAGCGGGTCGCCAACCTGTGGCTGACCTACGACATCGACCCGAGCTGGCAAGTCGGTGCCGACAGCCGCTATGTATCTTCGGTGTATGCCGATGCAGCCAACACCCGCTATGCGCCGTCATACACGATCTTCGGCGCCTTCCTCGGTTTCAAGGTCGATGACGACACGCGCATCACCGCCCGGGTGCGCAACCTGACCGACGAGGTGTACGCCCGCTGGACCTCTGCGAGCATGCTCTACCTCGGTGCCCCGCGCACCCTGGAGCTGGCCGTGCAGACGCGCTTCTAGGACGCCACCGATGAAACGTTACCTGTACCTGTGGCACCGCTGGCTGGGCATCGGGCTGTGTCTGTTCATGGCCCTGTGGTTCTTTTCGGGGATGGTCATGCTCTATGTCGGCTACCCCAAGCTGACCCCGCGCGAGCACTTCGCTCACCTGCCGCAGTTGCGCCTGCAGGATTGCTGCGTCGACCTCGGCACTGCCCTGCGCAGCGCCGATGCCGAGCGCAACCCGGCAAGCATCCGCCTGATCATGGTGGCCGGCACGCCGCGCTACCTGTTCGGCTATCCGGGTCACGCCAGCGTGGCGGTGGATGCCCGCACGGGCCAGCGCCTGCAACCGATCGACCGCGACCAGGCGCTGGCCAGTGCTCGTCAGTACGACCCGGGGGCAAAGGCCAGCTATCGCGGCGCAGTGAGTGAGGACCTGTGGAGCCACTCGCGCGCCCTGGACGCCGAGCGGCCGTTACAGCGGGTCCAGCTCGACGATGGCGAGCGTACCCTGCTGTACATCTCCGGCCATACCGGTGAAGTGGTGCGCGATGCCAGCGCCCTGGAGCGCGGCTGGAACCTGGTCGGCGCCTGGCTGCACTGGCTGTACCCGTTGCGTGGCATTGGCGCGGACGGCCTGTGGAGCAACCTGGTGATCTACCTGTCGCTGGCCGGCACGCTGATGGCGCTGCTCGGCGCGGTGATCGGCATCCTCCGTTGGCGTCTGCGCCAGCCCTACCGCAGTGGCTCGCGCTCGCCCTACCGCGGGTTTGCCCGCTGGCACCATATCGGTGGCTTGCTGTTCGGCGTGCTGGCGATCACCTGGATCTTCAGTGGTTTGATGTCGATGAACCCGTGGCGGCTGTTCAGCAGTTCAGCGCCCTTGAACGTTGCGGCCTATCAAGGCGGGCCTTTGACCGCGGCGGCTTTCCCGCTCTCGGCCAACGAGGCGCTGGCGCGGTTTGGCCAGCAAGGCTTCAAGGCCCGTGAACTTGAGTGGCGCTTGATCGGCGGTGCGGGCTATCTGGTCGGCCATGAGGGTGCTGGCCGAACCCGGGTGCTGTCGATGGCCAACGGGCAGGTACTCGAGCGCCTGCCACGGGACGTACTGGAGCGTGCAGCGCAAGCGATTTTGCCTCAGGGCCAGATGCACAGCGAGCAGCTAGAAACCTACGACTTCTACTACTACGCCAGGGCCGAGCACAGCATGCTCGGCCACCTGGAAAAGCGTTTGCCGGTGTTGCGCGTACGCTTTGAAGACCCGCAGCAGAGCTGGCTGCACCTGGACCTGTACACCGGCGAGATGCTGGGCGTGCTGGACCAGCCCCGGCGCGTGTCGCGCTGGTTGTTCTCATTGCTGCACAGCTGGGACTGGTTGCCATTGCTGCAACAGCGGCCGCTGTGGGATGCCTGGATGATCCTGTTCAGCCTGGGCGGGCTGGTGCTGAGTGTCAGTGGTGTGGTGCTCGGCTGGCGACGGTTGGCCAAGTAGAAGCGGGCTTGCCCCGCGATGCGCGATGGCTGACAGAATGCTATCGCGGGGCAAGCCCGCGTCTACACAAGGTCCCTGAACACCAGGGCCTTGAGCCCGCCCGCCGGATCGCTGTCGGGGAATTCCGGCGGGTTGGCCAGGCGTTCGACGAAGGCCAGCCCCGGCGCTTCTGCGGCCATGCCTTCGATGAGAAAGTCCGGGCCGATCGCCGGGTCGTTAACGCAGGCCAGCACCGTGCCGCCGTCGTTCAACAGCTCCGGCAGGCGCCGCAGGATCTTGCGGTAATCCTGGGTCAGGACGAAGCTGCCTTTCTGGAAGGTCGGCGGGTCGATGATGATCAGGTCATAGGGCCCTGACTTGCGCACCTTGCCCCACGACTTGAACAGCTCATGGCCAAGAAAACTCACCTTGCCCAGGTCATGGCCGTTATGCCGATGGTTGTCGCGCCCACGGCTCAGCGCTGAACGCGCCATGTCCAGATTCACCACCTGCTCGGCGCCACCGGCAATCGCCGCCAGCGAAAACCCGCAGGTATAGGCGAACAGGTTGAGCACGCGCTTGCCCGCCGCCTGCTCGCGTACCCAGCGCCGGCCATATCGCATGTCGAGGAACAAACCGGTGTTCTGCTTCAGGCCCAGGTCCAGCTGATAACGCAGGCCGTCCTCATCGATCAGCCAGTGCTCGCTGGGCGTACCCAGCAACCATTGGCCGGGGCTGTCCGGCAGGTAGCGGTGCTGGATCAGGATCGCCTGGCCGCTCCAGCACGGCGCTTCGGCCAGGGCCAGGAGCATCTGCTCCAGCGCCGGCAACTGGCCTTCGGGCGGCTCGCGAAACAGCGACACCAGCAGCACACCCTGCAGCCAGTCCACGGTGATCTGCTCCAACCCCGGCCAGCAGCGCCCGCGGCCATGGAACACGCGGCGGGTTTCGCCCGGCGCCGGGTCAAGGGCGGCGAGCAGGTGCTGCTGGAGGGTATCGATCACGGAAGTCATGGGCACAATCAGTTGGCTAAAGGCGCCCATTCTACCTTGCCCGGCCCGTGCTGGCAGGCCGTTCGGCCATCGATGAAGGGGATGGGAGGATTAGCTGCACTTTTGTCGCTTTTTTCTCCCCCAGCCGCTGTGGATAGTGCCTCCATCCCCTCTGCTATCGGGTCACTACCATGTCCTCCTTGAAAGTCGAATTTTTCCACGATGTCGTCTGCGGCTGGTGCTTCGTCCTCGCCCCGCGGCTCAAGCAGCTGCAAGCCGAACTCGACCTGGATATCCAGCACCGCAGTTTCATTCTGCAAACCAGCCGTGAGGCGATGATCGAGCGCTTCGGCTCGATGCCCCAGGCCAAGGACACCATCCTCGGCCACTGGCAAGCCTGCGCCCGCGCCGAGGATGAAAAACGCATCAACATCGAAGGCATGCGCCAGCAACCGTTCGAATACCCCAACGGCCTGCTCGCCGCCCGCGCCTGCCAGACCGCCAATGCGCTGGGGGGCAATGCCGCTCACGAGCAGATGTTCGATCGCCTGCAACTGGCGCACCTGGTGCAAAGCCGCAACATCGGCGACAAGGCCACGGTACTGGCGATTGCCGCCGAAGCCGGCTTTGACCCGCAGGCCTTCGAGCACGCCTTCGAGCATGACGCTCCGGCCCTGCTCGAACAGGACCTTCGCCTGGGCCGCCACCTGGGCATCAGCTCAGTGCCGTCGCTGGTGATTGCCGATCGGTACCTGATCCCAGGCGCCCTGGGGCTTGAGCAACTGCGCCAGTCACTGAACAACATTCGTCAGGAACTGGCGGCCAAGCCAGAAGGAGCGGTGCAATGAAAGCGCGCTACTGGGTAGGTTCAGGCAGCGCCGTCGCGGCATTGGCGGCAGCCTTCATGGTCTGGTCGCCAAACGGCGTCAGCGACACCAGCGCACCGGCACCGACCGCGGCGCCAGCTACCCCGGTGGCCGTGGCCAATGTGCAGTCGGGGCCGATGCCGGTGGTGCTGTCCAGCGTCGGCACCCTGGCCGCGGTGCAACAGGTGCAGGTATCGCCGGAAGTCGGCGGACGCATCGTCGAACTCAATTTCACCGCCGGCAAGGCCGTCAGCGCCAACCAGGTGCTGCTCAAGCTCAACGACGGCCCGGAGCAAGGCGACCTGGCCAAGCTCCAGGCCCAGGCCAAGAACGCCAAGCTGGCCCTGGAGCGCACGCGCAAGGTGTTGCTGCTGGCCTCGACCCAGTCGCAACTGGACCAGGCCCAGGCCAACTACGATCAAGTCCGTGGCGAGATCGCCCGGGTCCAGGCGGTGATCAACCAGAAGACCATCCGCGCGCCGTTCGCCGGCGTGCTGGGGATCCGCAAGGTCGACCTGGGCCAGTACATCAGCCCCGGCGACAGCGTGGTGACCCTGACCCAGCTGTCGCGCCTGTACGTGAACTTCTCGCTGCCGGAACAGGCCGCCGCCCAGTTGCAACCCGGGCAACTGATCAACCTCAAGGTCGACGCCTGGCCGCAGCGCCCGTTCCAGGCCACGGTCACCACCCTGGAGCCGCAGATCGACCCCGGCGCCCGTTCGATGCAGGTCCAGGCGACCCTGGACAACCCCGAACTGCTGCTCAAGCCGGGCATGTTCGCCAACGTCAGCGTCGAGCTGCCGAGCCTGGCCGATGTGCTCAGCGTTCCGGAAACCGCGATCAGCTACAACGCCTACGGCAACTCGCTGTTCGTCCTGCGCGAGAACAACGGCCAGCTGAATGTCGAGCAGGTCTTCGTCAAGCTCGGCGCGCGGCGCAATGACCGGGTGGTGGTACTCGATGCGATCAATGCCAACGACCGGGTGGTGGTCTCCGGGCAGATCCGCCTGAGCAACGGCATGCCAGTGCGCCTGACCCAGGATGCCATGGCCGCCAGCGACCTGAAGAAACCCGACGTGGCCCAGCAACTGTAACGCCGACCTGCGCCTTGCGTGCCTTTGAAAGGGACTTGTTCCGCTATGAAATTCACTGACCTGTTCATCCGTCGGCCAGTGCTGACGCTGGTCGTCTGTTCGATGATCGTCATGCTCGGCCTGCTGGCCTTGCTGAACCTGCCGATCCGCCAGTACCCGCAGCTGGAAAGCGCGACCATCACCGTCACCACCGAATACCCGGGGGCCCGCTCCTCCTTGATGCAGGGCTTCGTCACCCAGCCCATCGCCCAGGCGGTCGCCTCGGTGGACGGCGTCGACTACCTGAGTTCGACCTCGACCCAGGGCAAGAGCGTGATCAGCATCCGCCTCAAGCTCAACGCCGATTCGAACAAGGCGCTCACCGAGATCATGGCCGCGGTCAACCAGGTGAAGTACCGCCTGCCCGAAGGCGCCTATGACTCGGTGATTGCCAAGTCCTCGGGGGAAGGCACGGCGGTGATCTATGTCGGCTTCTCGAGCAAGGAGATCGGCCTGCCGGCCATCACCGACTATATCTCGCGGGTGGTGCAACCGCTGTTCGCCTCGGTGGACGGCGTCGCCGAAGCGCAGATCCTCGGCGGGCAGAAACTGGCCATGCGCCTGTGGCTGGACCCGGCGCGCATGGCGGCGCGCAACATCTCTGCCAGCGATGTCGCCGAAGCGATCCGCAACAATAACTTCCAGGCCGCCCCGGGCCAGACCAAGGGCCAGTACGTCTCGGCCAACATCAACGTCAACACCGACCTGACCAGCGTCGAGCAGTTCCGCCAGATGGTGGTCAAGACCCAGGGCGACACCCTGATCCGCCTCAGCGATATCGGCACCGCCGAGCTGGGCGCCACGTCCTTTGACACCAGCGGCATCATGGACGGTGAACCGAGCGTGTTCATCGGCCTGCACCCGACCCCTACCGGCAACCCGCTGACCATCGTCCAGGGGGTCAAGGACCTGATGCCGCAAGTTCGCGAAAACATGCCGCCGGGCATGACCGCGAACATCGTCTTCGAGGTGGCGCGCTTCATCCAGGCGTCGATCGACGAAGTGCTCAAGACCCTGGTCGAAGCGGTGATCATCGTCGCCGTGGTGATCTTCCTGTTCCTCGGTTCGCTGCGCACCGTGCTGATCCCGCTGGTGACCATTCCGCTGTCGCTGATCGGTGCGGCGGCGATCATGAGCCTGTTCGGTTTCAGCATCAACCTGCTGACCCTGCTGGCCATGGTCCTGGCCATCGGCCTGGTGGTCGACGATGCGATCGTGGTGGTGGAGAACGTCCACCGCCATATCGAGTCGGGCAAGTCGCCGCTGCATGCGGCGCTGGTCGGCGCCCGGGAAATCGCCGGGCCGGTGATTGCCATGACCCTGACCCTGGCGGCGGTGTATGCACCGATCGGCCTGATGGGCGGGCTGACCGGGGCGCTGTTCAAGGAGTTCGCCTTTACCCTGGCCGGGGCGGTGGTGGTGTCCGGGGTGGTGGCCCTGACCCTGTCGCCGGTGATGAGCTCGTTCCTGCTCAGCCGCCAGGTCAACGAAGGGCCGATGGCCCGCGCCGCCGAACGGTTCTTCCACAGCCTGGGCAATAGCTACCGGCGCCTGCTGGACATCTCCCTGCACCATCGCAGCGTGACCCTGGTGGTGGCGGCGGCGGTGTTCATCAGCCTGCCGGTCCTGTACCTCGGCGCCCAGCGCGAACTGGCGCCGGTCGAAGACCAGGCCCAGGTGCTGGCCGTGGCCAAGGCGCCGCAATACGCCAACATCGATTACACCGAAGTCTATGCCATGAAGATGGACCGCCTGTTCGCCAGCTTTCCGGAAACCGACATCACCTGGGTGGTCAATGGCAACGATGGCCCGCGCACCGCTTTCGGCGGCGCCAACCTCAGCGTCTGGGAAGAGCGTGAACGCAGCGCCGACGAACTTCAAGGCGAGATCCAGAAGGCGGTCGGTGAAATCGAGGGTGTCAGCATCTTCGCCTTCCAGCTGCCGTCGCTGCCAGGCTCCACCGGTGGCCTGCCGGTGCAGATGGTGATCCAGAGCTCCCAGGAACACCGGGTGGTATTCGAGGCGATGGAGAAGATCAAGCAGGCCGCCATGGCCAGCGGCCTGTTTGCCGTGGTCGACAGCGACCTGGACTTCAACAGCCCCTTGGTCAATATCACCATCGACCGCAACAAGGCCAACGACCTGGGCATCAGCATGCAGGCCATCGGCGATGCCCTGGCGGTGCTGGTGGGCGAGAACTACATCAACCGCTTCGCCCTCAACGGCCGCTCCTACGATGTGATTCCGCAGGTGCTGCGCAACCAGCGCATGTCCGCCGAGATGCTGGTCGGGCAATACGTCAAGGCAGCCAACGGCGCACAGATCCCGCTGTCGACCCTGGTCAGTTTCGACATGTCGATCGAGGCCAACAAGCTGACCCAGTTCAACCAGCTCAACTCGGCCACCCTGCAGGCCGTGCCGGCGCCGGGGGTGAGCATCGGCGCTGCGGTGCAGTTCCTCAGCGCCCAGGCCGACAACCTGCCGGTGGGCTTCAGCCATGACTGGCTGTCCGACGCCCGCCAGTTCGTGCAGGAAGGCAGCGCCCTGGTGATCACCTTCATCTTCGCCATCCTGGTGATTTACCTGGTGCTGGCCGCGCAGTTCGAAAGCCTGCGCGATCCGCTGGTGATCCTCATCAGCGTGCCGATGTCGATCTGCGGTGCGCTGATCCCGCTGTACCTGGGCTATGCCACGGTGAACATCTACACGCAGATCGGCCTGGTGACCCTGATCGGCCTGATCAGCAAGCACGGCATCCTCATGGTCGAGTTCGCCAACGAACTGCAACAGGCCGAACAGCTCGACCGCCGCAGCGCCATCGAACGCGCCGCAGAGATCCGCCTGCGGCCGATCCTGATGACCACCGCGGCCATGGTCGTCGGCCTGGTACCGCTGCTGCTGGCCAGTGGCGCCGGCGCCCACAGCCGCTTCAGCCTGGGCCTGGTGATCGTGGTCGGGATGCTCATCGGCACCCTGTTCACCCTGTTCATCCTGCCGACCGTGTACTCCTTGCTGGCCAAGGACCACCGCGCCGCCAACCAGTCGCCACGCCACCAGGAACTGGCCGACGTGAGCGCCCTGGCCTGACTTCAACCGGGCACGGCCTGCGCCCTGCCCGCCTGTTTCCCTCCGCCTTCCCCGGTGGCCCCCAAGGGCTGCTGCGGGGCCGGCTTGGTAAAAAAAGAGAACCGCACATGTTTCGAAAGTCGATCCTGACCCTGCTGATCCTGGCGCCGCTGGCCCAGGCCGAAGAGGCTAACCGCAGCAGCCTGATGTCGGTGTACACCCAGGTGGTGGCACACAATAGTGAAATGGCCGCCGCCCGGGAGAACTACCTGGCGCGCCAGGAGGGCGTGCCCCAGGCCCGCGCCGAGTTGCTGCCACAGGTGGCCCTGGAAGCTGACGCCGGCAATCGCCGCAGCGACCGCCATGATGTCGAGGAACGCAGCGGCAGCCTCTATCGCCTGACCCTCAACCAGCCGCTGTTCGATGCCTCGCGCTGGTTCACCTTCAAGGCTGCGCAAGCCGAGAGCGAGCAGGCCGAGCTGGATTTCTCGGCATTCCAGCAGCAGTTGATCCTGCGCACCGCCGAGGCCTACTTCAACACCCTGCTGACCGAGGACAACCTGGCCGCGACCAAGGCCGAACTGCGCGCCTTCGAGCGCCAGTTGCGCCAGACCCGCCAGAGTTTCGATGCCGGCCTCTCCGACCAGAACGACGTGCTCTCGGCCCAGGCCAGTTTCGACCGCGCCAACGCCAACCTGATCGACAGCCAGCGCCGCAGCGATGATGCCTACCAGGCCCTGATGCGCCTGACCGGGCAGGCGCAGCCGCCGCTGATCGGCATCCGCCACAGCCTGCCGGTGGTGGCGCCGGTGCCGAACCAGGTCGAGCCCTGGGTTGACCAGGCGCTGAGCCAAAACCTGCGCCTGCGCGCCAGCCAGTCGCAATTGAAGGTTGCCGAACAGACCCTGCGCAGCAGCAAGGCCGAACACCTGCCGACCCTAAACCTGGCGCTGGGCTATGCCGAAGGCGACAGCGACCTGATGGACAACCCCAGCCACTTTGGCCAGCGTGCGGGCAACCAGCGCGACAGTTCGGTGATGGTGCAGTTCAAGCTGCCGATTTTCAGCGGTGGCGGCACCAGCTCGCGAGTGCGCCAGGCCAGCCATCGCCTGGACCAGAGCGAATACGACCAGACCAGCCTGCAGCGGGAAGTGGTGGAGCGTTCGCGCAACGCCTTTCGTGCGGTCAACAGTGATGTCGAGCAGGTACGGGCGCGGCGCCAGACCATCATCTCCAGCCAGGGTTCGCTCAAGGCCACCGAAGCCGGTTACGAGGTGGGCAACCGCAACATCGTCGATATCCTCGATGCCCAGCGGGATCTGTACAACGCCGTGCGCGACTACAACATCGCCCGCTACGGCTACATCCTCAATGGCCTGCGCCTCAAGCTTGAGGCCGGCAGCCTCAACCCCGGCGACCTGCAGAGCCTGGCCCAGTTCCTCAAGCCCGACTACGATCCGGACAAGGATTTCCTGCCCGCCGACCTGGCCCGCCAGGGCTGAACCAGGCCGGCGCCGGTTCAGCTGACCAGGCGCTGCGCGCTGTCCTTGTGCTGCTGGCACAGCTCACGAATGATCTGCGCCATCAGCCGCACCTCCGGGCTGTGCTTGAACTCTTCGGCATAGCCCATGTACATCGGCACTTCGCGCTCGCGCTGGTGCTGCAGCGGCACTCGGCGCAGGCTGCCGTCGGCCAGCTCGTCGGCGATTACGTGCTCTGGCAGCCAGGCAAAGCCCAGGCCGCGCTCGACGAAGGTCTTGGCCGCCGCCAGGCTGCTGACCGTCCAGCGCTGCGAGGTACCGAGCCAGCCGCTGTTCTGCGAACTGCGCGTACCCGAATCGCGGATCACCACCTGGCGGTGAGTCTTCATGTCATCCAGGCTCAGCTCGCCCTCGACCGCCGCCAGCGGATGGTCGGCGGCCACCACGCAGATCAGCGAGACATTGAGCAGGAACTCCTGCAGGTAACCGGATGGCAGGCTGCTGGCGATACCCAATTCGACCTTGCCGTCTTCCAGCAGCTCGCGGGCTCCGGACAGGGCGGTTTCGTACAAACGGATGCGGTGGTCCTTGAAGGTCGAGGAGAACTCATGCAAGCCCTGCTGGAGCAATTCGATGGGAAACAACACGTCAACCGCCATCGCATGCTCGGTAAACAGTCCCGGCTGATACTGGTTGGCCAGGTGCTCGAGCTTCTGCGCCGCCCCCAGCAGGTGCTTGGCCTGGGGCAACAGGGCCTTGCCCAGCGGCGTCAGCACCGCCTTGCGCCCCTCGATGATGAACAGCTCCTGGCCCAGCAGCATCTCCATGCGATTGACCGAATGGCTGATCGCCGACTGGGATTTGTACATGTGCTCGCCAGCCTGCTGAAAGCCGCCGCACTCCACGGTGGAGACGAACGCGCGCCACTGATCGAGACTGATCTTGGAAAACATGCCTACCTCCTTGTATGACCGGCATCGGGACGTCAACTACGTCACCCCGGCGTTTGTACCACAGGCGCAGCGGATACATGAAGCGGGTGACCGGTTCAGCGCTACTTAATTCACTTTTCCCGGCCTTCGCCTTCATGCGACAACTGAATAGCAAAGCGATTGTTCAATCAGGGATGAAACGCCGACCTTCAGGGAGAACGCTATGGATTCAGCGACTCAGGCACGAACAACTAAAGCAACAGCGCAACGGGTGTACAGCGCCCGCCCCTACCGGCATAAATATTCAATAAAGCGACCTCCACCCGGCGCCGCCTGATTATTTAAATAAACAGTTATTGTCGAACAAACCGGCAAAATAAAATAATACTTGTCTTTCACCTGTTCTTTTCGCTTCGTGCTTGCGCGAGGCTTTAGCCTGCCTGTTACAAAGCCCTGCATAGCTGAATGAATACGACACCAGCGCCGTAAAACAACGGCTGCCTGTCATAAAAAAACAACAGTCAACAACCCATGAACCCCCCTCATGAATCCTATCTGAATATTTCGCTTTTCCTGATTGAACCTTCAGCCGCAATAATTCTACCGCCACTTGCAACTGGATAAGTCGGCACCGGAAAACTACAACCCGGGCGTGTATCTGGAACTTCTCGAACGAATAATAAATGGGCATACACATGAAAATCGGCATTGACGATATTGGGCTGTTTGTACCGGAGCACTTCTTTCCACTCGATGAACTTGCCGCACGGCATAATATCGACCCTAATAAATACCTGGTGGGTATTGGCCAGGAATTCATGGCCGTCCCCGCCCCTGACGAAGACATCGTCACCCTGGCGGCCAACGCTGCACTGCCGTTGATCGACAGCGCAACCCGGGCCAGCATTGCCACGGTGATCCTGGCCACTGAAAGCGGCATCGACCAGTCGAAATCGGCCGGTCTGTTCGTCCATAGCCTGCTCGGCCTGCGTGCCGACTGCCGGGTGGTGGAGTTCAAGCAGGCCTGCTACGGCGCCACTGCCGGCTTGCAGATGGCCTGTGCCCTGGTCCGCCAGCGCCCACAGGAAAAAGTCCTGGTGATCGCCACCGACATCGCCCGCTACGAGCAGAACTCCGAGGGTGAATGCACCCAGGGCGCCGGCGCCGTGGCGATGATCGTCAGCGAAAACCCGCGCCTGCTGGAGATCCATCCGCACCAGGGCCGCTACAGCCTGGACGTCATGGACTTCTGGCGGCCGAACTACCGCAGCACCGCGCTGGTGGACGGCAAACTGTCGATCGATGTCTACCTCGAGTCGCTGCAACACGCCTGGCAGAACTACCGTGCCGATGGCGGCCTGGCCCTCACTGACATCAGCTACCTGTGCTTCCACCAGCCGTTCACCAAGATGGCGAAAAAAGCCTTCTCGGTGTTCGAGAATATCGAGCCGGAAGCCGCCAAGGCCCTCGGCGACAAGGCCTACAGCACCAGCCAGCTATACGGCAAAGCCATCGGCAACTGCTACACCGCCTCGCTGTACATCGCCCTGCTGTCGCTGCTGGACAAGACCGAGGAAGACCTCAGCGGCCAGCACATCGGCCTGTTCAGCTACGGTTCGGGCAGCGTCGGCGAGTTCTTCAGCGCCACCGTGGTCAAGGGTTACCAGGCCCATTCGCGACGCCAGCAACATGCGCGCATGCTCGCCCAGCGCACGCGCCTGAGCCACGCCCAGTACAGCGACTGGTTCTACGGCAACAACCAGCCGGCCAGCGCCGACTACAGCACCCCGCGCGTGACCACTGGCGCCTTCCGCTACTGCGGCGCCGAAGGTTACCGCCGTCTGTACGAAAGCACCGCCCAGCAGCTGCAGATGGCGAGCTAAGCCATGAGCGAAGTGCTTCTGAGCTGGCTGCAGCCGACGGTTGCCTGCCTGACCCTGAACCGTCCCCATGCCGGCAACGCCCTCAATGAAAGCCTGTTGCGGGCCTTGACCGGGCATCTGGATGAACTGGCCAGCCGCCCCGGGCTGCGGGCCCTGGTGCTGGACGGCGCCGGCGAGCATTTCTGCACCGGTGCCGACCTTGAGTGGATGCGTCGCAGCCTGGCTTTCAGCGAAGCCCAGAACCTGCAGGACGCCGGCCTTCTGGCCGCTGTCCTGCAGCAACTGGACAACTTCCCGGTGCCGGTCATCGTCGTCGCCAAGGGTTCGGTGTTCGGCGGTGCCCTGGGCCTGCTGTGCTGCGCCGACTATGTGCTGGCAGCCGAACAGACGCGATTCTCCTTCAGCGAAGCGCGCCTGGGCCTGGCGCCGGCGATGATCAGCCCCTACGTAGTGCGCGCCATGGGCCTGCGCCAGGCGCGGCGCTACATGCTGTCGGCAGAGATTTTCGACGGCGACAGCGCGGTGCAGCTGCAACTGGTGCACAAGCAGGTGCCGCTGCAGGTGCTTGAGAGTTGCCGCGACCGTTGGCTGGGACTGCTGCTGCAGACCGGCCCCCAGGCCAGCCGCGCGGTCAAGCACATGCTCCTGCGCCTGGGCCGCCAGGACGGCCTGCTCGAAGAGCAACCGGAAAACCTGCGGCTGATCGCCCGCCTGCGCACTTCGCCAGAAGGCCAGCACGGACTCAACGCTTTTTTCAATCGCACCCGGCCTGACTGGGTGGAGTGAACCCTGATGTGTTGCGGGTGAGTTTGCCCCCGCTACCCGGCGCCGCCCGATGACGACGCCCGACCTCATTCAAAAAGGAATTTGCCATGTGTGGTTTTATCGGTGTGTATCAGTCCAATCGCCACAATGTTCCCGACCAGGCAGTGCTTGATGCCCTGGTCGCCATCAATCACCGCGGTCCGGACGAACACAGCCTCTGGCGTGACCCCGGCGAGCACGCCGTGCTCGGCCATACCCGTCTGAGCATCATCGGCCTGGACAACGGCATGCAGCCGATCGTTGCCGACGAAGGTGACTTGGTGATCGTGGTCAATGGTGAGTTCTACGACCACGAACGCATCCGCGCCGAGCTCGAAGCTGACGGTGCCACCTTCAAGACCGCCTCGGACAGCGAGATCGCCCTGCACCTGTACCGCCGCTCGGGCCTGGCCGGGCTCAACCGCCTGCGCGGCGAGTTCTCGATGGTGCTGTTCGACCGTCAGCGCCGCCTGATGCTGGCAGTGCGTGACCGCCTGGGGATCAAGCCGCTGTTCTACGCCCAGCATGAGGGCAACTGGTACTTCGCTTCGGAGATCAAGGCCCTGGTGGCGGCCGGTGTCAGCGCCGAGTGGGATGAAAACGCCTACGCCAGCCGCGCCTTCTACCTGCGCGATCACACCCTGTTCAAGGGTGTACGCAGTGTGCAGCCGGGCTGCTGGATCATGGTCGACCACGGCGGCTTGCACAGCGGCCGCTACTGGGACATGGAGTTTGCCCGCCGCGACGCAGTGGCACCGTCCGACGAAGCCGGGATGATCCAGGCAGTGCGCGAAGCCATCGAGGAATCGGTGCGCCTGCGCCTGCGTGCCGATGTGCCCATGGGCGTTTACCTGAGCGGCGGCATCGACTCCTCGGCCATGCTCGGGATCGCCACCAAGCTGCATGGCGAGCCGCTGGATGCCTTCAACCTGTCGTTCACCGACATGGACGACTACGACGAGAACCGCTTCGCGCGCCTGGCTGCCGAGCACAACAATGCACGCTTCCACACCATCGAAATCACCCAGGACCACCTGGCGGACAATTTCGAGCAGGCCCTGTGGCACAACGAAACGCCATTCTTCAACGCCCACGGCGTGGCCAAGTACATCCTCAGCCGCGAAGTGCGCAAGGCCGGCATGAAGGTCGTGCTGACCGGTGAAGGCGCCGATGAAGTGTTCGCCGGCTACCCGCATTTTCGTCGCGACATGCTGCTGTACAACAACGAGCAGCAGGACCCGAAAGTCATCAGCCTGCTGCGCCAGCGGATCAAGGACAACGAACAGGGCTACACCGGCGCCAACATGCCCCATGACATCCACTGGATGGTCAATCAGCTCAAGCACGGCGTGTCCTGGCTGGACAACCAGGCCGGCTGGTTCAAAGCCCTGGAAGGCCTGTACCGCGCCGATTTCCGCGATCACTTCGCCGGTATCGACCCGTACCGCCAGTTCTTCGACCGTCTCGACCACAGCAAGCTGCAAGGCCGCGATCCGGTGCACAACTCGATGTACCTGTGGGCCAAGTCGTACCTGCCCAACTTCGTCCTCACCACCCTCGGTGACCGCATGGAGATGGCCAACAGCATCGAAGGCCGGGTACCGCTGCTGGACCACCACGTGGTCGAGCTGGCCTGCCAGATGCCAGTGTGGATGAAGGTGCGTGGCGCCACCGAGAAGTTCGTCTTCCGCGAAGCCATGCGCCCCTACCTGCCGACTGCACTGTACGAGCGCAAGAAGCACTACTTCCGCGCGCCGCCGGCCACCCTGCAGCAGCAAGGACGCCTGTATCAACTGGTCCAGGACACCCTCAACAGCAGCGACCTGGACGCCCTGCCGTTCTTCGATGCGGCCAAGGTGCGTGCCCTGCTCAACCAACTGCCGAGCCTGTCGGCCCAGGAACAGGGCCTGCTTGACCCGATGCTGATGGAGCTGACCAGCCTGTGCCTGCTGCAACGTCGCTACCGCATGACCAGCCAGCAATGGAACCCCCTGGATGCAGGGGTGGCGGCATGAAGATCGCGATCATTGGCGCGGGCCTCAATGGCCTGGCCTGTGCCCTCATGCTCAAGCGCTTCGGCCTGGACTGCACGGTCTACGAACGCAGCCACGGGCCACGGGATTCCGGGACCGGGATCTACGTCTGGCCCCAGGGCGTGCAGGTGTTGCGCTTTCTGTTCAACGATCGTGAGTTCATGCAGCACGGCAAAGCCATCGAGTACCTCGACACCCATGGTCGCGATGGCCAGTTGATCCACAGCCAGCCGGTGCGTCCGGCCGGGCTGGGGATCCCGGCACCGGCGGTGATGTTCCCGCGCAGCGAGCTGTTCGGCCTGCTGCGCGAGAAGCTCGGTGGCGAGCAGGTACGCTACGAAATGGGCTGCGAGCGGATCGAGAACCTCGGCGATCGGGCCCGGGTGCACTTCAGCAATGGTCATCAACAGGACTTTGACTTGGTGATCGGCAGCGATGGCGTCGGCTCGACCGTACGCCAATGCCTGGAGCCGGGGCTCGAGCCCTACGACACCGGCCTGGTGGCCAGCCGCGGCATGGTCGAGTTCGACTCGCCGCTGCTGCACAGCGACCGCTGCCAGATCTTCACCTCGGCCTTCTCGCGGGTGGTCACCTACCCGCTGGCCGCCGACCGGCCGTACCGGTACTGGTTCGCCGCTTACCAGCACCACAACCAGCCGTTGCACGACCGTGACGGGCTGCTGGAGCTGTTCGCCGACCTGCCCGCGGACATCCTGCGGATGATCGAGCGGACCCCGCACGAGCAGATCCTCACCCACAAGATGATGGCCCTGACCGGCGCCGGGCGCTGGCACAACGGCCGGGTGGCGATGCTCGGCGACAGCATCCACGCCATGCTGCCGACGCTCGGCTATGGCCTGACCCTGGGCCTGGAGAACGGCTTCATGCTCGCCCAGGCCCTGGTCGGCCTGTGCGACGACAGCCTCGATGCCGCCCTGCAGCGCTACGAAGTGCGCGCTGCCGAGCGCTCGCGGGTGATGCTGGAAGTGATGCGCGACATGACCGACCTGTACTACTTCGAAGAAGACAGCGCGGTCACCCCGGCGCGCATCCTGCCGATCGTCAACCGCTTCCACGACCTGGCCCATACCACCGTATTCTGAGGGAACGAGCATGAGCGAAGCCTATCGCAACGACGTGCGCGCCTTTGTCAGCCAGCACATCAGCCCCAATGTGGCGCAGTGGGAAGAGTCCGGGGCCTACCCGCCACAACTCAATCAGCTGGCCGGCGAAGCCGGGTTGCTCAACCTGGGCCATACCAGCGCAGTGTTGCCGGACGATCCACAGCGCCTGGCGATCCTGGTCGAGGAACTGACCCGCAGCGGTGCCCAAGGCATCACCATGGGCCTGGGTTCGCACCTTGTGAGCCTCAAGGCCCTGCAGGCCAGCGCCCCGGAACTGGCCGCCGACCTGATCCCGGCGGTGCTCGATGGCCGCCAGAGCATCGCCCTGGCGATCACCGAAAGCCAGGCCGGCTCCGACCTGCGCGCCCTCACCTGCCGCGCCGAACGCCACGCCGACGGCTACCGGTTAAGCGGCCACAAGGCGTTCATCTGCAACGGCGCGCGGGCCGACTGGCTGTTGCTGGTCGGCCACTGTGAAGACGGCCTGGCCTTGTTCCTGGTCGACGGCAAGGCCGCCGGTATCAGCCATACGCCGCGCCAATGCCTGGGCTGGCGCTGCCTGCCGCTGGCCGACCTGAGCTTCGACAACACCCCGGTGGTACGCCTGACCCAGGGCGGCGGTGTCGGCCGTCTGCTGCAGGGTAGCCTGCAGCAGGAGCGTCTGAACCTGGCGGTAATGGCCAGCACCTCAGCCGATATCGCCTTGCAGCAAGCCATTGCCTGGTGCAGGCAGCGCAAGGTCGGCGGCAAGGCCCTGATCGACAAATCGGTGATTCGCCATCGCCTGAGCGAGCACTACGCGCAACTGAGCGTCAGCCGTCATTACGTGCAGGCCTGCGTGACCTTGCAGGCCGCCGGCCAGTTGAGCCCGCACCAGGTGGCAATCGCCAAGAACAGCGCGGTACAGACCCTGGAAACCATCGCCCGCGATGCCGTGCAATTGCAGGGCGCCCACGGTTGCATGGCGCCCAACGGCGTCGAACGCATTCACCGCGATGCCCGCCTGCTGGCGATCGGCGGCGGTACCCACGAAATCATGCTGGAAATCATTGCCCGGCAACTGTGAAGGAACACAGCCATGAGTCAGATCAGTAAACACGCCGCCGCCCACTCCAGTGCGCTGCTCGAACACGCCTACCAGCGCTACTGCGGGCTCGAACTGCTGGAGCAATCGCCTGGCGCCTGCACCTGCCGCCTGCGGGTCACCGAAGCCATCGACAACCTCAGCCACACCCTGCACGGCGGGGTGATCTATTCGATGCTCGATGTGGTCAGCATGCTTGCCACGCTGCCGATTCTCGGCCCCGAGGAATATGCCCTGACCAGCAGTTTCAATACCATGCTGATGTCGGCCAGCCCCTTGCACAGCGAGCTGGAGTTCAAGGCCCGGGTGATCCGTGACGGGCGCAACCTGATCTTCACCCAGGCCGACGCCTGGCGGCTCAATGCCGATGGCAGCCGCACCCAGGTGGCCAGCGCGCAACTGACCAAGTTTCGCCTCAAACACCAGTGGTAAGGGCTGCTCCCGCAGCCCCGGCAAACAGCCCGGTAGCGCACTCGCCTGCGCCACCGGGCTGTTTGCGTTGGGGGCCGGGAAATACATGAAGACCCTTGAAGTTTGAACCTGAATATATGCGCTATTTTTGTCCGGCCAATTGTTAAAAACTCTAGTGACTCCCTCATCACAAGAGTTCAAGCCATGAATCACAAAGTATTGGTCATTCGTTCTTCGATCAAAACCGACGGCGGTTTTTCCGGGCAACTGGTCGACAACTTCCTTGCAGAACTCAAGGAGGTGATTCCAGAAGCCTCGATTGTCGTGCGCGACCTGCACGCCCAGCCGATCCCGCACCTCAACGCGGTGACCATGGATGCCCTGTACGGTGGCGATGCCAGCAGCGCCGAAGCCAGCGCCGCGCTGAAACTGTCCAACGAACTGATCGAAGAACTGCAGGAAGCCGACCGCGTGGTCATCGGCCTGCCCCGCTACAACTTCGGCGCACCGTCGATCCTGCATGCCTGGGTCGACTATCTGGTACGCGCCGGCGTCACCTTCAACTACGTCGATGGCGCCCCGGTCGGGTTGATCAACGACAAACCGGTGCATGTGCTCAACACCAGCGGTGGCGTCTACAGCCAGGGCAGCGACAGCCTGGCCGGCTGGCTCTCGCAGACCCTGGGCTTCATCGGCCTGCAGCACGTCGAATTCATCTACGCCGAAGGCCTGGGCATGGGCGAGGAAAGCCTGGCCAACGGCCTGGCCGCTGCCCGTCGGCAGATCCAGCACAGCATTGAATCCATGGGCGCACGCCCGCGCCTGAGCCTGGCTGCCGCGCAAGGGAGGTAACATGTCCAAAGCGAACGACAACACCCTGGGTGAAGCGCTGATCCTCAGCGAACTGGTGGCCGAACCCAACCGCTATCACCTGTACATCTCCCACGCCTGCCCATTCTCGCACCGCGTGCACCTGGTGCAGAGCCTGCTGGGCCTGGGCGATGCGCTGGATGTCACCTCGGTGGCGGCGCGTCGCTACGACAAGGGCTGGGAGTTCGATGAACGCGACCAGGATCCACTGCACAAGGACGTAACGCTGCTGTCGACCCTGTACCAACGCTCGCACCCGGACTTCAGCGGCAACCAGTCGGTGCCGGTGCTCTGGGACCGACGCAAGGACTGCATCGCCCACAACGATTCGGCCGAGCTGGCCCTGCAGATGGCCACCCGCCTGCTGCCCCTGGCGCGCACCCCGCTAGACCTGGTGCCAGAGCGCTCCAGCTGCGACATCGTCGAGCTCAACAGCTGGCTGCACACCAACATCAACCGCATGGTCTACCACATGGGCTTTGCCCCCGACCAGCACAGCTACGACAAGGCCTACGCGCAGTTCTTCGCGGCCATGGACAGCCTGGAAAACCGGCTGCGCAAGCAGCCTTACCTGGTCGGTGGCACGCTGAGCCTGAGCGACCTGTTCCTGCTGCCGACGCTGATCCGCTATGAAGCGGTGTACTACGTGCACTTCAAGGCCAACTTCAAGACCTTGAGCGAATACCCGGCGCTGTATGAGTACCTGTGCCGCCTGGTAAGGATTCCGGAGATCTACCGCACCATCGACATGGCCCATATCAAGCTGCATTACTACTACTCCCACGACCACATCAACCCGACCCGTATCGTCCCCCAGGGCCCAGCCCTGCCCTGGCTGAACTGACCTGGGCCTGTCGCGGCGCCGTGGCCCGCGGCAGGACTCCTCGCAATCAGGCAGGAGCGTCTACACTGGCTTTCCCACCCTTAGCTGGAGAACGGCCATGAGCGACACCCCATCCATTGTCCTGGTTCATGGTTTCTGGGGCGGCGCCGCCCACTGGAGCCGGGTCATCCTTGAGCTGTCACGCCTGGGCCACCGCAACCTGCATGCGGTGGAAATGCCCCTGACCTCGCTTGCCGACGACGCCGAACGCACGCGCAAGATGGTCGCCTCAATACCCGGCAAGGTGTTGTTGGTCGGTCATTCCTATGGCGGCGCGGTGATTACCCAGATGGGCAACCAGAAAAATGTCGCGGGCCTGGTCTACATTGCCGCCTTTGCCCCTGATAACGGCGAGAGCCCCGGCGGCATCACCGCCCAGCACCCGCCGGAAGCGGCCGCCAACCTGCAACCGGACGGCGATGGCTACCTGTGGATCAAACCCGACAAGATGCATGAGAGTTTTTGCCAGGACCTGGGCAAGGATGAAGGGCTGGTCATGAGCGTGACCCAGAAAGCGCCGCTGGCCAGCACCTTCGGCGACACCATCGGCGACCCTGCGTGGAAACACAAACCCACCTGGTACCAGCTCTCGACCCACGACCGGATGATCCACCCGGACAACCAGCAACTCATGGCTCAACGCATGCAACCCAAGGAGCTGCTCAAGCTGGACGCCAGCCACGCCTCACTGGCCTCCAGGGCCGCCGAAGTGGCAGCCCTGATCGACCGTGCGGCGGTCAGTCTGGCTTGACCGCCGGGACCTTCAGCGCGGGTTTGAACCACCAGCCTTGCTGCATGCCGGCCGCGGCCAGCAGGATCGCGGCCACGCCCAGCCATTGCAGTGGTTCAAGCCGATGGCCGAAGGCGAACCAGTCGACGAAGATCGCCGCGATCGGGTAGATGAACGACAGTGCCCCGGTCAAGGCGGTCGGCAGTTTCTGGATCGCGCCATACAGCAGCACGTACATCACCCCGGTGTGAACGATGCCCAGGGTCACCAGGCTGGCGAGCGCGCCGACATCGCCTGGCAGGCCGCTGGTGTTGGCCCAGGGCGCCAGCAGGAGAATGCCGGTGCACACCTGGATCAGGGCGATCAGGTGCGGCGGGGTGCCGCTCAGGCGCTTGATGATCAACGCCGCCACTGCATAGAGAAGCGCCGCGCCCAAGGCCAGGGCGATGCCCAGCAGGTAATCGTTGCCACTACCGCCCTGGTTGCCATGGGCACTGACGATCGCCAGCATCCCGGCAAAGGAAACCGCCAGCCAGAACAGCTTGGGCACGGTGATCTTCTCACCGAGAAACAGCGCCGCCAGGCCGACCAGCATGAACGGTTGGACGTTGTACACCGCGGTACCGATGGCAATCGAGGCGCGGGAATAAGACGCGAACAGCAACACCCAATTGCCGACGATGGCCACGCCGCTGAGCACCGCCAAGGCGAAGGTGGTCAGGGTCAGGAGGCTGGGCTTGAGAAAGCCCATGGCCAGGCAGATCAGCAACAAGGTCCCGGCACCGAACACGCAGCGCCAGAACACCACATCCAGCACCGGTTGCCCGGACACCAGCACAAACCAGCCAATGGTCCCGGAAATCAACATCGCAGCGACCATTTCGAACGACCCACGGCGTATTGAACTGTCCATCACTCACCTCCTTGACGATGGGCAAATTATGGCAAGGGTGCCGGGGCCCGTTCCAGTTGATAAAACAGGCTAGACTGACTCTCTACCTTTACTATCAAGGCAGTTTTCGATTTTTGCCTAACGAGGCCCGTATGACCGACGACATTGACCAGCTGTTGATCAAGGCACTGATGGAAGACTCGCGGCGCTCGCTCAAGGCCCTGGCGCAGCTCAGCGGTTTGTCTTCGCCCAGCGTCAGTGAACGCCTGCGCCGGCTGGAGGAGCGCGGCGTGCTCAAGGGCTACACGGTGGAGATCGACCCGCGCTGCTTCGGTTACCAGCTGCAGGCCATTGTGCGGGTGCGGCCGTTGCCGGGGCAGTTGCAAGAGGTTGAACGGCAGATCATGGCCATCCCCGAGTTCACCGAGTGCGACAAGGTCACCGGCGATGACTGCTTTATCGCACGCTTGCACGTACGCTCGATGGAAGAGCTCGACACCGTGCTGGACAAGCTCAACAGCCATGCCGAGACCAACACCGCAATCGTCAAGAAAACCCCGGTGAAACGGCGCTTGCCACCGATGGCCTGAACGATCCGCGGCCACTGTGGGAGCTGGCTTTGCCAGCGATCGAGCGCGCAGCGGTCGCAAGTCAGGCCGCAGATGGGGTGCTGACCGCACTGGCCTCATCGCCGGCAAGGCCGGCTCCCACAGTGGCGCTGTGTGTCCCCTGCAAGAGCTGCGGCGTTACTGCACCGGCTCACTCGAGGGCCTGGCAATCAGGCCCTTCAGTTCACTGGTCATCGGAAACTCCAGGTTCAGGCCATTGGGCGGGATCGGCTGCTGGAACCAGCGGTTGTAGATTGCCTCGATGCGCCCGCTGCGATAGACATCCGCCAGCGCCTCGTTGACCAGCGCCAGCAAGCCGTCATCACCCTTGCGCACCATGCAGCTGTAGATCTCCTTCGATTGCGCCTTGCCCACCACCACCCAGTCGTGCGGGTTGCGCGCCTTGGCCCGCTCGCCGTACAGCAGTGCATCGTCCATGTAGAACGCCGCAGCGCGCCCGGACTGCAGCATCATGAACGCCTCGCCGTGGTCCTTGGCACTGATCACCGAAGCCCCCAACTGGTGCTCCAGGTTGTAGTTCTTCAGGTACTTCTCATTGGTGGTGCCCGCCGTGCTCACCACATTCTTGCCCTTGAGGTCATCCAGGCCCTGGATGCCGCTGTCCTTTTTGGTCAGCAGCTGGCCTTTGACGAAAATAAAGCCATAGGAGAAATCCACCTGCTTCTGCCGCTCGGCAGTAACCCCGGTGGTTCCGCACTCCAGATCGACCGTACCGTTCTGCACCAGCGGGATACGCGTCTGTGAGGTCACCAGGTTGTAGCGCACCTTAAGCGGTGGCACTGCCAGCTTAGCCTGCAGGTGCTTGACGATTTCAGCCGCCAGGTCGACCGAGTAGCCCATGGGCTTGCCGCTGTGATCGCCCACATAAGAAAAAGGAATGGACGAGTCGCGATAGCCGAGGGTGATGCTGCCGGACTCGGCGATCTTCTTCAGGCTGCCGGTGAGCGGCGGCGTTTCAGCCAGAATCGGCTATGCAAAACACAATGACAGGGCAAGTAGAGCAGGACGGTGCAAACGGGTAATCGACATCGGGACACTCCTTGCGTTTGTTGTTCTTGTTCAGGTCAGGCCGCCCGTGGGGTCAGGCCGTGCAGGTCGATCGACGGCGCGCGGCCGCCTATCAGTTCGGCCAACAGTCGGCCACTGGCGCAGGCCAGAGTGAAGCCCAGAGCACCGTGGCCAAGGTTGAGCCAGAGGTTGCGATACGCCGTAGCACCGAGCAACGGCACGCCACTGGGGGTTGCCGGGCGCATGCCGGCCCATTCGCGGGCATGCTGATAATCGGCGGCACCGGGCAAGGTCGCCTCAGCCAACTGACGCATGCTGGCCAGCCGCGGCGGATCCAGCGATTCATCAAAGCCGACAATATCGACCATGGCGGCAATGCGTAGCTGGTTTTCGAGGCGGGCATAGACGATCTTGCGGTCGTAGTCGGTAATGCTCACCTCAGGCGCCCGGTGCCCGGCCTGGATCGACGCAGTCAGGCTGTAGCCCTTGAGGGGATAGATTGGCAGGTGCAGCCCGGGCAGGCCGAGGCTGGCACTGCGGTGCCCGGCACACAGCACCAGACGCTCCACCGGCAAGACCTGCTCACCCAGTTCCAGCGCCTGCACCACCCCGCCACTGTGGTGGATGCGCGTCACCGCCTGGCCGAGCATCAAGCGGCATTGCCCCGAAGCCTGAAGGCGCTCGACCAGGGCCAGGCAGAAGCGGTGACAATCAGCGACCTCCTCGTCGGCGGTGAACACCCCGCCAATGAACGGCGCATGGGTCAATGCCGGCTCCAATACGCTGATCTCCTGCGCATCCAATACCTGCTGACCATGCGGGTCGAGCAGATGCAGGCGGGCATGCTCGAAGCTTGCGCGGTTGCGAAAGGTCACCAGCTTGCCGTTGCGCCGCCAGGCAAAGCCGTCCAGGCCATCTTCCTCGCGCCATTGCGCCAAGGTGCTCTGGCTGTGCAGCGCCAGGCGCAGCAGGTGTGCGGCATTGGCGCGATTGACCGAACTGCGGCAGGCGGCCATGAACGCGCCCATCCAGCGCCACTGCGCCAGGTCCAGGCGGGGGCGCAGTTTCAGCGGCGATTCGCTGCGCAGCAGCCAGCCCAGCGCTTGCAGCGGCACCCCGGCATCGGCCAGCGGCGCGACATAGCGATAGGACAGCTGCCCGCCATTGGCAAAGCTGGTGCCGCCCGCAAGGTTGTCCCGCGCCTCGATCAGGTCGACGGCAAAGCCTTCGCGCACCAGGGCATACGCCGTTGCCAGACCAATAACGCCGCCGCCGATGACCGTTACCCGCTGTGCCATGTGCTTTTCATCCGCCAATCTGAAGGCCTTCAGACTAGGCCCGGTGACAGCCTGGCGATAATGAATAAAAATGGGTAAAGCATAAACAAAGGTTATGGGCGATCCCATGCGCTTGCGTCATATCGAAGTGTTCCAGGCCATCCGCCAGACCGGCTCCATCAGCGGCGCCGCGCAACTGCTGCACGTGACTCAGCCAGCGGTGTCGAAGATACTCCAGCATGCAGAAGCACAGCTGGGCTTCCCGCTGTTCCTGCGGGTGCGCGGCAAGTTGCAGATCACCCCCGAGGCCCTGGCGCTGGAGCGCGAAGTCGACAAGGTCAGCGACAGCGTAGAGGGGGTTCGGCGCCTGGCTGCCAGCCTGCGCCGGCAACCGGGCATGACCCTGCGCATGGGGGCAACGCCGGCGTTGGCGCTGTCGCTGTTCCCCCCGGTGATCAGCCAGTGGGCCGAGCGCCATCCACAATCCGAGTGCGAACTGTCGAGCTTGCACAGCCGCGAGCTGGTGCAGCAGTTGTTGATGCGCGAGATCGATGTCGCCCTGACCTTGCGCCATCCCGAACACCCCGGCCTGAATGTGCAGCCTCTGGCCCATGGAATGCTGGTGGTACTGGCGCCCAGAGGCTATTGGAGCGAAGACCGCCAGGGCGTGCCGCTGGCAGTCGAGTCCCTGGCCGATGCGCCGTTGATCGGCCTGAGCAGTAGTGACCCGCTGGCCGCCCAGGTCGGCCAGTACCTGAAGAACCTGGAGCCGGCGCCGCGGATCAGCATCCGCGTGCAGACCTATTCCCTGGCCCGGGCCATGGTCGAGTCCGGTGCAGGGTTGGCGTTGATCGATCCTTTTACCGCCCAGGATTCGGCGCGAACGCTGGTTCGGCCGTTGAATCCTGCCCTGCCTATTACCCTTTACGCCCTGACCCGCGCCAACGAGAGCCACCCGCACACACTGGATGAGTTGCTGGAGCATTTTGCCGAGCGTGCGCGGGAGCAGATTGCGCGGGTCACCAGAGGCGTTTGAGCCGGCATGAAAAAGGCCCCGCCTGAGCGGGGCCTTGCACCAGCAAAGAAGCACCCCGAGAGTGCTTCTGATGGCGCATCAGATCATGAAGCCGGACCGTATTTTTTCGACGTCACGAAGCCAGGCGCTACCCACTTTGGACCTTTGATAGGGTGGCCATTGTTATCCGTGGCGAATACGCCATCGGCAAACAGCTTCTCGAATGTACGTTGCAGCTCGCCACTCTTGATGACCTCGAACTTGTAATCCACGTACATCCGGTCAATGCGCGGATACGAAGATCCCGGAATCAATGCCGTCAGTACATCCGCTACCGACTCATTCAAGATAATGTCTTTGATAGTGCTCATTTCAAATTCCTCATTGCTTCCCTGTATTCCTGCCGGTCACCCGCCTCTTTGGCTTCCTGGGTATACAGCGGATTAGTCCGTTCATTGATGCTGTAATCTTCAAGCGTTGCCGTATGGGCATCGTTCCATACCGAACGATCTTCGTGACCGTCCTTGACGCCTAGCGCTCGATAACGCTCCAGTTCCCTGACTTCATGCGTGTAAAAGCGTTTGTCCGTATCAGTGACCGGAATCTCGCCGCGCAGGATCTTTTCCAAGCGATCAATCATGACATTGTTGGCATCAGAGGGTGCAAAACGCCCGGTGTGAAGCTTGACCTGCGCGAGCCCCGCCTGAGTGACCGATGCGCTCTTCCAATCCAGCTCCCGGACGGGGCCGCCCGCCTTGGCAGGGTTGTACTTTCGTCCGCTATGCACGCCGACAGTGGTGGCACCATCATAAGGCGAGCTGAACACACCATACAGTGGCGCCAATCCCGAGTCGGCCGGAAAGACGTAAATGCCGTCATGGATATCCAACGGGTTAAGCGCTGGAAAGACCTCACCCTCAACCTGGACCGGCGTCAGGGTAACCCCGTTGTAAACTGGAACGTCTACAGGTTTTGCCGGGGTACCCGTGGAGCTGTTGCCGGGCGATGCGATCGGAAAGCTCAGGGTGATTGGCGGCGTATCGGCGCTGGTGAACGTGTAGGCACTGCGCGCAGGATTGAGCGTCAGCATCCTGACCTTGACCTTCGGCGACAGGCCACCTGCCGAACCGGTCTTGACCACCGAGTACTGCGTACGGCTGCCAACCACCCGATACGGCAGGTCGACCGTACCGCCAGCAGCGGCGATCGCCGCCAGGTTCTGCGGCAGATTCGGCGCCAGGCTGCTGGCTGGAACGGTCAGCGAGGTCGACGGAAATCGGTCACTGTTGCCTAGCGAGGGTGAGTAAACCAGCAAACCGATACCCACGCCGGTGGCGCGATCGAGCACAACACCGGCTGCAGCTTGCAACAGTTTTATAGCACCCTGGATGGCGGCATCGAGGGTGAACTTCGAACCCGTGGCGAGGCCAATGGAACCTGCCACGGCACTGAGTTGGGCCTTGTTTCCGGCAACCGGCACCCGGAAGGTGTTGGCCGCGCGAATCGCCTCCTCGGCCGCCAGACGTGCCTGTTCCTCGGCTTTACGCTTGGCTTCGGCCAGACGCGCTTGCTCTTCGGCCTGACGCTTGGCTTCAGCCAGGCGCGCTTGCTCTTCAGCCTGGCGCTTGATTTCGGCCAGACGACGCGCCTCCTGTTCGGCCGCAACCCGCCGCGCCTCGGCTTCAGCAGCCTGAACCTGAGCCAGCCGCGCCGCCAGCGCAGCAGACTTGCGGTTGAGAATGGCGATGGCTTCGGCAAGGATCCTGGCCTGATAGGCGGCACTGTAAGAGTCGCCGAAGCTGTCTTGCTGAGCTTTGCCCAGCGCCGGGTACTGGCCCAGGTTCCAGCCCATTTCCCGAGCTACGATCTGCGCCTTTTGGGCATCCGTAAGCGTCAGCGGATCGCTGCCGGAATAAACCAGCGCCAAGGCCTGATAGGCACCGAGCAGGGCATTTTTTGTTTGAATCAGGCCATCTACCGTGCGCTTGGCGTTTTCGGTTTCGACCGAGGTCTGGTAAGTGGCCTCGTTGCGCACACCGGCTGCCTGCAACTCGCTTTCGGTATCAGTCGAAACTGTTGCCAACTTGGCCGAAAAGAAGGCTTTGAGTTTGCTCTCGATCGCACGCAGCGAGGAATACACCCGACCCCGTAAGTGCTGTTTGGTCAGCGACTGCAGCGCATCCGGCTGCTGAAGAATGGCGAGGTTGTAGCTCAAGTCCGCGTTGGGATCGTAGCCACCGCCCCCACCCGGACCGTAAATCTGTTCCCTACCGGTGATGATGATAGGGGGTAATACAAGGCTTCCTGGCATGTTTCTATCCTTTTACTGCTTGGACGTTTTCAATCAAGACATGGTTTTTGAACCCCGGTCGTTGGTTGGTCACCCTTCGTGGGCGACAAAACTACTGTATATTTGAACAGTATTATTTTACCAGCTCATTTTGCACATGATTCAACGGAAAGACGTTAAAGAGAAATACTCTCAAATGGAGCTGACTGTTGACGCATATCCAGTCGCCGCCGCCCCTCAGGTTTGCTAGCCTTGCGCTGTTTTTTCGCATGGACGCCCAGCTCAAATGATCCCCCTCCCAAGGCTGCTGCTCTCGCTCAGCCTGGCAACCCTGTTGCCCTGCGCCACTGTTGAAGCGGCCCTTCCCGTCAGTGTCTACCAAGGCACCCAGGGCGATACCGCCGTGGAAGTCGCCCTGACCTACGACGCCCAGCACCAGACCGTCGAGGGGTACTGGCTGGAGGCGCAGCGCCAGTGGCTGATCCCGCTTGAACGCACGCCCTACGACCATCGCTTGCCGCTGCTGATCAATCTCCTGGATAACCCGGACCTGCCATCCGCCGCGCTGCTGATTCAGCCTTTCGCCTTTAGCCACGACCGCGAACTGCGCGGAACCCGGGTGAACCTGCGCAACCGCGAGCGACAAGCGCTGGAGCTCAAGCGCGTTACGCGTTTCAGTGACCGCCGGGACGCCTCCTGGCAGGGCGAACTGCTGCAACTTCCGCTGGACGGGCGCAGGCTGTTTCGCGTGCACGCGCACAAGACCGCAGGCGAGTATGTCGGCACCGTCGACCGCATCACTATCCTCGATCGCACCAGCGGCCAGCCGGTGCAGGTCATCGACAACCTGGCGCTGTTCTTCCAGGGCAGCGCCAGCCTGAGCTTTGCCGACTTCAACGGTGATGGGGTGATCGATTTCAAAGCCACCCCGGTCGGGCAGCTGGCCAGCGGCGGTGCTGCCGGACAAGACCCGCAGTACTACGTCTACCAACCGGCGAGCAATCGCTACGAGCTCAAGACCGAGCAGCAAGCCAGGGAGCGCAACCGATGAACACCTTGGGCAAATGCCTGCTGGCCGCCGGGTTGCTTGGCCTGAGCCTCGGCACTCAGGCCTACCAGTCTGTTTATCAGGGCTCCCTGGGCAAGCAGGCGATCACCCTGGTGATCGAGAAAACCAATGACTACAAGCATGGGTTCTACTTCTATGATCGCTACCGCACGCCGATCCGCCTCAAGCGCTCGGTCAACAATGGACGCCAGTTATCCATGGATGAACTGGACAGCAGCGGTCTGCCCACGGCTCGCCTGAGGTTCTACAACCCCGACGACAACGGCGCCTCGAAGCCCATGCTCGGCACTTGGACGGCCTACGCCAATGCCAGGCAGCTACCCCTGGAGTTGCGCCTGGTGGCTGACTTCGGTCATCAGCAGGTCTGGCCGGCGGGCACCCCGTCGTTACCCCAGGCGGCATCTACCGAGCGCTTCTATTTCCAGATTCCGCTGGCCGACGACCACGACCGGGTGAAGACCATCGAGGTCATGGACAAGGCCAGCGGCAAACGCGTGCAAACCCTCGACGTAGGCCTGCCCGGTTGCTACAGCCAGGGTATCGACAGCGTCAAGGTACGTCTCGAAGGCGGCAGTACCCAGGTGCTGCTGGAAACCAACAGCTATTGCCTGGGCAAGGTGTTTGAATGGCGCGAGGCCAAGGGGCAGTTCGAAGCATTGAACTGAGCATCAGCTCGGGCAGGTGTGCTCGCCGTTGTTCAGGCCCTGCTTGTAATTGCGGCTGAGCAGGCTGGCCTTGCCATCGTGCCAGGTGAGGGTCAGCACATACATCGAGTCGAAATCCTCGCCATCCCAATCGTCGGTGATCACCCGTTTTTCACCCAGGGCCTTGCCGGCCACGGTGTTGATCAGTTCCGGCAGGTAGCCGTGGGACCAGGCGGTATAGACGGTGGCGTTGCGGTATTTATCCTGCAGCAGCTCGTCGGCCAGCTCGCCGGTGTCATTGGCGCCGAAGTCGATGTTCACCGGCAGGCCAAGCTTGATGGCGCTGGGACTGATGGTCATCAACGGGCGGATATAGCTGTAGGCGTCGTCCTTGCTGCCCTCTTCGACGTGCCGGGAGGGGTTGGCGGCAAACACATAATCGGCCTTGCCGAATTTCTCTGGCAGCAGCGTGGCCAGGTCCAGCGCCCGGTTGAGTCCCTGGCAATTGAGTTGCCCAAGGCCTTCACCGGGCTTTTCGGCGTGGCGCAGGAACACCAGGGTCTGTACACCGTCCATCGGTTCGGCGCGGCTTTCCACCGCCTCGACGGCCAGCAGGCCGACTCCGGCAAGCAGGGCAAGGGACAACGCAGCGTGACGGTGACGCTTGAACAGGGACGGCAACTTCATAGGGCTCTTCACAGCAAAAAGGGTTGAGGCTGACCCGCCTGTGCCCCCGCGGCCGAAGCCGCGGGGGAATCCCTGTCTGATGTTCCATCCGTGGAATCGGGCATGCTTCAGAGTACAAGAATGCCTTTTGGTTCGATCCCTGAGCGCTCGGCCCTGAGCCAGAGCCACTGTAGCGTGGTGATGTTGCTGAATTAAGACGGACGGCGCTCAATCGTCGCGGGTAAGGACTTCGAGCAGTTCGATCTCGAAGGTCAGATCGGCATTGGGCGGGATCTTGCCCATGCTGCGTTCGCCGTAAGCCAGATGCGCCGGCACCAGCAGCTTGCGTTTGCCGCCGACCTGCATGCCCATCAGGCCCTGGTCCCAGCCCTTGATCACCCGGCCGGTGCCGATCACGCACTGGAACGGTTTGCCGCGGCTGTGGGAAGAATCGAATTCGCTGCCGTCGGCGAGCCAGCCGGTGTAATGGGTAGTGATCAGCGCGCCCTTGACCACGGCCTTGCCATCGCCTGGCTGGATATCGATGATTTGCAGTTCGCTGCTCATGCTTGACCTCGTTGAAGCGGGATATGCCTTTAGTGGGCAGCGTTTTCGCAGGGTTGGCGGGGTTTTGCAAGGCCCATGACCATCATGGCATCGCGGGGCAAGCCCGCTCCCACACCGACCTCAGGCTGTCGCTGGCACCCTGCCCGGCTCATGCTGGCGCATCGACCAGCACACACCGCCGATCACCAGGACAATCGCCAGACCTTCCAGCAGGCTCGGGCCGCTCTGGCGCCAGATGAAGGCATAGAGCAAGGCAAACAGGGTCTCGAAGACAATCAACTGGCCGCTCAGGGTCAACGGCATGCGCTTGGACGCGGCATTCCACAACAACGCCGCCAGCCACGAGCCGAACACCGCGCAACCCAGGCTGTACAGCCAGAACAGCGTCCAGCGCTCAGGCGCCGCCTCGACCTGCAACTGGGTTGGCTGCCACAAGGCAAGCACCAGCACCAGTACCAGGCTCAACACCCCGGTCATCACCCCGCTGAGCACCGACCACTGGTGGCTGTCGAAATGCCCACACTGCTTGAGGTAGCGGCTGTTGTGCACCGCGTACCAGGTCCAGCAGGCCAGCGCGCCGAGGGCATAGAGCACACCGGCAAGCTTGTCGGCCAGTGCACCGGGTTCGACCGCAAAAGTCTGCAGGTTGATGCACAGCATGCCGGCGAGAATCAGGCCCAGCGGCAGGAGTAATTGCCGCAGCGTCACCCCGCCACTGTCGTGACGACCGTACAGGGTGATGGTCAACGGCAGCACGCCGACGATCAACGACGCCGGCGCCACGCCCAGGCGCTGGATTGCCGCCACCAGGCAGATGAAATACAGCAGATTGCCGATCAGGGCCAGGCGCCCGATCATCCACAGGTCGCTCAGGGTCAAGCGGCCCAGGGCCGTGCGCATGGGAATCGCCAGTACCAGGGTCACCAGGCCGAACAGGACAAAGCGCGCACAACTGAGCAGCACCGGGCTGAACTCCGGCAACAGCTGCGGCACCATCAGCACCAGCCCCCACATCGCACCGGCTACACCGGCGTAAGCCACACCCCGCTTCACTTGCCTGCTCCTGTTCAAAGAAGTGCGCAGGCTAACGCCAGGGCGCCGTTCCGACAAAAGATGATTTGGCATGCAGACATTCCCACAGGGAATACCTTTCATGCCGAAAGCATCGACCTTATGATTGAGGCATTCCCCAGACTGGACCCTAAGCATGAGCCGCTTCAGCCGTCACTTGCCGCCGCTGGACACCCTGATTGCCTTCGAAGCGGTGGTCCGCACCGGCAGCTTCACCCGCGCCGCCAGCGAGCTGTACCTGACCCAGAGCGCAGTGAGCAAACAGATCAAGGTGCTGGAAGAGCACCTCGGCGCGATCCTGTTCGAGCGCCGCGCCCGGGGTATCGCCCTGACGACAGCCGGTGAAGGCTTCAACGCCATTGTCGAACCCATGCTGGAAAGCCTGTTGAACAATGTGCTGCGCCTGAAAAGCGGCCACGGCAGCCGTAATGTCAGCGTCATCTGCACCCATGCGGTGGCCCAGTACTGGTTGTTCCCGCGCCTGCTGCGCTTCAACGAGCAGCACCCGGAGCTGACGGTGAACATTCACGCCAGCAACGAAATCAGCGAGAGCGATATCGGCAACTACGACTTCGGCATCCTCTATGGCCATGGCCACTGGAGTTCACTCAAGGCCAGCAAGTTGTTCGATGAGGCCATCTACCCGATTGCCAGCGTCAAACGTGCCCTGCCCGCAGTGCATTCACTGAGCGAGCTGCAGGCATTGCCGTTGATCCAACTGGACGCCTCGGCCTGGAACTGCCTGGACTGGCAGGACTGGTTCGGCCACCAGGGCTTGCGCTACCAGGCGCCGGCCAATGCGGTGACCTTCAACCAGGTCAACCTGGTGTTCGATGCGGTGATGCAGGGGATGGGTGTGGGGCTGGGCTGGGAGTTCATGGCCCGCGAGCGGATCGACAACGGCTTGATCCGCCAGGTGTCGGCGTTTGTCGTGCACACCGGCCAGGCCGACTACCTGGTGCACGACAAACAGGCCCTGCGCTCGCCGGCGGCGCAGGTGTTCGAGGATTGGCTGCTGACCCTCAGTTGAACAGCGCTTCGACCTGCGCGGCGGTCATTTCCTCGGTCCGGTTGGCAAAGCAGTAGTAGCCCGGTTTCTTGTCGACATACACCTGCAGATCGAAGATCCAGTCGGTATCGCCCTCCAGCACGCCGACCGACACCGCATCGAAATTGCCGGATTTCAGCCGGTACAACAGGTGCGTGCCACAGGTGCCACAGAAACCGCGCTGGGCCCAGTCAGATGAGTCATGGAACACCGGCTGGCCGCGGGTGAACTGCACCGGCTCAGCGCAATGCACCGACAGGAACGGCCCGCCGCCCCACTGCCGGCACATGCTGCAATGGCAGGCGTTGACGCTGGCTTTCTCCAGGCTGACGCTGAGTTTGACGGCGCCGCACAGGCAGCTGCCGTGTTTTTCCAGGGACATGGTCAAGGCTCCTTGCTGGGAGAGGTAGGCGGCAAGTCTAGCAGCTGTCAGCCGGTGACCGGGGTCAGCACCGGCTCGCCGGCAAAGAATGCCTGCAGGTTCTTCAGCACCAGTTGCACCGTGTCGCGCGCGGCCTCCGGCGACTGACCGGCGACATGCGGCGTCAGCACCACATTGGGCAAGGCCTTCAGGGTGACGGGCACTGCCGGTTCTTCATCGAACACATCCAGCGCCGCACCGGCTATCACCCCGTTTGCCAAGGCCTCGACCAGATCAGTGGTGCGAACCACGCTGGCCCGGGCGATGTTGACCAGAAAACCCTCTGCACCCAGGGCTTCAAGCACCGGCCTGTCGATCAGCTGGCGGGTATTGGCACCACCCGGGGTAGCGACGATCAGAAAATCCGATTCACGGGCTAATGCCAAGGGGCTGTCGCAGTAGTGATAGACCACATCGGTACGCGGGTTGCGGTTGTGATAGCTCACCTGCATGTCGAAGCCCTGCGCCGCACGCTTGGCAATCGCCAGGCCGACCGCGCCAAGGCCGAGAATACCCAGGCGCTTGCCGCTGACCGACGGGCTGATCACCCGGTTCCACTCGCCACGGCGGGTCGAGGCATCGGCACGGGGAATATCGCGCACAACCGCCAACAGCAAGGCCATGGCATGGTCAGCCACCGCCGTGGCATTGGCGCCAGCGCCGTTGGTCACGGTGATACCCTGCGCAGCGGCGGCCGCCAGATCGACCTGCTCGTAACCGGCGCCGATCACGCAGATGATTTTCAAGGCGGGCAAGGCAGCAATTTCATCGGCGTACAGGCCCAGCGGACCGCGGGTCAGTACCGCATCGATCTCGCTGCCATGACGGGCAATGGCCTCGGCACGCAAAGCCGGGGTCTGCGCGCGGATCAGGCGAAAACCGTTGCTCTCCAACAGGGGCAGGTAGGCGTCGACCGTTTCTACCAGCACCAGTACCGTCTGTGTCATGCCAAGCTCCCGGGCTATTCGCGAGGGGGCATTATGCGGACTTCAGGCTACTGGGCGAAAGCCCGGCCCAGACCGCCCGGCACGCCACTGCTGTCGGTTTCCTGCCAGGGACCGTTGAGGTTGGTCGACCAGCTCCAGCCGTTGTTCCAGCGGTAGTAGGTGCGCTGGCGGTAGAAGGTGTTGGGCTTGCCGTCGAGCACGTACACACCCAGGCGCGGGTCCCAGTGGCTGGCACCACCGGGCGGTGGTGCAAAGCTCGGTGAGGTGCGCTGTACCGGCTTGGGCACCGGGGTGACGGCCGGTTTGCTCGGCACCGCGCCCGGCTTGGGCGCAGGCTTGGTGCTCGGGCCAGGCGGCAGGGTCTCGATCGGCGGCGCGGTGGGTTCGGAGGGCTGATGAACGGTACATGCACTCAAGCCCACAACCAGGGAGAGAAAGGTCAGGCGTGCGATGCTGTTCATAGTCGGTCTCTTACTGGTCCGGGCTGTCGATGGTCAGGTGTTGCGCGGCGGTAGTGCTGCTGGCCAGCGGAGCACCCTTGCCAACCCATTCGCCCTGGGTCGGCTGGCCAGCGCGAGAGATGCGCGCAACCAGTTGGACTTCAGGGAAGCTCGACAGTTTCATGTTCGGCATCATCGCATCGCTGTCGCTCAACTCCACTTCGATCGGCAGCTGCGCCACGGTAACCCGCTTGGCCGCCAGCGGCATCGGCGGGCCGGAACTTGCACGGGCGAAGATGAACACGGTGTCGTCAGGCTTGACCTTGTCCTTGAGCGCCGCTGCCAGTTCCACCCGTACCTTCAGGCGTGCCGTGCCCTGCTCGGCAACTGCCGGTGCGGCCTTGCCCTCGCCAGCCTTGAGCTTTTCGCTGGCGCGTTCGATACCGCCCTGCAACGCTGCCCGCGAGGCGTCGCCTTCAGGCAGTTGTACCAGCAGGCGGTTCCAGTAGTCGATGGCTTGCTGGTAGTGCTCGGACTCAAACGCAGCGATGCCGAGCAGGCCGAGGCTGGTGACTTCGTTCGCGTCGGCCTTGAGCGCTTCGTCGGTCAGGGCCTGGGTCTGGGCGTTCCACTGCTTGTTGTTGGCAAAGTACAACGCCTGGGCCCACTGTCCGAGCAGCTCCGGCTCACGCCCGGCAACCGCCACGGCGCGCTCGAAGACCTTGGCGGCATCGGCAGGACGCTCCTGGGCCATGTAGGCACGACCGAGGAAGTACAGGCCTTCGGCCGAGTCCGGCTGGGCCTGCACCGCCAGCTCCAGGCGGCGGGTCATTTCTTCCATGGACTGCGGCGCCTTGGCAAATTGCTGGGTCAGCTCGACCTGCTCGCTGGCACCGAAATGCAGGTACAGGCCCAGGCCCATCAACGGCACCAGCACCGCCGCCAGCAGCGGCAAGGGTTTGCCCAGGCGACCCAGGCGCTGCGGTTCGACGCCCTCGGTATCGGCCAGCAGCTCGCGCGCGGCCTCATCGCGGCCTTTGCCGAACTGCTCGGCATCGAGCACCCCGGCGGCCTGCTGGGCAGCCAGCTCGGCAACGCGTTCCTGGTACAGGGCAACGTTGAGGGCGGTGCGGTCTTCTTCCTGTTGCGCACGACGGCTGCGCAACACCGGGATCAGCAAAAAGCTCAGGGCCACCAGCAACAGCAGGCCTGCAGCAAGCCAGAAATCAGTCATGGGTCTGTTCTTTGTCCAGCAATTTGGCGAGGCGCTCACGCTCCTCGGGGGAAAGGTCGGCGCTGCCTGCAGCTGCCTGGCCACGGCGCTTGCGCACAATCAGCGCAAGCACGGTAAAGCCGCCCAGCAGCAACACGCCCGGGCCGAACCACAGCAGCCAGGTACGAGCACTCAGGGCGGGCTTGTAGCGGACGAAGTCACCGTAGCGATCAACCATGAAATCGACGATCTGCTGGTTGCTCTTGCCTTCGCCGAGCATGCGGAAGATCTCCCGACGCAGGTCGGCGGCGATCGGCGCATTGGAGTCGGCGATGTCCTGGTTCTGGCACTTGGGGCAGCGCAGTTCCTTGGTCAACTCGTGATAACGCTCACGTTCCGCCTCATCGGCAAACTGGTAGGTGTCGATTGCCGCCTGGGTCACCCCGGCCAGGCTCAGGCCGAGTACGGCGGCTGCCAGCCAGCGCTTCATGGCTTGGCCTCATCGACCAGGCTCTGGTACTGCGGCGCCAGTTGCTCGCGCCAGACGGTGGCGTCGACCACGCCTACGTGCTTGTAGCGGATGATGCCCTTGGCGTCGATCAGGAAGGTTTCCGGCGCGCCGTACACCCCCAGGTCCAGGCCCAGGCTGCCCTGCTCGTCACGGATATCCAGCTGGTACGGGTTGTGGAACTCGGCCAGCCATTTCAGTGCGGCGGCGTTGTCGTCCTTGTAGTTGACCCCGTGGATCACCACGCCCTGCTCGGCCAGCTTGTTCAGGTACGGATGCTCGATCTTGCACGACGGGCACCAGGTGGCCCAGACGTTGACCAGCGCCGGCTTGCCGAGCAGGTCGGCCTCGGTCAGCGGTTTGCCGTCTACCGACGCCAGGGCAAAGGCCGGGAACGGCTTGCCGATCATCGCCGAGGGCAGTTCGCTCGGGTCGAGGAACAGGCCGCGATAGAGAAACACCGCCACCAGCAGAAACACCGCCAGCGGCAGCACCATGATCCAACGCTTCATGCAGTTGCTCCAGACATGCCCAGTGCCTCACGCACGCGGGTTTTCACCTTGACGCGATAACGACCATCCAGTGCTGCCAGCAAGCCGCCCAGGCCGGTCAGCAAACCACCCAGCCAGATCCAGCGCACGAACGGCTTGACGTGCACCCGCACCGCCCAGGCGCCGTTATCCAGCGGCTCACCGAGGGCAACATAGAGGTCACGGGTGAAACCGGCATCGATACCGGCTTCTGTCATCATCGACTGCTGCACGGTGTACAGGCGTTTTTCCGGGTGCAGGACGCTGATCTCGCGGCCATCCTCGACCACTCGCACGGTGCCCTTGTCGGAAGTGAAGTTCGGCCCTTCGAAGTGCTTGGCGCCTTCGAAAATGAACTGGTAGCCGGCCAGTTCCACCGACTCGCCCGGTGCCAGGCGCAGGTCGCGTTCGGCGCTGTTGTTGCTCGACAGCACCACGCCCAGGGCGCACACCGCCAGGCCCAGGTGCGCCACCTGCATGCCCCAGTAGCTGCGGCTCAGGCCGCGCAGGCCCTTGAACAGGCCTTTGTGGCGGGTCTTGTCGAGGATGTCGCGGGCACCGGCGAGGATGACCCACGCGGCCAGGGCAAAGGTGGCCAGCACCTGCCAGTCGAAATCGTCGACCAGAAAGCCGCCGATCGGCGCCAGCACGGCGCTGGCGATCAGCACCGGGGTGAGCATGCCCAGCAGCCATTGGCTCGGGGTGTCTTTCCAGCGCACGATCACGCCCACCGCCATCACCACCATCAGCACCGCCATCAACGGAATGAACAGTGCATCGAAGTACGGCGGGCCGACCGACAGCTTGGCGCCGGTCAGGGCGTCGAGGATCAACGGGTACAGGGTGCCCAGGAGGATCATCGAAGCCGCCACCACCAGCACCAGGTTGTTGGCCAGCAGCAGGGTTTCCCGCGACCACAGGGCAAAGCCGACCTGGCTCTTGACCACCGGTGCACGCAGGGCAAACAGGGTCAGTGAACCACCGACCACGAACAACAGGAAAATCAGGATGAAGATGCCGCGCTCGGGGTCGGAGGCGAAGGCATGCACCGAGGTCAGTACCCCGGAACGGACCAGGAAGGTCCCCAGCAGGCTCAGGGAGAACGCGGCGATCGCCAGCAATACCGTCCAGCTTTTGAACACGCCGCGCTTCTCGGTGACCGCCAGCGAGTGAATCAGCGCGGTGCCCACCAGCCAGGGCATGAACGAGGCGTTTTCGACCGGGTCCCAGAACCACCAGCCACCCCAGCCCAACTCGTAGTAAGCCCACCAGGAACCGAGGGTGATACCGATACCCAGGAAGGCCCAGGCGACGATGGTCCACGGCCGCGACCAGCGGGCCCAGGCGGCGTCCAGGCGGCCGCCGAGCAAGGCGGCAATGGCGAAGGCAAAGGCTACCGAAAAGCCCACGTAGCCCATGTACAGCATCGGCGGATGGACGATCAGGCCAATGTCCTGGAGCAGCGGGTTGAGGTCGGCGCCGTCGCTTGGCACCTGCGGCAGCAGGCGTTTGAACGGGTTGGAGGTGATGATCAGGAACGACAGGAAGCCGACGCTGATCATGCCCATCACCGCCAGCACCCGCGCCAGCATCACCTGCGGCAATTGCCGGGAGAAGATCGACACGGCAAAGGTCCAGCCGCCGAGGATCATCGCCCAGAGCAGCAGCGAGCCTTCGTGGGCGCCCCACACGGCGCTGAACTTGAAGTACCAGGGCAAGGCACTGTTGGAGTTGTTGGCGACATAGGCGACCGAGAAGTTGTCGGTCATGAAGGCGTGGGTCAGGCAGGCGAAGGCGAACGCCAAAAAGGCGAACTGGCCCCAGGCTGCCGGGCGCGCCAGGCTCATCCACAGGCTGTCGCCGCGCCAGGCGCCGAGCAGCGGGATGGTGGCCTGGACGCAAGCGAAACAGATCGCCAGGATCATCGCCAGCTGGCCCAGTTCAGGAATGATCAGTGCCGCATTCATGGCTTGGCTCCAGCATCGGTGGCGGCCTGGCCGCTTTCCTTGAGGGCTTTGGTGACTTCCGGCGGCATGTATTTCTCGTCGTGCTTGGCCAGCACTTCATCGGCCACCACCACGCCTTCGGCATTGAGCTTGCCCAGGGCGACGATACCCTGCCCTTCGCGGAACAGGTCCGGGAGGATGCCGCGGTAGGTGATAGGCACCGACTTGCTGAAGTCGGTGACCACAAAGCGCACGTCCAGCGAGTCACCGGAGCGTTGCAGCGAGCCTTTCTCGACCATGCCGCCAGCGCGGATGCGGGTGTCCAGCGGCGCTTCGCCATTGGCGATCTGGGTCGGGGTATAGAACAGGTTGATGTTCTGCTGCAGGGCGCTCAGGGCCAGGCCCACGGCGATGCCAATCCCGGCCAGCAGGCCGAGGATGATGAACAGACGCTTTTTACGCTGCGGATTCACGGTTTGTTCTCCCGGCGCAGACGGCGCGCCTGTTCTTGCAGGTAACGGCGCTTGGCGCGCACGGGCGCGGCGACGTTGAAGGCCAGCACCAGCAGGCAGATGCCGTAGGCCGACCAGACGTACAGGCCGTGATGGCCCATGGCGAGAAAATCACTGAAGGAGGTAAAGCTCATCGTGCCATCTCCCGACCCAGGCTGTTCAATACCTCCTCCTTGACCCAGCTGGCGCGCGCCTCGCGCTTGAGCACTTCAAGGCGCATGCGCAGCAACAGCACGGCGCCGAAGAAGCAGTAGAAGCCCAGTACCGTCAGCAGCAGCGGCAGCCACATCTCGGCAGGCATCGCCGGTTTTTCGGTGAGGGTGAAGGTGGCGCCCTGGTGCAGGGTGTTCCACCACTCCACCGAATACTTGATGATCGGGATGTTGATCACCCCGACGATGGCCAGCACCGCGCAGGCCTTGGCCGCGCTCTCACGATTGCTGATTGCATGGCTCAGGGCAATGAGACCGAAGTACAGAAAAAGCAGGATCAGCATCGACGTCAGTCGTGCATCCCAGACCCACCAGCTGCCCCAGGTCGGCTTGCCCCAGATGGCGCCGGTGACCAGCGCCACGGCGGTCATCCAGGCACCGATGGGCGCCGCGCACTGCAGGGCGACGTCGGCGATTTTCATCTTCCACACCAGGCCCACCACTCCGGCGACCGCCAGCATCACATAGCAGGACTGGGCGAGCATCGCCGCCGGCACGTGGATGTAGATGATCCTGAAGCTGTTACCTTGCTGGTAGTCCTGGGGCGCGAAGGCCAGGCCCCAGACCACGCCGATGCCGATCAGCAGGATGGCGGCAATAGCCAGCCACGGCAGCATCCGCCCGCTGATGGAATAGAACCATTTGGGTGAACCCAGTTTGTGAAACCACGTCCAGCTGATTGCGCTGCTTTTCATCACGGTACATCCAGGGTCTTTGCTGGGCAGGGCCCAGACCTCATTATTCGCCGACGCTGATCTTCAGGCCAGCCGCTATTGCAAAGGGTGCCAGAGTTACTGCCAGGGCGGTCAGGCTGCCAAGCCAGAGCAGATAACCGGTTGCCGGCATAGCTTGCAATGCCGCCTGCAAGGCGCCACTGCCCAGGATCAATACCGGGATATATAACGGCAAAATAAGTAGCGCCAGCAGCAGGCCGCCACGTTTCAAGCCGACTGTCAGGGCTGCACCCACAGCGCCCAACAGGCTCAGTACCGGGGTACCGAGCAAAAGCGATGCCAGCAGTACCGGCAGGCACGCCGCAGGCAAACCTAGCATCAGTGCCAGCAAGGGTGCCAACAATACCAGTGCCAGGCCGGAAAAGGCCCAGTGTGCCAGTACTTTTGCCAGCACCAGAAGAGGCAGGGGGTGCGACGAAAGGACCCACTGCTCCAGCGACCCATCCTCGAAATCACTGCGGAAAAGCCCGTCCAGCGAGAGCAGAACCGATAAAAGCGCGGCGACCCAGACCAGTCCCGGAGACAAGGTTTGCAACAATTGAGTCTCCGGACCGACCGCCAACGGGAACAGGGCGACGACGATGGCGAAGAACACCAACGGATTGGCAAGCTCTGCCGGACGTCGGCACAGCAGACGCGCTTCACGACGCAACAACAGTACAAACACACTCATGCGGCCCACTGCCCCAGGTTCAGTTCACGGTAACCGGACGGCTTGCGTTCCAGCGTGTGGTGGGTGGTCAGCACAACCATGCCGCCCTGCTCGCAATGGGCGGCCAGGTGCGCTTCGAGCTGGGCCACGCCCTGCTTGTCGAGGGCAGTGAAGGGTTCGTCGAGAATCCACAGCGGCGGGCTGTCCAGGTACAGTCGGGCCAGGGCCACGCGGCGTTGCTGGCCGGCCGACAGGGTATGGCAGGGGACGTCTTCGAAACCGCGCAGGCCGACCGCTTCCAGGGCCGTGCGGATTGCCGCCGGCGCGGCCGGGCGATGCAGGGCGCAGAGCCAGGCGAGGTTCTCTTCGGGGCTGAGGACATCCTTGATGCCGGCCGCGTGGCCGATCCACAAGAGGATGCGCGCCAGTTCGTTGCGTTGTTCAGCCAAAGGCTTGCCGCTGAGGAGAATCTGCCCGGCGGTCGGGCTCATGAGGCCGGCCATCAAGCGCAGCAGGCTGGTTTTGCCGCTGCCGTTGGGGCCGCTGATCTGCAGCATGTCGCCTGCGCCCAGGTGCAATTCGAGGTTTTCGAAGAGCATTCGCCAGTCGCGCTCGCAGGCCAGGCCCACGGCTTGGAGATGAGGGGTCACGGTTTCGCCTTATGCTTGGGATGCCTGTCTCAAGTCGGTCCCGGCCTTGCCGTTATACTGGCAACGACGATGTGGCCCGGCCGCGCTGATCGCCAAAGATCGGGCGGCATTATACATGTGATGTCCTACTGCAAAGAGGGCTATTTCAACAGGTTGCGAGCGGATGACAGGCGAAATCAACAACCTTGCTGCACAGATTCCGGCCAACCCGCAGCTGCGCTCGGCGATGACCGGTGAGCTGCTGCGCCTGCTGCAACCGCAACAGGCCTTGCTGGCCCCGGGCGAAACCGCCAAGGCCGAGGTATTGGCCCTGCGCCAGGTCGGCCAGGACTTCCAGATGCTGCTCAAGCTGACCCAGGACAACGGCAAGCAGACCAACATCCAGGCCAGCAGCACCCTGCCCCTGGCCCAGGGCAGCCAACTGGCGGTGAGCCAGAGCAGCAGCGCCAACCTGACCATCACCGTGCAGCAGGCCATCGCCAGCAGCGTGGCCACCCTGACCCGCATCGACACCCGCGAACTGCCTGTTGGCACCCTGCTGCAAGGCAAGGTCGTGACCAGCCAGGCGCTCCCTCAGAACCCTGGTCAACTGGCCCAGTTCCGCTCGCTGGTGACCTTGCTCGGCGGCCCTCAGGCCGGCGCCACCCTGGCCATCGACAGCCCGCGCCCGCTGCCGGTGGGCAGCCTGCTCAGCGCTCGGGTGCAAAGTGATCAATCGCTGAGCTTCGTACCGCTCAGCGGGCGCCAGGAGCAACTGGCGATTACCCAGCAGCTAAGCACCCAGCAGAGCCGCCAGGCGTCCCTGCAAGGCTTGCTCGCGACCCTGCAACAATTGCGCAACGACAATAGCCAAACGGGCGAAGTGCGCGCCACGGTAGACAAGCTGCTGGCCAGCCTGCCGGACATCCGCCAGCTCAGCGACCCCAAGGGCCTGGCACAGGCCTTGAGCAACAGCGGCGTGTTTCTTGAGGCCAAGCTGCTGGCCGGGCTGCCCGTTGCGCTTGCACCCGACCTTAAAGCCCAAGTGGTGCGCCTGGTGGCGCAACTGCTGCCGGGGCTACCCGGCAACGCCACGTTCAACCCGGCTGCCGCCGCCAGCACCCTGGCCCAGGTCATGCCCGGCATGGTCCGCAATGCCCTGGGCATGCTCGGCCAGGTCAGCCCGCGGCCACATCCCGGTGGCTTTCCCCTGCCCTCGCGCTTGTTGCAGAGCCAGGACGGCGAAGGTGACCTTGAGCATTTGCTGCGCCTGGCCGCTGCGGCCATATCGCGCCTGCAAAGCCATCAGCTGGCAAGCCTGGAACAGACCGGCACCACCGCCGATGGCAACCTGCAGACCACCTGGCAACTGGAGATCCCGCTGCGCACCGGCCAGGACTTCATGCCGCTACAGATGAAACTGCAGCGCGAAGAAACCCCCGAGCAGCAAGGCGACCCGGAGCGCGAACGCCGCGACCCGCTGGAAATGCTCTGGCGCATCGAGCTGTCCTTCGACCTGCATCCGCTGGGGCCGCTGCAGGTACAGGCGCAGATCAGCCAGGGCAGCCTGTCCAGCCAGCTCTGGGCCGAACTGCCGAGCACCGCACAATTGATCGAAAGCCAGCTCGGCCACCTGCGCGAACGCCTGCTGGCGCGGGGCCTGAACGTCACCGAACTGCACTGCCATCACGGCACACCGCCCCAGGGGCCGCGCACGCACCTGGAACAAAGATGGGTGGATGAACAGGCATGATTGATAAGACTCCACGCCAGGCCATTGCCCTGACCTACGACGGCCAGCAGGCCCCGACCCTTAGCGCCAAGGGCGACGACGAGCTGGCCGAGGCAATCCTGGCGATTGCCCGCGAGCACGAAGTGCCGATCTATGAAAATGCCGAACTGGTGCGCCTGCTGGCGCGCATGGAACTGGGCGATCAGATTCCCGAGGCCCTGTACCTGACCATCGCCGAAATCATCGCCTTTGCCTGGCAGCTCAAGGGCAAGGTGCCGGTGGGGTTTGTCGATGAAGGGCCGCAGGAGCGCGATATCACCCCCACCGATCTGAGATTGCCGGGTACCTGAAAGCATCGCGGGGCAAGCCCGCTTGTATGGGAAGACTTGAAGGGATTGTGCAAAACCTGTGGGAGCTGGCTTGCCAGCGATGAGGCCGGTATAGCCAGCACACCAGGCAGTGACTGGATCACGACCGCTGCGCGGTCGATCGCCGGCAAGGCCGGCTCCCACAGGCCGCGATTGATTTCAGCTGCGGTGCAACTTGCTCATCAACTCCGCCTCAGCCTGGGTCAAACCGCAGGACTGGGTCAGTTCATCAACGCTGGCACCCATGCCCACCAGCCGCGCCGCTTGCGCGAACGACAGGCTGTTGGGGTCACGCTGTTCCAGTTGCAGGAGCTTGTCCGGCAAGGGCGCAACCACCGCCCGCAGCTCGTGCAGGGCTTCACCCATGCGCACGCTGCCGTTCTGGTAGTCGTCCAGGCGTTTGCCCAGGTCCTTGATGCGCTGGTCACGCACAGCATCGCCCTGGGCCTGTTGCGCGGCCAGCTCACGCTGGCGCTTGCTGTAGTTCAGGAAGAACCACAGGCTGACCGCCCACAGCAGCGCCAGAAATATGACTGCAACCTCGAGGATCAACTCAGATGTTCTCCAGCTCGGACCACTCTTCCTCGGTCATCATCTTGTCCAGCTCGACCAGGATCAGCAGTTCGTTGTTCTTGTTGCACACGCCCTGGATGAACTTGGCCGATTCCTCGTTGCCGACATTCGGCGCGGTCTCGATTTCCGACTGACGCAGGTAAACCACTTCAGCGACGCTGTCGACCAGGATGCCGACCACTTGCTTGTCGGCCTCGATGATGACAATACGGGTATTGTCGGTGATCTCGCTCGACAGCAGGCCGAAGCGCTGGCGGGTGTCAATCACGGTGACCACGTTACCGCGCAGGTTGATGATGCCCAGCACGTAGCTCGGGGCACCCGGGACCGGGGCGATCTCGGTGTAGCGCAGGACTTCCTGCACCTGCATCACGTTGATGCCGTAGGACTCGTTGTCCAGCTTGAAGGTCACCCACTGCAGGATCGGATCTTCGGAACCTTGTGCAGACGATTTTTTCATTCCCCTATCCCTCAAAATCCGCCATCGGCGGAGTGCTCAGTGCGGTCGCGGCAGATGCGGCCGATTATTTATGGGTGCTGTGCAGCTGCTTGACCGCACCGCTGGCGATCAACTCGGCCAGTTCGGCGACGTCGAGCAACGCGCACATGTGTTCGATAACGGTGCCAGCCAGCCAAGGCCGTTGGCCACGCTGGCTGCGCCATTTGATTTCGTTGGGGTCCAGGCGCAGCGAACGGCTGACCTGATGTACCGCCAGGCCCCATTCGTAGCCCTGGACCGAAATCACGTACTGCAAGCCCTGGCGAAAATCATCCCGGTAACGATCGGGCATGACCCAGCGGGCGGTGTCCAGGACCTTGAGGTTGCCGCTCTGGCTCGGCAGGATGCCGAGGAACCAGTCAGGCTGGCCGAACAACGGTGTCAATTCGTGGCCCGCCAACGAGTAGATCGAGCCAAGGCACACCAGCGGTACCGCCAGGGTCAGCCCCGCGACGTCGAACAACAGGCATTCGAACGGCTCGGCGGCCCAGGCCGGACGGCCGTCGATCGTGGCCGGCGGTACCGGTTGATTCGGTGCCGGCGGCAGGTGCACATCCACCAGTGGCTCGATCGGCGCAACCTGGGCGACCTCGACCGCAGGCTCAGGCTCAGGCTCAGGCACTTCGACCACGGGCTCGACCACCGGCGGCAAGGTCAGCGGCAACACCGACCGTGGCGGCTCGGCAAACGGCAGTGGCGCAGGCGTCACGACCGCCTGGGCTGCGACCTGGGCATCACGGGCCTGCTCTTCACGTACCGCCGCCTGGAACTCGTCCGGCTCGACCGATACCGGCACTGCCTCATCGAGTTCTTCGGTGGCCTCCTGCAGCAAGCCATCGAGGTAGCTCTGCAGGGCCATTTGTGGCCGGCTGGCAAGCTGTTGAGGGCGATTCATCAGGCCACCTGCAAGGCAAGGTTCTGCGTCAGCAGGTGCTTGAGCAAGGCCCGGTAAGCCACCACGCCGCGGCTCTTGCCGTCGAATTGCGAGGGCGTCTGCCCGGCCCGGCTGGCATCACGCAGGCGCGTGTCGACCGGGATATAGCCTTGCCAGATATGTTCGGGGTAAGCGTCGCGCAGCACCCGCAAGGTGCCCATGGAGGCCTGGGTGCGGCGGTCGAACAGGGTCGGCACGATGTGATAGGGCAAGGCCTGCTTGCGCGAGCGGTTGACCATCGCCAGGGTGCTGACCATGCGCTCCAGGCCCTTGACCGCCAGGTACTCGGTCTGCACCGGGATCACCAGCTGCTGGCTGGCCGCCAGGGCATTGACCATCAGCACGCCGAGCAACGGCGGGCTGTCGATGATGGCGTAGTCGAAATCCTGCCACAGCTGCGCCAGAGACTTGGCGATCACCAGGCCCAGGCCACTCTGGCCCGGCGACTGGCGCTCGAGCACGGCCAGGGCGGTACTCGAGGGCAACAGCGAGATCTTCTCGTCGCTGGTCGGCAGCAGCAACTGCCCGGGCAAGCCTTCGGGCACCGTGCCCTTGTGCAGGAACAGGTCGTAGCAGCTGTGCTCCAGCGCATCGGGGTTATGCCCGAAATAGCTGGTCATCGACCCGTGCGGGTCGAGGTCGACGACAACCACGCGCTTGCCCGCCTCGGCCAGCAGGCCGGCCAGGGCGATGGACGTGGTGGTCTTGCCGACTCCACCTTTTTGATTGGCTACTGCCCAGACTCTCATTGCGTTGCTTCCTCCCGGTACGGCAGCCTGCCCTGCCGGGATCGGTTATAGGGTCGGTGACGGGGAATTGACGCGTTTGTCGCCCACCGTCGGTGCTACCGCAGCCGGTGCAGTTTGTGTGCCAGCCCGCTTCATGGCCGCATCCGGAGTGGCATTGGCGCTGCCAGTACCGGTCAGGCTGCGGCGTACTTCCAGGTTGCGCGAGATCACCAGCACCACCCGTCGGTTGCGCGCGCGACCTTCAGCGGTGTCATTGCCGGCGATCGGCTGAAACTCGCCATAGCCGACCGAGGCCATGCGCGCCGGATTCACTCCTTCCATCGCCAACAGGCGGACGATGCTCGCCGCCCGCGCCGACGACAGCTCCCAGTTGGTCGGGTACTGCGCCGTGCGGATCGGCAGGTCATCGGTAAAGCCTTCGACATGCACCGGGTTGGCGAACGGCCTGAGGATATTGGCCACCTTCTCGATGATGTTGAACGCCACATCGCTAGGCATGGCGTCGCCGCTGCCGAACAACAGCGAGGAATTGAGTTCGATCTCGACCCACAGCTCGTTGCCGCGCACGGTCATCTGGTCGGACTTGATCAGGTCGCCGAAGGCGTCGCGTACGTCATCGGTGATGGTCTTCAACGGGTCGCTGCTGGTTTGTGCCAGGCCTGCGTCGACCTGTTCACTGTCCTTGATCAACGGCTCGGCCGGCTTGACGCTGAGCGGGCGCTCGTCGCCGATGGGGATCGGCTTCATGCTCCGCTCGGGGTCGTTGAACACGCCGATCAGGGCCTGGGAAATGACCTTGTACTTGCCCTCGTTGATCGAGGAGATCGAATACATGACCACGAAGAAGGCGAACAGCAAGGTGATGAAGTCGGCGTAGGACACCAGCCAGCGTTCGTGGTTTTCATGCTCTTCGGGTTGTCGACGGCGCGCCATGTGTTACTCCATGAAGCCCTGAAGCTTCAGCTCGATCGAGCGCGGGTTTTCGCCCTCGGCGATCGACAGCAAACCTTCCAGGAGCATTTCCCGGTAGCGCGATTGACGCAGGGCCAGGGCTTTGAGCTTGTTGGCGATCGGCAGCAGGATCAGGTTGGCACTGGCCACGCCATAGATCGTGGCGACGAACGCCACGGCAATGCCGCTACCCAATTGCGACGGATCGGCCAGGTTGCCCATCACATGGATCAGGCCCATCACCGCACCGATGATACCGATGGTCGGCGCATAGCCGCCCATGCTCTCGAACACCTTGGCGGCCTGCACATCACGGCTTTCCTGGGTGTAGAAATCCACCTCGAGGATGCTGCGGATGGCTTCGGGTTCGGCGCCGTCGACCAGCAACTGCAGGCCTTTGCGCGCATACGGGTCCGGCTCGGCATCGGCGACCCCTTCAAGGCCCAGCAGGCCTTCCTTGCGCGCGGTCAGCGACCAGTTGACTACCCGGTCGATACCGCCGGCCAGGTCGATCCGTGGCGGGAAGAGGATCCAGCGCACGATCTGCAGCGCGCGCTTGAAGGCGCTCATGGGCGACTGCAGCAAAGCTGCCGCCAGGGTACCGCCAATTACGATCAGCGCCGCCGGGCCATTGAGCAGCGCCGACAGGTGACCGCCCTCGAGGTAGTTGCCGCCGACGATGGCGACAAACGCCAGGATGATCCCGATAAGGCTCAAGACATCCATCAGACGCAGGCCTCGACCAGGTGCTTGCCGATCTCGTCCAGGCCGTAGACGGCGTCGGCCAGGTTGGCTTTGACGATGGCCATGGGCATGCCGTAGATCACGCAGCTGGCTTCATCCTGGGCCCACACCGTGCTGCCGCCCTGCTTGAGCAGGCGTGCGCCTTCCCGACCGTCGGCGCCCATGCCGGTGAGCACCACCGAGAGCACCTTGTCGCCATAGGACTTGGCCGCCGAGCCGAAAGTGATGTCCACGCACGGCTTGTAGTTCAGGCGCTCATCGCCCGGCAGGATCTTCACCGTGCCGCGGCCGTCGACCATCATCTGCTTGCCGCCAGGGGCCAGCAGGGCCAGGCCCGGGCGCAGCATGTCGCCGTCTTCGGCTTCCTTGACGCTGATCTTGCACAGTTTGTCGAGGCGCTCGGCAAAAGCCTTGGTGAACGCCGCCGGCATGTGCTGGATCAGCACGATCGGCGCCGGAAAGCTGGCCGGCAACTGGGTCAGGACCCGCTGCAGGGCAACCGGGCCGCCGGTGGAAGTGCCGATGGCGACCAGCTTGTACGGCTTGCGCTTGGGCGCAGGCGACGTGCTGGCTGCCGCTGCGCTGGTACGTACCGGGGCTGCGGCGCGCGGCGCGGGCGTGCTGCCCAGGCTGCTGACGCTTGGCTGCGCGGCCGGCGCCGGAGCCGGGGTTGGCGCCGGGCTTGCGTAGGCACTGAAACGACGGTTGCTACGGGAAATGGTATGGACCTTTTCGCACAGCAACTGCTTGACCTTCTCCGGGTTGCGCGAGATGTCTTCGAAGTTCTTCGGCAGGTAATCGACCGCACCGGCATCCAGGGCATCGAGGGTGACGCGCGCGCCTTCGTGAGTCAGCGAGGAGAACATCAGCACCGGGGTCGGGCAACGCTGCATGATGTGACGCACGGCGGTGATGCCATCCATCATGGGCATTTCGTAGTCCATGGTGATGACATCGGGCTTGAGCGACAGCGCTTGGTCGATCGCTTCCTTGCCGTTGGTCGCGGTACCGACGACCTGGATAGTCGGGTCCGCTGAAAGAATTTCCGAGACACGGCGGCGGAAGAAACCGGAATCATCCACCACCAGGACCTTGACTGCCATAAACACTCCATTAGGGGGCGCGGCGTAACGCCGCGCCACCAGAATCAAATACGCCGGGCGGCGTAACGCTTGAGCATGCTCGGTACGTCGAGGATCAGCGCAATGCGCCCGTCACCGGTGATGGTGGCGCCCGACATGCCCGGGGTGCCCTGGAGCATCTTGCCCAGCGGCTTGATGACCACTTCTTCCTGGCCTACCAGTTGATCGACGACGAAGCCGATCCGCTGGGTACCGACCGAAAGGATCACCACATGGCCTTCGCGCTGCTCTTCATGAGCGGCGGAGCTGACCAGCCAGCGCTTGAGGTAGAACAGCGGCAAGGCCTTGTCACGCACGATCACCACTTCCTGGCCGTCGACCACGTTGGTGCGCGACAGGTCGAGGTGGAAAATCTCGTTGACGTTGACCAGCGGGAAGGCGAACGCCTGGTTGCCAAGCATGACCATCAGGGTCGGCATGATCGCCAGGGTCAGTGGCACCTTGATGACGATCTTCGAGCCCAGGCCCTTGGTCGAGTAGATGTTGATCGAGCCGTTGAGCTGGGAAATCTTGGTTTTCACCACGTCCATACCCACGCCACGCCCGGACACATCGGAAATCTCGGTCTTGGTCGAGAAGCCCGGGGCGAAGATCAGGTTGTAGCACTCGGTCTCGCTCAGGCGATCGGCCGCGTCCTTGTCCATCACTCCGCGCTTGACCGCGATGGCGCGCAACACGTCGGCGTCCATGCCCTTGCCGTCATCGGAGATCGACAGCAGGATATGGTCGCCTTCCTGTTCGGCCGAGAGCACCACCTTGCCGCCACGGGACTTGCCCGAGGCCTCGCGCTCTTCCGGGGTCTCGACACCATGGTCGACGGCGTTGCGCACCAAGTGCACCAGCGGGTCGGCCAGGGCTTCGACCAGGTTCTTGTCGAGGTCGGTCTCTTCACCGACCAGTTCCAGGTTGATTTCTTTCTTCAGCTGCCGGGCCAGGTCGCGAACCAGGCGCGGGAAGCGCCCGAAGACCTTCTTGATCGGCTGCATGCGGGTTTTCATCACCGCGGTCTGCAGGTCGGCCGTCACCACGTCGAGGTTCGACACAGCCTTGGACATGGCCTCATCGCCACTGTTCAGGCCCAGGCGCACCAGGCGGTTACGCACCAGCACCAGCTCGCCGACCATGTTCATGATCTCGTCGAGACGTGCGGTATCGACCCGTACGGTGGTCTCGGTTTCGCTGGCCGGGTGCTTCTCGGCAGCCGGTGCGGCCTGGCGCGCAGGCGCCGCTGCCGCAGCCTTTGCCGCCGGGGCGGGCGCGGCGGCAGGAGCAGCGGCCTTGGCGGCAGGTGCCGGCGCAGGCTTGACCGCAGCTTTGGCTGGCGCTGCGGTGGCGGCAGGCGCTGCAGTGACAACGGCATCCGGGACGAACTTGCCCTTGCCGTGCAGCTCGTCGAGCAGCGCTTCGAACTCGTGCTCGGAGATATGATCGCCGCCTGCCGCAGGCGCAACGGCCTCGGCAGGTGCACTCGCGGCGCCCGGCAGTGCATCGACGGCAAAGTTACCCTTGCCGTGCAACTGATCGAGCAGTGCTTCGAACTCATCGTCGGTGATGTCACCACTGGCGTCACCGCCTGCGGCGGCTGCAACGGGCGCTTCAGCTGCGGCACCGAGGCTGTCGGCGGCGAACTGGCCCTTGCCGTGCAACTGGTCGAGCAGCGACTCGAACTCGGCGTCGGTGATTTCGTCACTGGCCGGCTCGGTCACCTGGGCCTCGGCTTCGGCCTTGACCGCATTGAGCGAATCGAGCAGCTGTTCGAATTCGGTATCGGTGATATCCGCTTCGGCCTCGGCCGCTGGCGTTTCAACCACCTCCGGTTCAGGTGCAGCAACCTCGTCTTCCCCGGCAGGCTCGGCCAGGCGCGACAGCGCCGCCAGCAGCTCAGGGGTGGCCGGGGTGATATCGGTGCGCTCGCGCACCTGGCCGAACATGCTGTTGACCGTGTCCAGGGCTTCCAGGACCACGTCCATCAGTTCGGCATCAACGCGCCGGGCACCCTTGCGCAGGATGTCGAACACGTTTTCGGCGATATGGCAGCACTCCACCAGCTCGTTGAGCTGGAGGAAGCCGGCGCCCCCTTTTACAGTGTGAAAACCGCGAAAAATTGCATTGAGCAAATCGGCATCATCCGGACGGCTTTCCAGCTCGACCAGTTGCTCGGACAGTTGCTCAAGAATTTCGCCGGCTTCTACCAGGAAATCCTGAAGGATTTCTTCATCGGCGCCGAAGCTCATTAAACGTGCTCCCTAAAAACCCAGACTGGACAGCAGATCGTCGACATCGTCCTGACCGGACACGACGTCTTCACGCTTATCGGCATGAATCTGCGGACCTTCACCCCGAGTCGGATGTTTTTCTTGATCTTTTTCAGCGCGCAGCTGCTGGTGGTCATGTTCGATACCGGCAAAGCGGTCGACCTGGCTTGCCATCAGCACGAGCTTGAGCAGATTGCTTTCTACTTCGGTAACCAGCGTCGTGACGCGCTTGATCACCTGGCCGGTCAGGTCTTGGTAGTCCTGAGCCAGAAGGATGTCATTGAGGTGCCCGGCGACCTTGCGGCTGCCCTCCTCGCTGCGTGTCAGGAAACTGTCGACACGCTTGGCCAGCTCACGGAATTCCGGTGCCGCCACTTCGCGGCGCATGAAACGCTGCCAGTCGACGCTCAACGCCTTGGCCTCGTCGCTCAATTCATTGAGTACCGGCGTGCTGGCTTCGACCAGGTCCATGGTGCGGTTGGCCGCGCCCTCGGTCAGCTTGACCACGTAGGACAGGCGTTCGGTGGCATCGGTAATCTGCGACACTTCCTCGGCCTGCGGCATGTGCGGGTCGATCTGGAAGCTGACGATCGCGCTGTGCAACTCGCGGGTGAGTTTGCCGACTTCCTGGTACAGGCCTAGGTCACGGGTCTGGTTCAGCTGATGGATCAGTTGCACCGCATCGCCGAACTTGCCTCGTTCCAGGCTGTCGACCAGTTCCTTGGCGTGTTTCTTGAGTGTCGACTCAAACTCGCCCAAGGATGATTGTGTTTGCTCCATAGCGCCCCCGTGGCGTACCTCAGCTATTGACGCGCTCGAAGATCTTTTCGATCTTTTCTTTCAGCACCTGGGCGGTAAATGGCTTGACCACGTAGCCGTTGACCCCGGCCTGGGCAGCTTCGATGATCTGCTCGCGCTTGGCTTCGGCAGTCACCATCAGCACCGGCAGGTGTTTCAGGCGCTCGTCGGCACGCACTTTGCGCAGCAGGTCGATACCGGACATGCCGGGCATGTTCCAGTCGGTCACCAAAAAGTCGAAATGACCGCTTTCAAGCATTGGCAGCGCGGTGTTGCCGTCGTCGGCTTCCTGGGTGTTGGTAAAGCCCAGATCACGCAACAGGTTCTTGATGATCCGCCGCATCGTCGAAAAGTCGTCCACGATGAGGATTTTCATGTCTTTGTTCAATTAGACCTCCAAGCAGTCTTTAACGCGTTCAGCGCGGAACGCGCATTCAATCAATTCGGCATTACATTTCACGACTGCATCGAACCGGTGTTCAACGCGCCCGCCATTCCCCCAGGCGACCACGCAAACGTGCCGCGCACTGGCTGTGCAACTGGCTGACACGCGACTCACTCACCCCCAGGACCTCACCGATCTCCTTGAGGTTGAGTTCTTCGTCGTAGTACAGCGCCAGGACCAGACGCTCGCGTTCCGGCAGGTTGGCGATGGCATCGGCCAAGGCTGCCTGAAAACGCTCGTCTTCCAGATCGCGCGAAGGCTCGAGCTGGGCACTGGCACCGTCCTCGTGCAGCCCTTCATGTTCGCCGTCCTGCAGCAGGTCGTCGAAACTGAACAGGCGGCTGCCGAGGGTGTCATTCAAAATCCCGTAATAATCATCGAGACTCAATTGAAGTTCGGCAGCAACCTCGTGATCTTTAGCGTCACGGCCGGTTTTTGCTTCAATTGCTCGAATCGCGTCACTGACCATGCGGGTATTGCGGTGTACCGAACGCGGCGCCCAGTCGCCCTTGCGCACTTCATCGAGCATGGCGCCGCGGATGCGGATACCGGCATAGGTCTCGAAGCTCGCACCCTTGCTCGCGTCGTACTTGTTGGAGACTTCGAGCAGGCCGATCATTCCGGCCTGGATCAGGTCCTCCACCTGCACACTGGCCGGCAAACGCGCCAGCAAGTGGTAGGCGATGCGCTTGACCAGCGGCGCATAACGCTCGATCAACTCGTACTGGGCATCACGCGAGGCCTTGCTGTACATCCGATAACCGCTGGCGTTCATAGCACCGGACCCGCGCTCGTCGGTTGCACCAGGCGCTCGACAAAAAACTCCAGGTGACCCCGTGGGTTGGCAGGCAGCGGCCAGGTATCGACCTTCTGGGCAATGGCCTTGAATGCCAGCGCGCACTTGGAACGCGGAAAGGCTTCATAGACCGCTCGCTGCTTCTGCACCGCCTTGCGCACACATTCGTCGTAAGGCACCGCACCGACGTATTGTAAGGCGACATCGAGGAAGCGATCAGTGACCTTGGTCAACTTGGCGAACAGGTTGCGCCCTTCCTGAGGGCTCTGGGCCATGTTCGCCAGGACGCGAAAGCGGTTCATGCCGTAATCGCGGTTGAGCAACTTGATCAGCGCGTAGGCGTCGGTGATCGAGGTGGGCTCGTCGCACACCACCAGCAGCACTTCCTGGGCGGCGCGGACAAAACTGACTACCGAGTCACCGATACCCGCAGCGGTGTCGATCACCAGCACATCGAGGTTGTCGCCGATCTCGCTGAAAGCCTGGATCAGGCCGGCGTGCTGGGCTGGAGCCAGGTGCACCATGCTTTGCGTGCCCGAGGCCGCCGGCACGATGCGCACACCACCGGGGCCTTGCAGCAGCACATCGCGCAGCTCGCAACGGCCCTCGATGACGTCGGCCAGGGTGCGCTTGGGCGTCAGGCCCAGCAGCACGTCAACGTTGGCCAGGCCCAGATCGGCGTCCAGCAGCATGACCCGACGGCCAAGCTCAGCCAGCGCCAATGACAGGTTCACTGACACGTTAGTCTTGCCAACGCCACCTTTGCCGCCGGTCACGGCGATCACCTGTACGGGATGCATGCTACCCATGTTTGTTCTTTACCTTGTCTTACTTAGACCGAGGCCACATGACTGGGCTGCGCTTTCAACACCTGAAAAATGCCTGGCAGACCATTGATGTAGGTACTTTGCAACGTATTCAAGTTCACCTCAGCCCACGCGTTTGCCGGAGCTGTGGTAGAGATCAGCGAACATGTCGGCCATGGCCTCTTCGCTGGGCTCGTCCTGCACCTGCACGCTCACTGCGCGGCTGACCAACTGGTGCCGGCGCGGCAGATGCAGGTCGTCAGGAATGCGCGGGCCATCGGTAAGATAGGCCACCGGCAGTTCGTGACTGATTGCCAGGCTCAACACCTCGCCGAGGCTGGCGGTTTCATCTAGCTTGGTCAGGATGCAACCGGCCAGACCACAACGTTTGTAGCTGTGATAGGCGGCGGTGAGCACCTGCTTCTGGCTGGTGGTTGCCAGCACCAGGTAATTCTTGGCCTGAATCCCGCGCCCGGCAAGGGTTTCCAGTTGCATGCGCAGCGCCGGGTCGCTGGCCTGCAGGCCGGCGGTATCGATCAGCACCACGCGCTTGCGCAGCAGCGGGTCGAGGGCCTGGGCCAACGACTGGCCCGGGTCTACGTGAGTAACCGACACGTTGAGGATCCGCCCCAGGGTCTTGAGCTGCTCCTGGGCGCCGATACGGAAGCTGTCCATGCTCACCAGGGCCAGGTTCTGTGCGCCGTACTTGAGCACGTAACGCGCGGCGAGCTTGGCCAGGGTGGTGGTCTTGCCCATGCCTGCCGGACCGACCATGGCAATGACACCGCCTTCTTCAATCGGTTCGATTTCCGGCACCTGAATCATGCGCGCAAGATGCGCCAGGAGCATGCGCCAGGCATGGCGTGGCTCTTCGATTTCGGTGGTCAGGTCAAGCAGCTCACGGGCAATCGGACCAGACAGGCCGATGCGCTGCAGGCGGCGCCAGAGGTTGGCCTGCTGCGGCTTGTTGCCCTGCAGCTGGCTCCAGGCCAGCGAGCCGAGCTGGACTTCGAGCAGCTCACGCAGCCCCGACAGTTCCGAGCGCATCGAGTCGAACAGGCGCGGATCAATGGGTGCGGCGGCCGGCGCAGCAGTCGTCACCGGCGCTTCGACCTGCGGATCGACCAGCGGCTCGGAGGCGGTCAGCGGCAGGCCGGCAAACAGCTGGCGGTTGGCGTCTTCGCTGTCGCTGCGGCTGCTCAGTTCGGCCTGCGCGGTGACGATGCGCGACTGGGTCTTGCGCAGCTCGTCTTCGAGCTCGACATTCGGCACCCGCGGCGCCAGGGCGGACAGCTTGTAGTCCAGCGCAGCCGTCAGCTCGACACCACCAGCAATCCGGCGATTACCGATGATGGCGGCCTCGGCCCCCAGCTCATCGCGAACCAGCTTCATGGCCTGACGCATATCGGCGGCGAAAAAACGCTTAACTTGCATAACCCACTACCTCAGCCGTTCGGGCCCACTGTGGCGACGATGGTAACTTGCTTGTTGTCAGGTATTTCCTGATACGCCAAAACATGCAAATTCGGTACAGCCAGGCGACCGAAGCGCGACAGCATGGCTCGTACCGGTCCTGCGACCAGGAGGATCGCCGGCTGCCCTTGCATCTCCTGACGCTGGGCGGCTTCGATCAACGAACGCTGAAGCTTTTCGGCCATGCTCGGCTCAAGAAGAACACCGTCTTCCTGGCCTTGCCCAGCCCTTTGCAAACTATTGAGCAAAATCTGTTCCAATCTTGGCTCAAGGGTGATCACAGGCAGCTCGGACTCAACGCCGACAATGCTTTGCACGATGGCGCGACACAATCCGACGCGCACCACCGCCACCAGCGCGGCGGTATCTTGACTCTTGGCCGGGTTGTTGGCGATAGCCTCGGCAATGCTGCGAATATCACGCACCGGAACCTGTTCGGCGAGCAACGCCTGCAGGACCTTGAGCAGCCCCGACAAGGAAATGACGCCCGGCACCAGCTCCTCGGCAAGCTTGGGCGAGGCCTTGGCCAGCACCTGCAACAGTTGCTGCACTTCTTCGTGGCCGATCAGCTCGTGGCAATGCTTGTGCAGGATCTGGTTGAGGTGGGTCGCAACCACGGTACTGGCATCCACCACGGTGTAGCCCAGCGATTGTGCCTGGCTGCGCTGGTTGACGTCGACCCACACCGCCTCCAGGCCAAAGGCCGGGTCGCGGGCGGCAATGCCGCTGAGGGTACCGAACACCTGCCCGGGGTTGATCGCCAGCTCCCGGTCCGGGTAGATCTCCGCCTCAGCCAGGATCACCCCCATCAGGGTCAGGCGGTAGGCACTAGGCGCCAGGTCGAGGTTGTCGCGAATGTGCACCGTAGGCATGAGAAAGCCCAGATCCTGGGACAGCTTCTTGCGCACGCCCTTGATCCGCGCCAGCAACTGGCCGCCCTGGTTGCGATCCACCAGCGGAATCAGCCGGTAACCGACCTCAAGGCCGATCATGTCGATCGGGGTGACGTCATCCCAGCCCAGCTCCTTGGTTTCCATGGCGCGCTGCGGCGATGGCAGCAGGTCCTGCTGGCGCTGCACCTCTTCCAGGGCCTTGAGCTTGACCTGGTTCTGCTTGCGCCACACCAGATAAGCACCACCAGCGGCCAGCAGGCCGAGACTCAGGAAGGCAATGTGCGGCATCCCCGGCACCAGGCCCATGACGATCATCAGGCCGGCGGAGACCGCCAGGGCCTTGGGCGAGTCGAACATCTGCCGGTTGATCTGCTTGCCCATGTCCTCGGAGCCCGAGGCGCGGGTGACCATGATCGCGGCCGCCGTGGACAGCAACAACGATGGCAGCTGCGCCACCAAACCGTCACCGATGGTCAACAGGGCGTAGACCTTGCCGGCATCGGCAAAGGTCATGTTGTGCTGGAACATGCCGACGGCCATGCCGCCGATCAGGTTGATGAACAGGATCAGCAGGCCGGCGATGGCGTCACCACGAACAAACTTGCTGGCACCGTCCATCGAGCCGTAGAACTCGGCCTCGCCCGCCACTTCGGCACGGCGTGCCTTGGCCTGGGCCTGGTCGATCAGGCCGGCGTTGAGGTCGGCGTCAATGGCCATCTGCTTGCCGGGCATGGCGTCGAGGGTGAAGCGCGCGCTCACCTCGGAAATTCGCCCGGCGCCCTTGGTCACCACCACGAAGTTGATGATCATCAGGATCGCGAAGACCACGATACCGACCACGTAGTTACCGCCGATCACCACCTCGCCGAAGGCCTGGATCACCTTACCGGCGGCCTCGTGGCCATCGTGACCGTGGAGCATCACCACCCGCGTGGAGGCGACGTTGAGCGCCAGGCGCAATAGCGTCGCCACCAGCAGGATGGTCGGAAACGCGGCGAAATCCAGCGGGCGCAGGGCGTAGACGCAGACCAGCAGGACCACGATCGACAAGGCGATGTTGAAGGTGAAGAACACGTCGAGCAAAAACGGCGGGATCGGCAACATCATCATTGCCAGCATCACCAGCAGCAACAGCGGCACACCCAGGTTACCCCGGCCTAGACCGACCAGGTTGCTACGGGCACTGTTGATTAACTGAGAGCGATCCACCGGTATTCCTCGTTAGCTCAAGCAAAACTTTGACGCCTTTGAGGCGCGCAGCGCTGCCTTTGCAAGAAGCTTTCCAACTTTGTTGAACGAGGTGGTTTGAGTGACTCGGGGCTGCTGCGCAGCCATCGCCGGCAAGGCCGGCTCCCACAATGAACCTGCGTAGACTTGGTCAGGAGTCGCGACGCAAATCCGGCGGGATCGGCAGGTCCTTGAGCGGCTCCGGCGGCTTGCCCTTGCCAGCGCGGTACTGGCGGATCTGGTAGACATAGGCCAGCACCTGGGCCACTGCCAGGTACAAGCCGGCGGGAATCTCTTCTTCAAGCTCGGTGGAGTAGTAGATCGAACGCGCCAGCGCCGGCGATTCGAGCACCTGGATCTTGTGCTCGTTGGCGATCTCGCGAATCTTCAGGGCGATAAAGTCGGCACCCTTGGCCAGCAGCAGCGGTGCCGCACCCTTCTCCGGGTCGTACTTGAGCGCCACGGCATAGTGAGTCGGGTTGGTGATGATCACATCCGCCTCAGGGATCGCCGCCATCATCCGCCGCTGCGAAGCCTCGCGCTGCAACTGGCGAATGCGCTGCTTGACCTCGGGCTTGCCCTCGGAATCCTTGTACTCGTCGCGCACTTCCTGCTTGGTCATCAGCAGCTTCTTATGCGCCTGCCAGAGCTGGATCGGCACGTCCACCGCAGCGATGATCAACAGCCCCGCCGCCATCCACAGCGCACTCCAGCCAACCACCTGGACGCTATGGATGATCGCCTGCTCCAGCGGCTCGTTGGCAATCGCCAGCAGGTCATCGCGATCAGCCGACAACACCGTCAGGGCGACGATCAGAATCATGAAGAACTTGGCCAGCGCCTTGAGCAGCTCGGACAAGGCGTTGACCGAGAACATCCGCTTGATCCCCGATAGCGGATTCATGCGGCTGAACTTCGGTGCCAGCGAACTGCTGGAAAACAGGAACCCACCCAGCGACACCGGGCCGATGATTGCCGCGATCAGCAGCACCAGCAACACCGGCTGGGTAGCCAGCAGGGCCATCTTGCCGGAGGCCATGAGAAAAATACCCATGGACCGTTCATCGATGAGCACCTCGCGGGACAAGCTGAAATTGATGCGCATCAGCTCCATCAGGGTTTGCGCCAGGCCACCGCCAAACGCCAGCAGCGCACCCGCGCCCGCCAGGGTCACCGCGACCGTGTTGAGTTCCTTGGAACGCGCAATCTCGCCCTTCTCGCGCGCGTCCTTCTTGCGTTTCTCGGTGGGGTCTTCTGTTTTGTCCTGACCGCTTTCGCTCTCTGCCATGCTCAGCGCGCCCGTGCCAGTTCACGCAGCCACTGCAAGGCTTCGGAAGCCAGTGAATGGTAGTGAGGAAGTATATCGGCCAGGGTGATCCAGAAGATCACCATCCCCAGCACCAGGGTCAGCGGAAAGCCGATGGAAAAGATGTTCAACTGCGGTGCCGCCCGGGTCATCACGCCAAAAGCAATGTTGACCACCAGCAGCGCGGCAATGGCCGGTAGCACCAGCAGCAGCGCCGCCCCCAGCACCCAACCCAGATGTCCGACCAGGTCCCAGAAATGATTGACCAGCAAGCCGCCACCCACCGGCAAGGTGGTAAAGCTCTCGGTCAGTACCTCGAAGACCACCAGGTGGCCGTTGATAGCGAGGAACAGCAAGGTCACCAGCATGGTCAGGAACTGGCTGACCACCGCGACGTTGACGCCGTTGGTCGGGTCGACCATGGAGGCGAAGGCCATACCCATCTGGATCGCGACGATCTGCCCGGCAATGACGAAAATCTGGAAGAACAACTGCAGCGCCATGCCAAACAGGGCGCCGATGACGATCTGCTCGGCCACCAGCAACAGCGCCTTGAAGTCCAGCGCCTCGACCACCGGCATCGGCGGCAAGCCAGGGACGATCACCACGGTAATCGCCAGGGCGAAATACAGGCGAATGCGCGCCGGCACAAGGGTTGTACCAAAGATCGGCATGGTCATCAGCACAGCGGTGACGCGAAACAGCGGCAGGATGAAACTGGCCACCCAGGCACCAATCTGCGCATCGGTCAGCTCGAGCATCGCCGGATCAGCCAATCAGCTGCGGAATGCTGCCGTACAACGACAGGATGTATTCCATGAATTTCTGCACCAGCCACGGACCGACCACGATCAGGGTCACCAGCATCACCAGCAGGCGCGGCAGGAAGCTCAGGGTCTGTTCGTTGATCTGGGTGGCAGCCTGGAACATCGCCACGATCAGGCCCACCAGCAGGCTCGGCACCACCAGGATGGCAACCATCAGGGTGGTCAGCCAGAGCGCGTCACGGAACAGGTCGACAGCCACTTCAGGGGTCATGGACTACTTCTCCTCGCGGCGTCAGACGCCGCCGAAACTGCCGGCCAGGGTACCCATGATCAGCGCCCAGCCATCGACCAGGACGAACAGCATGATCTTGAACGGCAACGAGATGATCAGCGGCGAGAGCATCATCATACCCATGGCCATCAGCACACTGGCGACCACCAGGTCGATGATCAGGAACGGGATGAAGATCATGAAGCCGATCTGGAACGCGGTCTTGAGCTCGGAAGTGACGAAGGCCGGCACCAGAATGGTCAGTGGCGCCTGATCGGGGCTGGCGATATCGGTGCGCTTGGACAGGCGCATGAACAGGTCAAGGTCGCTCTCGCGGGTCTGCGCCAGCATGAAGTTCTTCAGCGGCGCCTGGGCCTTGCTGATCGCGTCCTGGGCGCTGAGCTTCTCAGCCAGGTACGGCTGCACGGCTTCCTGGTTTATCCGGTCGAACACCGGCGCCATGATGAACAGGGTCAAAAACAGCGCCATGCCGTTGAGAATCTGGTTCGACGGCGTCTGCTGCAGGCCCAGGGCCTGACGCAGAATGGAAAAAACGATGATGATGCGGGTAAAGCTGGTCATCAGCACGACAAATGCCGGGATGAAGCTCAGCGCCGTCATGATCAGCAGGATCTGCAGGCTGACCGAGTACTCCTGCTGGCCGTCAGCCCCGCTGGACAGGGTAATCGCCGGGATCGACAGTGGATCGGCCGCCAAAGCCATAGGCGCCACCAGCATCAGCAGCAGCGCCAACATCATGCGCAACGCGCCCATTACGACCTTCCCTTCTGATCCTTGCCCATCAGCTCCATCAGGCGCTGGGCGAATTCTGGTGTTGCCTGACGCGCACTGGCGGGCACTTCAATCGGTTCAGCCATGACATGCAGGGCCTCGATGGTGCCCGGCGAATGACCGATGAGAATCTGCTCCTTGCCGACCTGTATCAGCAGCAGGCGATCTCGCGGCCCCAGTGAACGGCTGCCGAGGATCTCGATGACCTGAGCACTGCCCGGTGCGGCGTTCTGCACCCGGCGCAGCAGCCAGGCAAGCAAAAAGATCAGCCCCAGCACCAACAGCAAGCCCAGCACCAGCTGGGTCAACTGCCCCGCCGCGCTGCCGCTTGCCGCAACCGGCGCCACGACTGCGGCAGCCGGTTGCGTCGTGGCCAGGGCGACGTCTACATACAGGCCACAGGCCAGGGCCAGGCTGTTGCGCAGGAGCCTGTTCACTCAGCGCAGCTTCTTGATACGTTCGCTTGGGCTGATCACGTCAGTCAGGCGGATGCCGAACTTTTCGTTGACCACAACCACTTCGCCATGGGCGATCAGGGTGCCGTTGACCAGCACATCGAGCGGCTCACCGGCCAGGCGGTCAAGCTCGATCACCGAGCCCTGGTTGAGCTGCAGCAGGTTGCGGATGTTGATTTCGGTGCTGCCCACTTCCATGGAAATGCTCACTGGAATATCCAGGATCACATCCAGGTTCGGACCATCGAGGGTGACCGGCTCGTTGCTGCGCGGCGAACTGCCGAACTCTTCCATGGCCAGGCGGTTGGGCGATGTATTGCCGGCATCGGCAGCCAGCAAGGCGTCGATATCGGACTGCCCGGCGTCGCCGGTTTCTTCCAGGGCCGCGGCCCACTCATCGGCCAGGGCCTGCTCCTCCGGGGAGGTGATATCGTTTTCGTTAGCCATTTTGTCCTCGACGGGCAATCAATTCGGAGTTGGAACCACGAGCGCCTCAGCGGCGCTCGATCGGATCGATAATCTGCAGGGCCAGGTTGCCCTTGTGCGAACCCAGCTTGGCCTTGAACGACGGCACGCCGTTGGCCCGCAGGATCAGCTCTTCCGGCAGCTCGACCGGAATCACGTCGCCCGGCTGCATGTGCAGGATGTCGCGCAGCTTCAACTGGCGACGGGCGACCGTGGCACTGAGCGGTACGCTGACGTCCAGCACGTCTTCACGCAGGGCCTTGATCCAGCGTTCGTCCTGGTCATCCAGGTCGGACTGGAAGCCCGCGTCAAGCATTTCGCGCACCGGCTCGATCATCGAGTACGGCATGGTCACGTGCAGGTCGCCGCCGCCACCATCGAGTTCGATGTGGAAGGTCGAGACCACCACCGCCTCGCTCGGCCCGACGATGTTGGCCATGGCCGGGTTGACCTCGGAGTTGATGTACTCGAAGTTGACCGGCATGATCGCCTGCCAGGCTTCCTTGAGGTCGACGAAGGCCTGGTCCAGTACCATGCGCACCACGCGCAGCTCGGTCGGGGTGAACTCGCGGCCTTCGATCTTGGCGTGACGTCCGTCGCCGCCAAAGAAGTTGTCCACCAGCTTGAACACCAGCTTGGCGTCGAGGATGAACAGCGAGGTACCGCGCAGCGGCTTGATCTTCACCAGGTTCAGGCTGGTAGGCACGTACAGCGAATGCACGTACTCACCGAACTTCATCACCTGCACGCCGCCGACCGCGACGTCAGCGGAGCGACGCAGCAGGTTGAACATGCTGATGCGGGTATAACGGGCGAACCGCTCGTTGATCATTTCCAGGGTCGGCATGCGTCCGCGGACGATCCGGTCCTGGCTGGTCAGGTCATAACTTTTGACACTGCCGGGTTCGGCATTGCTCTCGGTTTGCACCAGACCATCGTCGACGCCATGCAGCAAGGCATCGATTTCATCCTGGGACAGCAGGTCCTGCACGGCCATCTGGGGCTCCTACTGCAATACGAAATTGGTGAACAGCAACTGGTCGACGACCGGCTTGCCGACTTCCTTCTGCGCCACTTCCTGGACACTCGCGGTGGCCTTCTGACGTAGCATTTCCTGGCCGACCGGGCTGGCCAGGGTGTCGAAACCCTGCCCCGAGAACAGCATGACCAGGTTGTTGCGAATCACCGGCATATGCACCTTGAGGGCGTCCAGCGCTGCCTGGTCACGGCCTTGCATGGTGATGCTCACCTGCATGAAGCGCTGGCGGCCGTTCTGGTTGAAGTTGACCACGAAGGCCGGCGCCAGGGGCTCATAGATCGCCGCAGGCTTGAGGTTGGCCAGGGCCGGATCAACCGCTGGCTTGCCCTCGGACGCGTGCAGGAAGAACCAGGTGGCGCCAACCGACAGACCGATAGCCAGCAGCAATGCCAGCACCAACAGCAGGATCAGCTTGAGTTTGCCTTTAGCGGCGGGGTCTTTCTCTGCTTCGCTCTTCGCCATGCCAATAATCCGTCATTCATCGGAGATTTCAGTCACATGGCGAGGGTTGAGCAAGTGTTATGCCAACCTGGAAGGGCAAGGTTGCGCCTTGCATCGCCGGCAAGGCCAGCTCCCACAAAGACCGCAGCCAATCAGGCGTAGTAATCCACGGCGCTTGAGCCCACAACCGACTGCTGCTCGACCGGCATTGCGCCTGGTGCGATTTCAGCGGATTCGCCAGACTCATTGCGCCGCGCAGCCACGCCGCTGAGCTTCGGCGTGTCCTGGGCACCCTGCTGCTGTCCGCCACGGGACTGGTCGGCGACGTTGACGTCCGGCTGCCCGAGGCCTTGCTGGGCAAACATCTCCTTGAGACGGTGGACCTGGTTTTCCAGCGCCTCGCGCACCCCGGCATGACCACTGACGAAGGTCACCTGTGCCTGCTGCTCGGGCGCCAGGTTGACGCGAATGTCCAGGCGCCCGAGCTCGGCCGGCTCAAGTTTGATATCCGCCGATTTCAGGTTCTGGCTGGACAGGTACATGACCCGGTTGACCAGACCCTCGGTCCAGCCGCTCTGGTTCATCGCCAACGGTTGATTGAGCGGCGCGGCCACCGGCACGGCATTGGCGGTCTTGGCCGTGGCCGCCTGGGTCAGGCTGCTCAGGCGCTCGGCAAAGTTGTCGACACGGGTATCGCTCGAAGCGCTCTTGAGATCCTTGAGACCATCATCGATCAGGCCGCTGAAGGCTTTTTCGCCCGGCTCGCCCTGTTCAGCATCGGCATCGGGCTTGTCCAGCAGGGCCGCCAGTGTATTGACGGCAGGCTGCGCCGTTGCCGCTTCAGGCTGGGCATTGCCGGCCTTGCCTGCGGTATGGGCGGAGGTGGTGCCCTGGGCCTGGGCACTTTGCTCCAGGGCCAGGCGCAAGGCCGGCAGGTCAGCCAGCGGATCGGCCTCGGGATCGAACTCGGGCTCTTCGGCTATCGCCTGGCCTGGCGTCGAAGCCACCTGCAATTGTGCAGCCGCAGCCTGGATCACCGGCGCCACGGCTTCAGCCTGGGCCTGGATCAACTGCGCCCCCGGCTGCGCATCGGTCACTTGCCCAGCCACCAGACTGGGGTCGAGCAAGGTCGGGTCAGACAACTGCGAAGGTTCGACCTCGGCGCTGTCCTGGTCTTCAGGCAAATTCTTGCCGCTGTCGGCAACCTTCGACTGGTCGGCGGCAGCATTCTTGCCGCCAGTTGCACCAGCGGTGGTTTTCTCAGGCACAGGCGTGTCTTTGACGCCTACAGCCGTCTCACGAGACTGCTTGGCATACACATCGGAAAAGCCGGACGCCTTGTCGTTAGGGGCCTGCAGCGATTTATCCGGCGCACCGGCAGCGGCGCGCGACGGCTTCGCCACGGCACTGGTTTGCAGCAGGGGGTTGGAGGCGACAGGCATGTAGGAGTCTCCGCTACAGAAGTCGTAAACGTGAATTAGCGAAGACTACGCAAAACTCGCGCCAGGTTTGAACTTATGCTCAACCAATCGACACCCGCTGGCGTTCGTCGTAATACAAGCCACGGACCGCTGCGTACTCGCGGTCGATCTGGTTGATCAAATCTTCGATTCCTTGCAGCGGCCCATGGTTGACCCGATCTTCGAGCTGCCGGCACAACTCGGCCAGCGCCACGGCGCCCATATTGCTGCTGCTGCCCTTGAAACTGTGCGCCGCATGCGCCAGCTCGTCGGCGTTCTTCGCCCCATGCAACTGGCTGAGGCGTATTTCGGAATCTGCAAGAAAGGTCTCGAGCAATTGCAGGTAGCCATCTTCCATGACCTCCTGCAAGTCGCTGAGCACCTTGCGATCGATGTGAATTTCGGACACTTGCTCACTCCTTGATCAAGTTGGATTATGCCAGAGCCTCCCAGGCGAACTCCACGCATGCGCGACGCCCCTCGTCGACCCATTCGGCACGCCGGCTCAACCGGCGTATGAGGTTCAGCCCGCGCCCGCACAACCCTTGCTCGGACACAGGCCTGGCGAGCACTTTACTCACATTGAAGCCCTTGCCGCTATCTTCGACCTCAATTATCAGACGCCCGCCCCGCGGCCCGGGTTCAACCCTCAGGTGCACGCGGATGAACCCCTCGCTCAGGGCCTGCAGACGCTCATTGCGCATCTGGTAATAACTTGCAAAGCTGCGCGCATCGCGCTTGAGCGCTGAGTCCAGGCCCAGCACCCCATGTTCCAGGGCATTGGAATACAGCTCGGTCAGCACACTGTGCAATGCCCCGTTCTGAGCCCGCAGACCATGAATCTCCTGCAGCAGCTGCAGCAAGTACGGTAACGGATTGAAACGCTTTAGCGTGTCGGCACGAAATTCAAATTGCAACGACCAGTCCAGCGGGCTCGACTGACCACTGTCAGAATAGATCACCGGAGGCGGCGACAACAGTTGCGGCTCGACCACCTCGATATCCAGCAGGCTGACGTCGTCTCGCGAGCGCCCGCGAAAACCCTCCAGCGCCTGCAGGACTTCTTCGAACAACAGCGCCGGCCGACGGTTGGCACCCAGAACCTGACGCAGGCGTTCGACGCCAAACAACTGCTCGTTGTCGTCACTGGTATCGACCACGCCATCGGACAGCAGAAACAGGCGCTCGCCCAGGGCCAGGGGCAGCACTTCGGTAGTGTCGTCGAAGCGCTCCGGCGTCAGGATTCCCAAGGGCAGGTGACGCGAAACCAGTGGCATGGGTTCGCCGCCACCGGCCGGCAACAGATAACCGTCGGGCATCCCACCATTCCAAACCTCTACCACCCGCCGCTGAAAGCTCAGGTTGAGTAACAGTGCACAACAGAACATGTCCACCGGCAGGATGCGCTTGAGCTTGGCATTCATCTCCCGCAAGGTTTCGGCCAGGCCGTAGCCCTTGGCGGTCATGCCGTAGAACACTTCAGCCAACGGCATGGCACCTACCGCAGCCGGCAGGCCGTGCCCGGTAAAGTCGCCGAGCAGTACGTGCATATCACCCGCCGGGGTGAAGGCCGCCAGCAGCAAGTCGCCGTTGAACAAGGCGTAGGGGGATTGCAGGTAGCGGATGTTCGGCGCACTCAGACAGCCGGCATGGGCCACCTGGTCGAACACCGCCTTGGCCACCCGCTGCTCGTTGAGCAGGTGATTGTGATGGCGGGCGATCTGGTCGCGCTGCTCAAGCACCGTGGCCTGCAAGCGGCGCAAACGGTCCATCGCCTTGATTTTGGCGGCGAGGATCACCGGGCTGTAGGGCTTTGCCAGAAAATCGTCGCCACCCGCCTCCAGGCAGCGCACCAGTGCCTGTTCTTCACTCAAGGATGTAAGAAAGATGATCGGCACCAGCGCCTCACCCGCCAGCGCCTTGATCTGCCGCGCCGCCTCGAAACCGTCCATCACCGGCATCAAGGCATCGAGCAGAACGATGTGCGGGCGCTGTTCGGCAAACAGGGTCACCGCCTGCTCGCCGTTTTCGGCGGTGAGCACTTGATGCCCCTGTTTACGCACGATAGTGGCGAGCAGCAAACGGTCTGCCGCGCCATCTTCGGCGATCAGTACAGTGAGCGCTTCGAAATCATGGGCTGGCTGGCTCAACTGATGTCGAACAGCTTTTCGAAGTTGGAGATGGCGAGGATCTTTCGCACATCGGAGCTGGTGTTGACCACGCGGATTTCCGAATCGTCACCCCCCACGTGATCGCGCAGCAGCAACAACATGCCCAGGGCCGAACTGTCCAGATAGGTGGCGTCCTTGAGGTCGACAACCACTGACTCCGGCTTGCGCGGCTCGTCCTCGTAGGCTTGGCGAAATTCCTGATGCTTGCCGAAGTCAAAACGCCCTTTGACCTTTATCGTCAGCTTTTTCCCATCCGGGGATACTTCAGATACAACTGCCATGTCGATGATTCCTTCCATTGCGACGATTGCAGACACCTAGAAGGTTTAGCAGCCCCGCCCCCCACCGGCAAGCCCTGCCGATCAACGCACGGATCAGTAGCGGTCGTGGCGCGGCAGGCGCTGGGACAACTCGTCGAGCAGCTTCTGCTCGCGCTTGTCTTCAAGCATTCGCGCCTCGTCGATGTAACGCTGCACCAGCTTGCGCAAGCCTTCGACCCGGGCGTAGGCCTGTTGCCAGGTGCTCCGGGCGTTTTTCAGGTTGTTCTGGTGCCAGGCCAGGCTCTGGCGCTGCTGGGTCATGGCCGTTTCGAGCTGGCCGAGAAAGCTCTGGTAGTTGACCAGCCAGCTACCGGACACGCCCTGCGCACCACGATTGATCCACTGCAACTGGTAGTCGGCGCGAAAGCGGTCGAGCTCGCCGAGCTTGGCCTGGGCCATGCTCACCTGTTGCTGGAACTGCCCAAGGCGCTGGGCGGCCTGGCGTTCGGCGTTCTCCGCCATCTCCACCACCGGCGCCAGACGCGCGGCACGGCTTGGCTGGGCCATGATCTATCAGCCGCCTGCCGCAGGCAGGGGGGCGAACACGCCAGCCAGGTGCTCGCGACTCTGCTGCATGCCGACGTTGTCGTTCAGACCCTGGCGCAGGAAATGCACCAGACGCGGCTGCAGGGTGATGGCCAGGTCAGTTTCGGCATCGCCACCGGCCACATAGGCGCCGACGCTGATCAGGTCGCGGCTCTGCGACAGGCGCGACCACAGTTGCTTGAACTGCTGCGCTTCGGTCATCTGCTCGGGGCTGACCACTTGCGGCATGACCCGGCTGATGGAAGCCTCGATGTCGATGGCCGGGTAATGCCCCTCCTCGGCCAGGCGCCGGGACAGCACGATGTGGCCGTCCAGCACACCCCGCGCCGAGTCGGCGATCGGGTCCTGTTGGTCGTCGCCCTCGGACAGCACGGTATAGAACGCGGTGATCGAGCCACCCCCGGCCTCGCCATTACCGGCGCGCTCCACCAGCTTGGGCAGCTTGGCGAACACCGACGGCGGATAACCCTTGGTGGCTGGCGGCTCGCCGATGGCCAGGGCAATTTCCCGCTGGGCCTGGGCGAAACGGGTCAGCGAATCCATCAGCAACAGGACGTTCTTGCCCTTGTCGCGGAAGTACTCGGCAATGCGCGTGCAGTACATCGCGGCGCGCAAGCGCATCAGCGGCGCATCGTCAGCGGGCGATGCCACTACCACCGAGCGCTTGAGCCCTTCTTCGCCAAGAATATGCTCGATGAACTCCTTGACCTCACGGCCCCGCTCACCGATCAGGCCGACGACAATGATGTCCGCTTCGGTGAAGCGGGTCATCATGCCCAACAGCACACTCTTGCCGACGCCGGTACCGGCGAACAGGCCCAGACGCTGGCCGCGGCCGACCGTCAACAAACCGTTGATGCTGCGAATACCCACATCCAGCGGCTGGCTGATCGGGTCGCGGTTGAGCGGGTTGATGGTCGGGCCGTCCATCGGCACCCAGTCCTCGGCCTTCATCCCGCCTTTGCCATCCAGGGCACGACCGGCGCCATCGAGCACCCGTCCGAGCATGCTCATGCCCATCGGCAGGCGGCCGCTGTCCGCCAGCGGCACCACACGGGCACCGGGAGCGATGCCGGCCACGCTGCCGACCGGCATGAGGAACACCTTGCCGCCAGCAAAGCCCATGACTTCAGCCTCGACCCGCACCGGGTGATAGCTGTCGTCATTGATCACCACGCAACGGCTGCCGACCGCCGCGCGCAGGCCTTCGGCTTCGAGGGTCAGGCCGACCATGCGCAGCAGGCGGCCTTCTACCACCGGCTGGGAGGGTAAATTGACGGCATCGGCGTAAGCCCCCAGACGCTTGCCGAAGCTGGTTCGCTCAAGGCGCATCGGGGCTGTCCAGATCGACCTGCAAGTCCGGCGCCGCCGGGTGCAGGCCTTGGTCGTGGAGCTGATCGAAGAGCTGCGTCATGGCCTTTTCGATACGGGTTTCCATGCTCGCGTCGATACGGCTGTGATCGGTTTCGATGCGACAGCCGCCCGGCAGCAGGGCTTCGTCTTCGAGCAGCTTCCAGCGCTCTTCGTGACGCTCGCGCAGGGCCTTGACCAGCTCGAAGTCCTGCGGATTGATATGGATACGGATGCTCTCGGCGCCCATTGGCAGCAGCTTCAGGGCTTCACGCAGCACCTGGGCGATCTGGCTGGAATCGCTGCGCAGTTCGCGACCGATAACCTCGCGGGCGATATGCCCGACCAGGTGCACCACGGCTTTTTCGATCTGGCTGTCCTGCTCGGCGATAGGCTCGAGCAGATGCCCCATGAGCTGTTCGAGGCCGGCCAGCTTGGCGCTGAGGGCCTCTTCGGCTTCCTGGCGGACCTTGAGCTGGGTGCTGTGAAAGCCCTCGCGCTCGCCGGTGGCAAAACCTTCGTTGTAGGCTTCCTGGCGGATGCTTTCGAGTTCTTCGAGGGTCAGTGGCTGGACTTCTTCCAGCGGCACTTCTTCGATTTCGTCCTGAACCGCTTCGGGCTCGGGCTCGGGTTCCGGCTCAGGCTCGGGGTCGAAACTGGGCAATGCCCAGCGATCGAAGCCATCGACGTCGTTGGCGCGAATCAGCTCACTGAGGTGCTCGTTGGTTGACATGATTTCACGCACTCATAAAGCATCGCGGGGCAAGCCCGCTCCCACCGAAGCCCCCT
>NZ_JBGOGX010000050.1:0-72499 GCF_054788455.1 Pseudomonas sp. ZL2 | reverse complement strand
ACGCACGCAAAAAGCCTGGGGGGGAAACCCCTCCCCTAAAGGGCCCTTGTGGGAGCGGGCTTGCCCCGCGATAAGGTCTTAGATCATCTCTTCGCCGCCCTTGCCACCGAGGACGATTTCCCCGGCTTCGGCCATACGGCGGGCGATGGTGAGAATTTCCTTTTGCGCCGTCTCGACGTCGCTGACGCGCACCGGGCCCTTGGCTTCGAGGTCGTCGCGCAGCAGCTCGGAAGCACGCTTGGACATGTTCTTGAAGATCTTCTCCTTGACCTTCTCGTCGGCGCCCTTGAGCGACACCACCAGCACGTCGGAAGAGACTTCGCGCAGCAGCGCCTGGATACCGCGGTCGTCGACGTCGGCCAGGTTGTTGAAGACGAACATCAGGTCTTCGATCTGCTCGGAGAGGTCGCCGTCGATGTCGCGGATCGCGTCCATCAGCTGGCCTTCGACGGAGCTATCGAGGAAGTTCATGATGTCCGCAGCCCGCTTGATGCCACCCAGGGTGGTGCGCGCGGCATTGGAGTTGCCCGAGAACTGCTTCTCGAGGATCTGGTTCAGTTCCTTGAGTGCGGCCGGTTGTACGGTGTTGAGCGACGAGACGCGCAGGATGATATCCAGGCGCACCTTGTGGTCGAAGTTGCCCAGTACTTCACCGGCCTGGTCCGGATCCAGGTATGCCACGACGATGGCCTGGATCTGCGGGTGCTCGTAGCGGATGACGTCGGCCACCGCGCGCGGCTCCATCCACTTGAGGCTGTCCAGGCCGCTGGTGTTGCCACCGAGCAGGATGCGGTCGATCAGGCCGTTGGCCTTGTCCTCGCCCAGGGCCTGGGTAAGCATCTTGCGGATATAGCCGTCGGAGCCGACACCCAGGCTGGTCTGGTCGCCGACGATCTCGACGAACTCGCTCATCACCTGCTCGACCTGCTCGCGATGGACGTTGCCCATCTGCGCCATGGCCACGCCGACCCGCTGCACTTCCTTGGGCCCCATGTGCCGCAGTACCTGCGCGGCATCGGTTTCACCCAGTGACAGCAGCAAGATCGCTGCCTTGTCGACACGGGTCAGTTTGGCGGTAAGGGCTCGGTTATCACTCATCGGCGTTGATCCACTCTTTCACGACCTGGGCCACACGACCCGGGTCTTCGGCCACCAGGCTCTTGATTGCATTGAGCTGTGCGTCATAACCCTCGCTCGGGCTTGGCAGCAGAATGCTTTGCGGACCACCCAGGCTGACGCGGTCGTTGGCCAGTTCGCCATCCAGACCGAGCATGCCGCCCAGTTCCATGTCGCCATCGGCACCGGCGCCTTGCTTGCCATTGCCGGTGATGTTGTTGAGGACCGGACGCAGCACGCCGAACACCAGGACCAGGATGAACAGCACGCCCATGACCTGCTTGATGATGTCCCAGAACCACGGCTGCGAGTAGAACGGTATTTCGGTGATCACTTCACCACGGTCGGCGGCGAACGGCACGTTGATCACACTGACGCTGTCGCCACGGCTGGCATCGAAGCCCACCGCGTCCTGCACCAGACGGGTAAAGCGCGCCAGGTCTTCGGCGGCCCATGGCGTGCGGGCGGCATCGCCGGTGGCCGGGTCGACCTTGAGCTGGTCATCGACCACTACCGCCACCGACAGGCGGGTCAGACGACCTTGCTGCTGACGGGTATGGCTGATGGAGCGGTCCAGTTCGAAGTTCTTGGTCGATTGCTGACGCTTGTCGGCCGGGTACGGGGCAAGCATCGGCTGGCCGGTGGCCGGATCCATGATCTGCTGACCGTTGGCGTCGAGCAGCGGCTGGCCGGGCTGAATGGCGCTGGCAGCGGTTTGCGTGCCACCGGTGGTCTGCGGCGCCGAGGCCGGGCCGGGCGGCTGGTTGCTCAGGGCACCTGGCACGCCTTGCGGGCCCATGCTGCTGGAGCGTTGTTCGTTGACCGACTGCTCGCTGCGCAGCGCTGGCTGGTCCGGATTGAACTGCTCGGAGGTCGACTCAACGGCACTGAAGTCCAGGTCTGCAGAGACTTCAGCCTTGTAGCGGTCGTTGCCCAGTACCGGCTGGAGGATGTTGTGCACACGCTGGGTGAGCAGGCCTTCCATACGGCGGCTGTAGTCGAACTGCTTGCCGGCCATGGTCAGCTCGGAGTTCTCGACCTGGTCGGAGAGCAGGTTGCCCTTCTGGTCGACCACGGTGACCTGGGACTTGTTCAGTTCCGGCACGCTGGTCGCCACCAGGTTGACGATGGCCATCACCTGACCGGCTTCCAGGGCGCGGCCCGGGTACAGCTCGACCAGTACCGAGGCACTTGGCTTGCGCTCGTCGCGGACGAACACCGAGCTCTTCGGGATCGCCAGGTGCACCCGGGCACCCTTGACGTTGTTGAGGCTGGAGATGGTCCGCGCCAGCTCACCTTCCAGGCCACGACGGTAACGAGTGGCTTCCATGAACTGGCTGGTGCCCAGGCCCTGCTCCTTGTCGAGGATCTCGAAACCGACATTGCCATCGCTCGGCGCCACGCCGGCGGCTGCCAGCTTCAGGCGGGCACGGGAAATATCGTCGGCCTTGACCAGCAAGGCGCCGGAATTGGGTTCGACGTTGTAGGGGATGTCGGCAGCGGCCAGGGTCTCCATGACCTGCTTGGTGTCCATGCCGGCCAGGCTGCCATACAGCGGCCGGTAGTCCGGTTGCTGCGACCACAGCACCACGGCAAAGCCGATGGCTACGCTCGCGGCCAGACCGACCAGCAGGCCGACCTGACGCAGCATGGGCATCTGCGAGATGTTTTCCAGGAACGACATGCCGAACAACGGCGGCTTGGGCGCTGCCCCGCTGCTTTTCGCGGGCACGTTATCGACGACTGCTTCGGCCATGACTCAATCTCGCCCTTATACCGGCATCTGCATGATGTCTTGATAGGCCTGCACCAGCTTGTTGCGCACCTGGGACAAGGCCTGGAACGACACAGTGGCTTTCTGCGAAGCGATCATCACGTCGGTGAGGTCAACGCCGCTTTTACCAATCTCGAAAGCGTTGGCCAGCTGCGAGGAAGCCTGCTGGGTGTCGCTGACCTTGTTGATGGCCTGCCCCAGCATGTCGGCAAAATTGCTCGAACCGAGCTCAGGCGCAGCGGCAGCCTTCGGCATCGACATGGCGTCCATTTGCATGGCCCGCATGTCCAACATCAATCGATTAAATTCAACACCTTGGCTCATGGACTTCTCTCTCCGACGGCCCGCATTTTTTTGACACTCACGCAGCGGATAGGCAGGACATAGCAACAAGAGTGCCAGCTCTGCCCGCGGCCCGAACAAAAACTCTAATTCAACACCCTGTCAGCTCGCGTACAGGCTAGCCTCGACGTCCATGCCGGCATCGCGCATCTGCGCCAGCTTGTAACGCAGGGTACGTGGACTGATACCCAGGCGCTCGGCGGCTTCCTTGCGGCGGCCGCGTTCGGCACGCAGAGTGTCGATGATCATCTGGAATTCATGGCGGCGCATGTCATCACCCAGCCCGCCTGCGGCCTCGGCCTCGATCGGCGCAACCGCGGCGACCGGCGCTGCGGCGAATACCGGCAAGGCACCGGCAAGACAGAAATCCGCCGCTTCGATCACCCCGCCCTGCTGCAGGATCAAGGCGCGCTGGATGGCGTTGTCCAGCTCGCGCACGTTGCCCGGCCAGGCGTAACCCTGCAGACAGGCCTGAGCCTCAGGCGACAGGCGAACGGGGGCGTGCTTCATTTTATTGACGTGGCGCGCCAGCAAGCGTTCGGCCAGCGGCAGAATATCGGCGCTGCGTTCGCGCAGCGGCGCCCATGCCAGCGGGAACACCGACAGGCGATAGAACAGGTCTTCACGGAACCGCCCCGCCGCCACTTCACCGGCCAGGTCACGGTTGGTGGTGGCAACCACGCGAATGTCCAGGGCAATCGGCTTGCGCCCACCGACCCGCTCCACTTCACGTTCCTGCAGCACCCGCAGCAGCTTGGCCTGCAGACCCAGGGGCATTTCGGAAATCTCGTCGAGCAGCAAGGTGCCGCCATCGGCCTGCTCGAACTTGCCGGCCTGGGCAGCAATGGCCCCCGTAAACGAGCCCTTCTCGTGACCGAACAGCGTGGCCTCGAGCATGTTGTCCGGGATCGCCGCACAGTTGATCGCCACGAACGGCTGCTCGGCGCGCAGCGACTGCTGGTGAATGTAGCGCGCCAGCACCTCTTTGCCGGTGCCGGACTCGCCCGAGATCAGCACGGTCGAATCGCTTCGCGCCACCCGCGCAGCCAACTCCAGCAACTGCGCACTGGCAGGCTCCCGCGCCACCGGCCCCTCGCCTTCGCCAGCGCCGGCCACACCCAGGGCGTGACGCGCCACCAGTTCGAGCAGGGCCTTGGGCTCAAATGGCTTGACCAGGTAATCGGCCGCGCCCTGGCGCATGGCCTCGACCGCACGCTCGACGGCGGCATGCGCGGTCATCAGCAACACCGGCAGCTGCGGCTGGCGCGCGCGCAGCAGGGTCAGCAACTGATGGCCGTCCATACCCGGCATGTTCACATCGCTGACCACCAGGCTGAACGCCTCGCCAGCGACCACTTCCAGTGCTTCTTCGGCCGAACCCACGGCCTGATAGGCAAAGCCGCCCAGCTCCAGGGTATCGGCCAGTGCCTGCCTCAGGGCGCGGTCATCTTCGACCAGCAGCACCTTGATTGCTTTCATTACTCTGTCTCCGCCTGCTGCGCACCGATCAGCGGCAGGCTGATCCGGGCACAGGTGCCACGACCGGGTCGCGAACGTAATTGCAAACTGCCCTGGTGGGCCCTGGCCACCGCCTTGACCACCGCCAGGCCCAAGCCGGTACCGGTGGCCTTGGTGGTCAGGAACGGCTCGCCCAGGCGCGCCAGCAAGGCACTGTCGATACCGGTGCCGGCATCGCTGATGCACAGGTGCAGGACCTGCTCGCGCCGGTACAGGTGAACCTTGAGCCGCGCCGGCTCGCCACTGGCCTGCAGGGCGTTTTCGATCAGGTTGAGCATGGCGCCGACCAGGGTGTCGCGGTTGCACAGCAACTCGCCCAGGTGACTGTCGCACTGCCAGCGCACCGCATGCCCCTGGACATGAGTCTGCGCGGCCTGCTGCAGTGCCTGGAACAGGGCCTTGGGCGTCAGCCGGTCAGTCAGCGGCAACTCGCCGCGAGCAAACACCAGCATGTCGCGCACCTGATGCTCCAGCTCGTGCAGGCGCTCCTTGAGGTTGCTGGCAAAGCGTTGCTGGGTTTCTACCGGCAGGCTCTGCTCGGCCAGGTGACTGGCATAGAGCATGGCCGCCGACAAGGGCGTGCGAATCTGGTGGGCCAGGGAGGCAACCATGCGCCCCAGCGAGGACAAGCGCTCGTGGCGGGCCAGCTGGTCCTGCAGGTGACGGGTTTCGGTCAGGTCATTAAGCAGTACCAACTGCCCGGGCTCGGCATCCAGCGAGCGCGTGGCAATCGACAGGCGCCGGCCATCACGCAGCGACACCTCGTGGCCGTCATCCTCGCGCGGAGCGAAGCTGCGAGCGATCACCTCACGCCACAGCTCACCCTCCAACGGCTCGCCAAGCAGGTCGCAGGCAGCGGGATTGGCCTCACGCACGCGGCCCTGGCCATCGATGACAATGACCCCGCCGGGCAACAGGTCAAGCAAGTTCTGCAGACGGTTGGCCAGGCGCTCCTTCTCGGCCAGCTCGGCCATGCGCTGGGCACTGACCACCGCCAGCTCGCCCTTGAGCTCGGTGACCCGGGCTTCGAGCAGGCTGTAGGACTCACTGAGCTGGGTGGACACCTGATCGAACATGGCAAAAGCCTGTTCAAGACCAAGGCGGCTTTCCTGCTCGGCGGCGTTTGGCCCCTTCGGCTCAGGGACACAGGAGATGGTAGCGACCTGGGGCATCGTGCTCTCTCGCGTGACTGACCGTCATAAAACGGTGTGGAGCCTGCGATATAGCAATAGCCGTGCCGGATAGTTTCAGAAGGACGCTTACTGGAGCTGCAGAGAACTGGCAAAGGCCGCCAGGACGGGCGTTACAGCCCTTTGAAAGATAGGGTTATTCGCCATGATGGGCCCATTGCGCTGCCCATCATGGCGACACAGGCGTCAATCCTCCGCCTGTTCATCCCCTTCGCGCCGGCTCATGCCGTACTTACGCATCTTCTCCACCAGGGTGGTGCGGCGGATGCGCAGGCGCTCGGCGGCGCGAGCGACGATACCGTTGGCGTCATCCAGCGCCTGCTGGATCAACCCTTGCTCCAGACCACCGAGGTAGTCCTTGAGGTCCAGGCCTTCGGGCGGCAGCATGGCGTGGTTGGCGAAGTTCGGCGTATGGCCATTGATGGCCACGCGCTCTTCGAGGTCCGAGCGCAGGCTGTCGACCAGTTGCTCGTCTTCGTCATCGACGTAGCGGAATTTCTTCGGCAGCTCGGAGACGCCGATTACCCCGTAGGGATGCATGATCGCCATGCGCTCGACCAGGTTGGCCAGCTCGCGGACGTTACCCGGCCAGCCGTGACGGCACAGCGACATGATCGCGGCCGAGTTGAAGCGGATCGAGCCGCGCTTCTCGTGCTCCATGCGCGAGATCAGCTCGTTCATCAGCAGCGGGATGTCCTCGACGCGCTCGCGCAGCGGGGCCATCTCGATGGGGAATACATTGAGGCGGTAGTACAGGTCTTCACGGAAAGTGCCCACCTCGATCATGCTTTCGAGGTTCTTGTGGGTCGCGGCGATGATGCGCACATCGATGCTCTGGGTCTTGTTGCTGCCGACCCGCTCGAACGTGCGCTCCTGCAGCACGCGCAGCAGCTTGACCTGCATCGGCAACGGCATGTCGCCGATTTCGTCGAGGAACAGGGTACCGCCATTGGCCAGCTCGAAACGCCCGGCGCGGCTGGTAATGGCCCCGGTAAAGGCGCCCTTCTCATGACCGAACAGTTCGCTTTCAAGCAGCTCGGCCGGAATGGCCCCGCAATTGACCGGCACGAACGGCGCTTCGCGGCGCTTGGAGTGGTAATGCAGGTTACGCGCGACCACTTCCTTGCCAGTGCCCGATTCGCCGAGGATCAGCACGCTGGCGTCGGTGTCGGCCACTTGCTGCATCATCTGCCGCACGTGCTGAATGGCGCGGCTGGTGCCGACCAGGCTGCGGAACAGGTTCGGTTCGCGCTGGCGTCCACGCTCGCGGGCCTGGTCGTACATCTCGCGATAGACCTGGGCACGGTGCAGCGAATCGAGCAACTTGCTGTAGCTCGGCGGCATCTCGAGGTTGGAGAGCACGCGACGGCGCAGGTCGTCCGGCAGCTCGGCAGAAGAAATTTCGCCCAAAAGCAGAACCGGAAGGAACTCATCCCACCCAGCCACTGTCTTAAGCAAGCCCATCAGACTTGCCGGAGCATTCACGGTCCCGATCAGGACACAGAGTACTTCACGACTGGATGACAACGACTCGACAACCTGCTGCCAGTCATGGCTCGAGCAGGGCAGATTTTCTTCGCCAAGAAAATTCAACACCACCGCCAGATCACGGCGGCGAGCGCTATCGTCATCGATCAGGAGAATTTTGGTTTCACGCCACATGCAATAACAACTTCCCTAGTCATCTCGGCGCCCTTGTAAGGGCAAGCTCGACATCATTCCGACTGAACGGTCAGTGTTCGGACGTCTGAAATTAGAAAACAGCCACTAGTTAAGTCAAAAAACCGTACATAGTCAAATTTATGGCGCACTGCTTTTTGGTTTTGCCCAGTTTCAGCTGAACAAATGGTATACCTTTGCCGCGTTTTTCGCTTGCCGGATCTGCGACATCTCATCGACTATTGTTTGACGCTCGCCACTTGCAACCTCAATTAATTCCCTGTAGACGCCCAGAAGCTCCTCGAGCTTGCTGCGCAGTGTCGCCTCGTCGACCGTCGCTTCGACCAGCACATCGTCCACGCACAGGCGGCAGCTGACGTCGAGTTCGCTGATCGCCTCCCAGTCACGGCTGGCCAAGGCACCCAGCAGTGCCTCGCGGGTTTGTTCGATACGTTCGAGCACGACACTCATTGCAATCTCCTAGGCATCGGTGAGCTGATCGCCGATCGCGTCCCAGCCTTCCTTGACGGTAATCAGCAGACGCGCCACCTCGTTGAGGATCTCCGGGTCATTCTGCACGTTCGCTTCGACCAGGCGCTTGCTCATGTACGAATACAGGTTATCCAGGTCGGTCAGCGAGTCAGCATGGTTTTCCAGGTCCAGGCCTTCGCGCAAACCGCCAACGATACCGATCGCCTTGCCTATCAGGATGCCGCGCTGGGCCACGTCGTTGCGCGCCATGGCGCCCTTGGCCTGGGCAATTCGATCAAGACCACCCTGCATCAACATCTGCACCAGACGGTGCGGGCTGGCCACGGAGGTCTGGGCCACGCCGTTGACTTTCTGGTACTGCCGAAGGGCCAACATCGGATTCATGCTCTACCTCGTCACCGCAAAAAAGGTTTCGTATACCGCTTGTATCGCCTGCGCGTCAAAAAACTTTAGCGCGGCCAGCAAAAAGCCCGGAGTCCCCTTACGGGTACTGCCGGGCTTCTGGCACATCGGTCGATCAGGAATTCTTCTGCTGCGCCTCGATCGAGGCGAACATCGAAACGATGTTCTTGCGTTCCGCCTCGAGCTTGCCGACCAGGGTATCCATGGCCACGTAGCGCTTGGTCAGGGATTCGGTCAGCGATTTGATGCGCCGATCAAGGGCCAGCTGCTGATCACTCAGATCCTTTTGCAGCCTGTCCAGGCCAGCCTTGCGGGAATCGAGGATACCGCCGGTCTGCAAGTACGGTTCGACAGCCTTTTTCATGTTCGCAAACACGCCATCGGTGCCGGTGAACAGCTCCTGCACGTCAGGACCGAGCTTTTTATCCTTCATCGCCGCATCGTACTTGGCGGAGTTGAACTCCAGGGTACCGTCCTTGGCCGTGTTGATACCCAACTGACTGAGCGTGGTCAGGCGACCACTCCCCGACGGGGTAGACAGCTGCTTGCGCAGGTCGGACAGCAGCGAGCGGGTGGTCGGATCGTTGGTCAGCGGCCCGAGCACGGTCTTGCCGTCTGCGTCCTTGGACACCGACGTCAGGGCATTGGCAGCCTTGACCAGGGTATTGTAGGCATCAACAAAAGCCTTGACCGACGTCTTCAGGCCTTCGGTATTTTCACCGACAGTAACCTTGATAGCCTTGGTCTTATCAGTTCCGGTGGCCTGGAGCAGCTCCAGACTCATACCACTGATCGCACCATCAACGGTGTTGCTCTTGCTAGTAACTGGCAGACCATCGATGGTCAGCTTGGCGCTCTGGGCAACGTCGTCGATATAACCGGCACCGTTACCCGCCATCGGGGCAGTGCCGTTGATCTTCAGCTCGGCAATGCCATCGACCGAGATATCGGTACCCTCACCGGTCTTGGTCGAACTGAACACCAGGCGCGAGCCGTCCTTACCGTTGACGATGTTGGCACTGATGCCTTTCTCGGCCAGCGAGGTATTAATGGAGTCGCGCACCGTCTGCAGAGTCGCACCCGGGCCAACCTTCACGGTATGGGTCACGCCATCCTGGGTGATGGTCAGGTCACCTTCAGGTATCGACGTGCTGGCACCGCCGGTAAAGTTCTGACTGGCCACCTTGGACGAGGTGGCGAGCTTTTCGACCAGGACCGAGTAGGTGCCGGGTACAGCAGTATTGTTCGAGGTCGCCTTGACCGTGGCGTCGCTACTGGAGGTCGCGGTATAGGCGTTGAAGGACGGAGCCTTCGGATCGTTGAGCTTTTTCATCGCTTCCTGGTACACAGAAAGCGCACTCTTGAGCGACGCTACCCCGGAAAGCATGGCCGTGTTGTTGGCGGTCTGGCGCTTGATCTGGTTCGCCTTGGGATCGGTATCCGCCTTGACGAGCACATCAACGATCTTGTTGATGTCTACCCCGGAACCCAGACCGATACTCGGTAAAATTGTACTCGCCATTGCTACTCCCTCATGGTTACGCGCCGCCCTAGCCTTGCCAGACTAGCGAACTTGCGGTTCAGCCGCCAACTTCAGGCCTTGGCATTGAACAGCAGGCTGTTTACATCGCTCAGACTGTGAGCGATCTTCAACGCCTCTTCCGAAGGAAGTTGGCGGATCAGCTCTCCGGTCTCACTGGCGATGACTTTTACTACAATTCGGCCGGATTCTTCATCCGTGGAAAACTCAAGGTTACGTCGCGATGATGCAAGGAACTTCTCGATATCCTTGACCGCGCTCTTCACCTTCTCTGCTTCGGACAGCCCCTTGTCGGCAGTATCCTTGGCCGGCGTGATGGCTTCAACAGCCGCTACGGGCTTCGCCGCAGGGCGTTCGGTGGTCGCTTCGACCGGCTTCACCGTCGGGTACGACAGGTTCAGCTTGACGCTCATATCCATGTCACCACCTCTCAATGCAAAAGGCGGAGGAGCGCCATAGATGCACTCCCCCGCCGACAACTACCAGGTGATTAGCCCAGCAGCTTCAGTACCGCCGACGGCAGTTGGTTGGCCTGGGCCAGAACCGAAGTCGAAGCTTGTTGCAGGGTTTGCTGCTTGGTCATCTGAGCAGTTTCAGCGGCGAAGTCGGTATCTTGTACGCGGCTACGAGCAGCTTCGGCGTTCTCGTTGATGTTTTGCAGGTTGTTGATGGTGCTGGTCATACGGTTTTGTACAGCACCCAGCGCAGCGCGGGAGTCACCAATGGTGCCGATGGCCTTGTCGATTGCAACCATGGCAGCCGAGAAGTTGGTTTCGGCAGTGGCGCTGTCGCTACCGGCGATGGTGATGGTGCTGGTGATACCCAGGTCGCTGGCCAGGAACTTGCCGCTCAGGTCGATCGTGATCTGGTTTTGGGCACCAGTGTTGGAACCGACCTGGAAGGTCATGACGCTAGCCGAACCGTCCAGCAGGTTCTTGCCGTTCAGCTGGGTGGACTGGGCGATACGAGTCAGTTCCGCACCCAGTTGCTTGAACTCGCCGTCCAGCGAGGTACGGTTGGTCGAGTCGTTCGAGTCGTTTCGCGACTGTTGAGCCAGTTCACGCATACGCTGCAGGATGTTGACCTGCTCTTGCATCGCGCCTTCAGCGGTCTGGGCGATCGAGATACCGTCGTTGGCGTTTTTGATTGCCATGGTCTGACCGCGGATTTGCGAGGTCATACGGGTAGCGATCTGCAGGCCGGCGGCGTCGTCTTTGGCGCTGTTGATTTTCAGGCCGGAGGACAGACGGCTCATCGAGGTGCTCAGAGCGTCGGAAGCGCGGTTCAGGTTCTTCTGAACGCCCAGGGAGGTAGTGTTGGTGTTAACGGTTAATGCCATGACGAATTCCTCGTGTTTGGGATACTGCGGCTTCCGGCCCTGGCATCCGCCGGGTGTGGCCTAGAGAACCTTCGTAATAGTTATCGTCGTCTGGCGCGGTTGCTTTAGGGCTTTTTAGAAATTTTTTAATGGCACCCTGCCACCCCAATGAAATCAAGGGTTTGACGCCAGAAAAACCACTTTCACACCAACGGCAGGCATAAAAAAAGCGCCACCGGTGCAACCGGCAGCGCTTTTTAAACGGCAAAGCTCTATCTCAATCCTTGCATTCGATGATCGCCGACCCCCAGGACAGGCCAACACCAAAACCACTGAGGGCGACGCGCTTGTGCTGAGAACCGAGCACGTGTTTTTCCAGCAGCAGCGGAATGCTCGACGACACGGTATTACCGGTCTCGACCATGTCCTTGACGAACTTGTCCGGGTCATCCTCGAAGCGCCGGGCGACTGCATCGACAATCGCCGCACTGCCCTGATGGATGCAGAACAGATCGATATCCGCCGGTGCCAACTGGCTTTCGCCCAACAGCTCGTGCAGGTGCGCCGGCACCTTGAGCAAGGCAAAGTTGAAGACCTGACGACCGTTCATGAAGAACACCCCGTCACTGACCTTCAGGTGCGCAGCGCCGCCACCGTCGGTGCCGAACTTGGCCTTGCCCAATTGCCAGTGGGCGCCCTCGCCCATCCAGGTGACGGTAGCGGCATCACCGAACAGCATGGTGGTGTTGCGATCTTCCGGGTCGACGATCTTCGAATACGGGTCAGCGGTGATCAGCAGGCCGTTTTTCAGCCCCGCCGCTTCCATGAAGCCTTTCATGGCATACAGGCCATAGACATAGCCCGAGCAGCCCAGGGAAATATCGAAGGCAGCTACGTGGGTCGGCAGGCCCAGCTTGTCCTGGACGATGGCGGCAGTGTGCGGCAAACCTTCTTCGTCGCCGTTCTGGGTAACGACGATCAGGGCGTCGATGGACTCAGGCACCAGGCTCGGATTGGCAGCGAACAGGGCCTTTACCGCCTCCACACACAGGTCGGAGGTTTCCTGGCCTGCATCCTTGCGCGGCAAAAAGGTCGAACCGATCTTGCCGAGAATGAATTCCTGGTCCTTGGCGAATTTCGCACCCTGGGCGTAGTTGTCAACGCCCTCGACAGGTACGTAACTCGCAATGCTTTTGATGCCAATCATTGTGGCTTCCCGATAGATATGCGGATTTTCACGGGCACTGGAACCTGGTAACCAAGGGCTTGCGAGCCTGCGCGCACCCCGCCCGCCAGTACCGCCCGACGACTCAATAGATTAAAGATGCCCGTTTCGACTGCCAAGTCACTGTTGGACAAAGATTACCCATTATAATCGTCAGCCGTTACCGCTACAGCGGATCGCCAGGCGGGCTGCGCCTGCGATACAGCGATCACAGGCGCAGGTTGGCGTTATCGCAGGATCAACCCGGCAGCCAGGCGTTGCGCCACTGCTGCAGGTGCTCGCCTTCAAGCAGCCAACCGTGATGCACCGCGCCCCTGAGCTCGGCGCCCAGGCGCTGGGCGGCGTCGCGATCGGCCAGGTGCATGCGAATGGCCTGCAACCAGTCTTGCAAGGTGTTGCTTACCAGGGTCACTGGCAAGTCATTGCAACCCTGGTAGCAGCGTACGTCGCTGGCAATCACCGGGAAACCGCAGGCGCCGTACTCCAGCAGGCGCAGGTTGCTCTTGCATTCGTTGTACAAACCCTGGGCCATTGGCGCCAGGGCCAGGTCCAGATCCAGGCTTGCCAGCTTCGCCGGATAACGCGCCAGCGGCACGTCGACATGGAACTCGCGCACAAAGGGGCGCAAGGCGGCCGGGCAACTGCCCAGAAACACCCAGTCCACTTCCGTGGCCAGCGCCTTGACCAGTTCGCTGATCAGTTCCAGCTCTTCGATCCGCTCAACCCCACCCGCCCAACCGACACGCGGCTTGGCGCCCATCCGCCGTTGCCCTTGCAAGTCGCGCCACCAGGCACCGGGCAAACGATTCTCGACGATGCGAATATCATCATGCAGCCCGGCGAAGACCTCGGCCAGCGCCGGTGTCGAGACCAGCAGGCGGTCGGCATAGCCCAGGCCTTGCTGCAAGCTGGCGAACAGATCCTCGGGCATCTGCCGACGCAACGCGCTCTGCGCGGGCAGCTCGGGAAGATAGGCATCCAGCTCGAAGACCTTGAAGGCGCTGGAGAAGGCCTGCATCCGCCGCATGGCCTGCAGGCTCTGCGCATCGAGGGGGCGCTGGAGTACGATGGTGTCCGGCGCGTAACGCTGAAGATCGGCAACCTGCAGCAGGTTTGCCGACAGCGCACCATCGATCAACCCCGCAGCCTTCATCGCGGCAAATGGCTGGATTACCCGCTGCTGACCGCTGCCCTGCAAGTCGGCATTGTGCGCCAGCACCACCGGCAACGGACGCCAGCTGTGCAGCGGGCGCCAGGACAGCGCCGGCTCGACTGGAACAAAGCCGCCCTGATGCTGCAGGGACAGATTGGCGTTGTACGCCGGGTCGCTGGCAAGCACCGGCAACCAGCGAGCGTACAGTGCATCCTCCTCCTCGACAGTCGCTGGCGTTGTTGTCTGGGGTGCCATCAGCATTTGCACATGGGGTGTCCAGACATTCAGGTAGCCCGCTTGCTGCAGCTTCAGGCACAGATCGACATCGATCCAGCGCATCAGCAGCGGCTCTTGATCGAAACCACCCGCCTCGAGAAACAGCTCTCGGCGCAGCATCAGGCATTCGCCGCTGAGCGCGGCATAATTCTGATCGACCAGCAGCCGCTGCAGGTAGCCGGCATCCTGGTGGGCACTGCCTTCGAAGGCGCGACCGACTGGGCCACATAAACCGAGCACTAGCCCGGCGTGGTGAATCTTGCCTTCGGCCGACAACAACTTGGCGCCTACCGCACCGACCTCCGGACGCTGAGCATGATTGAGCAGTTGCTCAAGCCAGCCTTTGCCCAAAATGCCCGCCGCCGGGTCCAGCCACAACAGGAAGTCGCCGCGGGCCTCGCGGGCCGCCTCGTTGTACAGCACGGCCCTGGCTTGACCGGAGGCAAAGCGCAGCACCCGCAACTGCTCGCCGCCCAACTGCTCGACACCTGCCAGCCATTGGCGGGTTTGGCCGTCTGCGCAGCCCGGATCCAACAGCAGTACTTCGTAGTGCGGGTAGTCCGTGTTGGCCAGCAACGCATCCAGGCAACGCTGGAACAGCTCCAGCGACCCTTCGAGCAGGATCACGATGCTCACCGATGCTTGCTGGGCATGCCCGTAGTCAATCCGGTAGTGGCCAGGCAAATGCGCCGCCACGTGCGCCTGCAGGTAACCACGCGCGTGCAGGTGGCGTTCGATCACTGCGCGCTCGTCAGGGCAATCAACCAGGCTCGGTGCATCACAAACCAGCAGCGGCTCGCTGACATGTCCGATGCAGGCCAGGCCACGTTCTTCAATCAGGCGCAACTGGTAGTGCAGCTCGAATGCACGGCCGCAACTGCTATCAAACCCACCCAGCTCAACAAACATGTCGCGGCGCAGCAACCAGTGCTTCGACAATCCGGCCGGACAACTGAGCAGCAAGTCAAGGTTTAGGTCCGAACGCAGCGAGACGCCTTGCGCACCTTCATTCAAGCGCATGGCTTCGTCGGCATAGAGCGCCAGGCAATCGGCGGGGGCGCCGAGCAGATCCAGGGCAACCATCAACAGCCCGGCAGGCGTGAATTCGACCCCCGCCTCGACCATCATCAACCAGTCGGCGCTGCTCTGCGCTGCCAACTGATTGATCGCCTGGGCAGCAGCGTGAGCGTCCACCACTTCGACCTGCAGATTGCTGTAAAGCAAGGTATCGGCGGCCAGGCTGGCGAGCGTGCGCTGCAGCAACTCGGCGCGGCTGCCATCATCGATCACCAGCACGGCAAAGCGTGGCGAAGGGTTGGCGGCCAGGCGCTCGATCATCAGCGCAAGTTGCTGCGGGTCCGGATAACGCGCCTGCAACCAGTGGTTCATGGCCAGATGCTGGGCGCGTGCCTTGTCCCGTGCGGCTGCCTGGGTTTTTTCGATAAACACATCCAGTTGCCGCCAGAATGGTGCCGTCACTTCAACGTAGCGCTGAAATGCGCCCTTGACTGCCAGGCGCGCATGGTCCACGGCATCGGGTTGATCAAGCATGGCAAAGCCGGTGCCACTGCCTACAAAGCAGGTGTCCAGGAACTTCTGGTCGATCCCGTAGCCTGGCATGAATATCACCGGGCAGCCGCACAACAGCGCCATCACACAGGTCATTGACCATTCATAGGTGTAAAGGATATCTGCCGACTTCAGCACCTGTGCAAGCTCCGCCAGGGTCAGGGGCGTGGCCATGCTGAGCAGGCGAATGCCTTCGGGCAGCTGCGAATAGTCCACCTGCTCCAGCGGGTGGCGGTTCTGATAGAGGTAAGCACCTTGCCGTGGTTGCGATGGGTCAGGGTTACAAAACAAGGCGACATCGATGATCGGCAAATTCAATACGTCCCCACCAGGCTCGCCGCTGTCCGCGGCAATGATGGCTCCCGAATAGAACATCAGATCGTCAGCCCCTGGCTGCATACCTTTGCCGGTCAGAAAGCCTTCAAAATTGAGCAGCAGGCGCGCGCTCACCGGACACCTGAGCGGGGAACCGATGGTGACCTCGGGATACACGGCGATCGGCATCTTGCCGGCAGACCGGTGACGCTGCTCGGTTTGCGTGTCGAGCATTGGCGTCCTAAGGTCCGGGTTTAGTACTTCGCACCCACACAAATAGGCCTCACGCCCACTCAGGTTGAGGATGTGGCACAGGTAGTGAAGCGTGGCAACGCCCGAAGAAGTCTCACGGTAGTCAGGTGCCAAAATGTAATAAGGATGCTCAGGCTTGGCGAACATCAGTTGCAACCGGGACATCGCCTGCTCAAGCAGCCGAGGGTCGATCTGCGGGGCATTCGACATCATGGTAACTCCAGTATTCATTGAATCGACGACAACCCGGTTCAGTACACCGAACCTGTGCTGTCGGCGGTAAAAAATGCATTGATGATTGCGCAGACAACCGCCACCTGCGCGGCCTGCATATCGGAATACAGCGGCAGTCGCAGCAACCTGCGGGAAATGTCAGAGGTGACCGGCAGATCCCCGTGTGCACGTGAGTAGCGCAAGCCCGCCGGCGAGTCATGCAGCGGCACATAGTGAAAAACCGCGTGCACCCCCTGCTCGCGCAAATGCGCGATCAACGCCGTGCGCTGTGCTTCGTTGCGGCACAGCAGATAAAAGATGTGAGCGTTTTCCGGCTTGCCATCCTGGGTGCCCGGCAACGTCAGGCAGCCGTCGATCTCCAGCGGCCGCAGCGCGGCAAAATATTGCTCATACAGGTCACGCCGATGGGCGTTGATGGTCTCGCCATGTTCGAGCTGGGCGTACAGGAACGCTGCGGTGAGCTCGCTGGGCAAGAATGAAGAGCCGACATCCACCCAGGTGTACTTGCTCACTTCCCCCCGGGCAAACGCCTTGCGGTTGGTGCCCTTCTGCCAGATGATCTCCGCCCGCTCGATCAGACGTGGGTCGTTGATCAGCAACGCTCCGCCCTCGCCACTGATGACGTTCTTGGTCTCATGAAAGCTCAGGCAGCCCAGGTGACCAATGGTGCCCAGCGCGCGATGCTTGTCACGCGCCAGGATCGCCTGGGCGGCATCCTCGATGAGAAACAGGCCACGGGCATCACAGATGCGCTTGAGTGCATCCATGTCGCAGGGCTGGCCAGCATAGTGCACCGCCACCACCGCCTTGGTTTTCTCGGTGATGGCGGCCTCGACCAGGCGCTCATCGAGGTTCAGGGTATCCTCGCGAATGTCGACGAACACCGGTACAGCACCACGCAAGACGAAGGCATTGGCCGTGGAGACAAAGGTGAAGGAAGGCATGATCACTTCATCCCCTGGCCCGACATCGGCAAGGATTGCCGCCATTTCCAGGGCCGCGGTACAGGAGTGGGTGAGCAAAGCCTTGGGGCACCCCAGATGGTGTTCAAGCCACTTGTGGCACTGCTCGGTAAACTGCCCGTCACCGGCCAGGGAGCCATTCATGACCGCCTGGGCAATGTAGAACAGCTCTTTGCCGACCACGAACGGTTTACCGAATGGGATCTTCTGATTACTCACGTTACTCACTCCAACCTGCAAGCCGCTCGGCTCAGGCAAAATCTGCCAGCGACAAATACCCACCGATCAGTGCGTCGATGAAATCGACCTGCACGGCCTGGCTCACGTTGTTTTTCTCGAAGAAATCCAGCGCCCGGCGGTAGTAGTAAGCCTCGATGGCCTGGTCGGCATCGGTATGCCCGGCATCAAAGCCATGCTGGGACAATGCCGAGCACTTGACCGCCGCGTACTTGCGCGCGCACGCCTCGATCGACACATCGAGGAAGGCACTGCGTTGTGGCGAGGTGTACTGGAAGTACTCCTGGGCCGGGGCAGACAAAGGTTGATCGAGCAGCAAGGCACTGAGATGTTCGGCCAGCCACGGTGCAAAATGGTAGCCGTCACGACGGGTGCCCGAGGCAATGAAGGTGTTGTCGTTCAGGCGCCCGATCACCGGGTAGCCGTCCAAGCTTACCGGACGATAACCGAAGTTGTAGCGCACGAAACCGCTGGCACGGTGTTGATGATTGACCTGGTTGATCGCACCGTTGATCAGCGCCGCCACCGATTCAGCGCGCGGCACCTCCTCGTCCAGAGTGGTGATCAGGTTGGTGGCGCCGACCACGAACAGGTCGTCCTGGTACGGTGCGTGATAGATGCCGCAAGCGCCACCGCGGTTGGGCGTACGCACGACGTAGCGGCCCTTGATGCCCGGATTCTTCAGCACGATGGTCGCGCCGACGCCGTTGATGACCTTGATGCAGGCCTCTTCCCACAGGCGAGTGGCGGAGCTGCCGTTGGCCAGCACCACGCGATCGCCCTGCAGGACTGTGCCGTCTTCCAGCTTGACGCCCTGGGTGCGCCCGCCTTCCTTGAGCAGCGCTGCAACCTTGCCATCGACAAAGCGCACACCGCGTGCCTCAAGGCTTGCCTGCAAGGCATGGACAACACCGTCCGGGTTGACCACGCCTTCACGCGGCAGGAACAAAGCGTTGCGGCTGCGGTACTCGGAGCCGGGAGCGTAGGATGTTTCAATGCTCGGCTCAACGGCCTCGAACGGCTCGTCGAAATCCTTCAGGTAACCCTTGATCGCATCGAACGCCGCATCTTCATACGCGTTGGAAGCGTTATTGTTGAGCAGGATGGTCCCCAACCGATAGAACTCGGAAGGGATACCGAACTCTTCGACAAAGCCACCCCAAAGGCGCGCGGATACCTGGCTCAACTCGAACTTCAGGCGATCACGGGGATGCTTGAGGGCATCGGGCTCCAGTTCCGCGAAGGAGTTGAGCATTGCCGCTGCCGCCATCGATGCGCTGTTCGGACGCCCGGCGGGGCCTACCACTACAATCTGTTCGGCCGACACTTTGCGCGAAAGCCCGGCAGCGATAGCAAGACCCACCATGCCGTTGCCAACAATCAAAAACATGACTGATTACCTCAAAGAATTTTGACAATGCACAGTGATGGGTAGGTGGCCGAGCGACGCAGTTCGTGACGCACCTTGCCTAGCACATCCGCCACGTAGGCGTAGCCTTCTCCGGGAAGGAAATCGCGCTGCAACTGGAAGAACACCAGTAGAGAACCAGGCACGCAGCGTCCGAGTATCTGGTCGAGGGCAAAGCGAGTAGGGCCTTCCAGGTTCATGTCAAAAAAGGCAAGCGCTACCAGCAGGTTGCGGTTGTCTTCAATGAACTGCGGCAGGGTTTCCTTGATGTCGCCCGCTACCACCTTGTGACCCGAAGGAACATGAGGCAAGGCATTGATACTCTCGTGCAAGCCAAGCAAACGAGTTAGGTAATCGGCGTAGCCCTCGCCGGTCGAGTAGCAGCCATCACGAAAGTTCTCGTTATCGACTTGAGCATCCACAGCATGGGATTTGTAACCCTGAAAGGTGTCGAATGCAGCAATCCGACGCTGTTTGTTGAAGGGTTCGAAAATCGCTCGCAGGTTTTCACAAAGCACGGCGTTCTGACCACGCCAGGTCCCGAAGTCGAGCACTGAACCAGGGATCTGCACGATCTCACGGTATACATCGGAGATCGCCAGCAAGCGTGCCAGCAAAGGCGAACGAATGAACAATCCGAGGTTGCGCTCCTTCTCGGCATCATCAAGCGGGGCATTCTGAAACTCTTCCCAGAGGTGCTCACGGGCATCCAGCTGACTTTCAGAAGATTGGGTGACAGAAGTGGAACCGCTTTTGAGCATGAGTCTCTCCAGGAAAAAGTGATGAACAGGGCTCTTACAAGCCGCCTGTACTAAGTAGACTTGCGCACTAGCAAGGTAAATTCGTATAGGCCGTAGTCATGCAGCAGAGCCACCTGCGCTGAGTACGCCCTTTTGCAGTAGTCAAAGTAGAAGCACGGATCGCCGTAGTACAAGTAATCACGCATGTACTCCAGGTCCGAATAACTGGTCAGGCAGTTGAATGAAAAGCCCTTGCGACTGCAGGCATTCATCGACTCGAGAACCGTGCGGATATAGGCCTCCCAGTCCTCGCGCGCTGTGGCCTGGCAAACATTGAAAATGCCACTGGCAAGCGAGTAGTCGGCAACGCGCGAACAGGTTTCAGCTACTTCGAACCGCGCATTAGGCGCGGTGCCATGCTCTTTGTCGGCCGCTTCGATCATTGCCGCCGACAAATCGAAACCATAGTAATCAACGCTCAATGCCTGTTGCTTGATGTACGACAGTAACGCGCCGTATCCACAACCGATGTCATTGAGGCTGAAACCCTGCTCGCGCGCCTCTGGCGGGACGATCTTGAGCAACTGTTCGAAACGCAGGTGCTGCGACTCGCTACCGTTCCAGTCCACCCCTTGGGCAGTGGCGCCAAAGTCCCTGACCTTGGACGAGTAGTAACTGTTGACCTCCTGCAGGATCGATTCAACTCCACGGCTCATGGCTGGCGCTCCAGGAAACTGGCAGCCTGCGGACCGGTGTTGAGCAGCAGGTCAACCACACTGACGCCGTGCTGGAACTCGCCAAACAGCTGCGGGTACCGAGGGTAACCGTCGTAGTTCATGTACGAGACCGACAGCCCCTCACGGGCAAAGGCCTCTTCATCGAGATAACACTGCGCCGCCGGCCCCGACAGGTACTCATTGGCCTCCAGCGACAGGCACAACTCGATCAGGCGCTCGTTCTTGCCCTGGGCCTGGCCAAGGTCTTCGGAGCGGTAAAGTGGCGTGTCGATCTGCAGCATCCGGCATATCTCGGAGATGAACAGGAAGTTGATGTCCGAGAGCAATGTCAATTTCTCGGCTCGTTCGAACAGTCCTTGCATTTCCGGGGCCATCTTTTCGAAACAGGCCGCGCGCCGATAACTCATTTCGATGCACTTCCAGTGCTGGCGGCTCCAGTCGGGTGAACTGACTTCCACCTCGTTGATCAGCTGCGTGTAACGCCCCTTGTTTTTCACCGGGATCGACAGCCAGTGCTCGCCTTGCGCAGTCTTGATCTTGTTGCGATTGCGCCAGTCGCGACGGGTGAACTGCACGTCGTCGTAGAGCACAAACGCATCAACACTGCGAATCAGGTCAAAGTAACCTTTCCAAGGAATGTAATTTGACTGCACCACAGCCACTTTCTTATGCATCATCGCCTCTTCAAACTACCCAATCGCAACGAAAAAGCCGGGCTTCACACCCGGCTTTCGTTTTGCCTGCTACTTGAGATCAGCCAGCCAGTCGAGCACGAGCGGTGCCCCTTGCCCTCGTGACCGGGAGACGTCCACTGCGGTGGCGACATCGACGATTGCCCGCGCACTGAAGGCCGACGGCCAGCGCGTAACCAGGGCCTGCAACGCCTGGTCATCAATCTGCGGTACCGCTGCGTTGAGCAGCTCTGCCTGCGGCGTCCAGATCACCAACAAGCCCGCTTGCGCCGCTTTCAAGCACAAGTCGATACCCGTGGCATCCATGGTCTCGAGCCCGGCGCATTGCTCGAACAGCTCTTTGCTCAGCATCAGGCAATCGTCAGACACCGCCTGGCAGCTGCGTACCGTCGCCAGCCCCAACGCCGACGCTGTCTCGCGGGAAGCGCCCTGCCAGGCATTGCGCACCTGCCCATTGCCGTGCAATTCATAACCGGCATGACTGATCAGACCGTCACGGTCATACATCTGGCAACCGACAACACCGACCTCGGGGCGCTGCGCCTGATTGAGCATCGCTTCAATCCAGGCCGGCGACGCCACTTCACTGCGACTGGACATCAGCACCAGGTACTGGCCCTGGGCCTGGGTTGCCGCTTCGTTGATCATATCGGCGCGCAGCGCCGACTCGCTGGCAAACAACCGGACCCGCGAGCCAAGCCCCTGTACCGTGGCCAGACCTGCCGAGATCGGCTCGGCATTGGCCGCCTCGCAGACCACGATCACTTCGTAGCGTGCATAACGGGTACGCTGGACGATGCTTGCCAGACTGACCTTGAGTTGCTCAAGATCCGAATCGGCTGACAGCAGAATGCTCACCTGCGGCGTCTGCGGGTGACGGAAGTCGACCTGGAAAACACCGCCGGCACTTTCGTTGACCTGCCCGCGGTAGCCGAGCTGGTTCAAATGACGCTTGAGCGTGGTCAAGGCGTCAGCGGCCAGTGCCTCGGACGCTTGCTGACCGATCACCAGGTATTCATCCAGGTGAGCCATGCCGCCGATGCCGCTGTGCTCAACCAGGCGCAGCAGCAGGTCAAACTCGAGTGCGTGAGCACTGGTTTCGCTGTACCCACCAAGGTCAACGACATTCTGCCGGCGAACCAACCAGTGCCGCGACATCAGGTCAGGGCAGCTGCGCAGCAGGTCCAGGTTACAGCCAGGACGCACGACACTGAGCAGGCGACCATCACTGTCACGCTGAATTTCATTGGCACAGATGGCCTGGCACGCCTGCGCCCCGGCCAACTCTACCTGCAAGCGCAGCAGACCACCTGGAACCAGCACATCGCCAGCCTGCATCAACATCACCCACTCACTGGGCAGCTGGCGCACGACCTGGTTGAGATGGGCAACCAGGTTGGCCTGGGTGACCTTGATGAAATGCAAGGTATCCTTGGCCGTGGTAATGGCAGGCAGGTTGCCGGCCTTGAGCACCACCACCTTGAAGTTGCGCAGACCGCTGCCTACCAGGCTGTCGAAAGTGCTCTGCAGCGCGGCATCGCTGTCGTCCAGATCGAGGACGATGAACGCCATCTGTGGCAATGGCGTCTTGTCCAGGTGGTCGAGGATGCGATTGCGTGCAACAGCATCGGGGGTGGCCGCGGCAATGGCCTCCAGCACTTTGCCCGACGGCGTGTCAGCCAGCAGCGAGGCAACCGTTACCGCTTGCACAGCCTCAAGCTGTTCGCGCCAAATCGTCAGGTCCCGCGACTGAGCCAGCTCTTGCACACCCAGGGCGCCCACCAGGCGCTGACACACCTGCACATTGAACACACCCAGTTCGAAAGCCTCCCAGTAGCGGGCCTTGAGACTATCGGCACTGTCGTTGGCATGCACAGTCAACAATGCCTGCTGACGTACCCAGGTACCTTCCAGCGCGCGGCTTTGCACCTGGCCGGCCGGCCAGGCGTGAACCAGAAACTCGATCGAACGCAACTGACCGAACACAGTGGCGTTGTAGTAAGGCATCTCGACGAATTGTTTCGGCTCGAACGTCAGCTGCGGCTCGGCCGACACGCTGTTCCAGCGCGAAGTCAGCAGCAACGGCGCTTCACTGCGCTCGTGCGTGTTGCGTACGAACGCATTGAGCACTTCGAAGCCCTTGGCATCGGCAAACACCGCGGCCTGTCCGCCATCCCATTGCTTGATCTGGCGAACGATGTGCGTCAAATGCTCTTCGCGACCGGCTGAAGATATTTCCCAGGGACGGTATTCGACCACCACGCTGGTTTGCGCCAGCAGGCTGCCAGCGCCTTTGGCCAGCAAGCCGTAGGAAACCGCCGCGCACCAGCCTTCGAACGACAAGCCTGCAGGTACACTGGCCACCACCGTTTTCAAAGCCTCGACCCTGACTACCGACCGCCATGCCTGCAAGCCGTACTCAGCATGCAAGGCGATACGCCCCAGGGCGCTATTGGCCTGTTGCCGGGACTTGGGCGCGGTGCCGAGCTTATAGTAGGTCACTTCGTTGTTGCCCGGCTGATAACCCAGGGAGTACCCCTGAGCCATCAGGCAATCAACGTCCGCATGCAAGGCCCGCACTGCTGCGGCAATGCCTTCGGCCAGGAGAAAATCGCACTCGAGGGTCAATACCGCAAACGGGGTCTCGACCTGGTTCAGGGCCTGCAACAATTGCTCGGACCAAGCGCTTCCCGATACTGCCGCCGAAGGCGCTGCGAGTGTTTGCAGGTGCGCGAAGCGCGCCTGATAATAATGGGCGGCACGCCCTGTGTAGCCAGGGTCTTCCTGGCCGAGTAAGACGACGGTGACGTCATCCAGCTGTGCCGCACAACCGATTGCTTGTTCGCCCATAGCGCACCTAATTCTCATGTTGTTCTGTCAACGACTGGCAGAATTGCCGGCCATTGTCGTTAATCGGCCAACCATGCGTTGGCCCAGGGCTGAAGTTTGTCCGGCGTCAGCATGAAGTCGCGCAGCACCACTTCACGCAAAGCATCACCCTGGCGATAACTGGCCTGAGGATCGGCCAGGTGCATACGAATCGCTTCCAGCCATGCCTGCGTCGTATTGCCGATCACTCGCGTACAAGGCAGATACCCCTGGTAAGCCTTGGTGTCGGCACAGACCACCGGGAAGCCGCAAGCGCCATACTCGAGCAAGCGCAGGTTGCTCTTGCAGTCGTTGAACAGGTTGCTCTCGAGCGGCGCCAGCGCCAGATCCAGGTTCAGGCTTGCCAGCTTCTGCGGGTACAGCGACATCGCGATGCCGGTATGGAACTCCTTGACGTAGGGCCTGAGGACATCCGGACACATACCGAAGAACACCCAGTCCACTTCATTCGCCAGTTCCTTCACCACGTCGGCGAGCAGCTCCAGATCGCCACGATGGCTGGTGCCCCCCGCCCATCCAACGCGCGGCTTGAGGGAGGTCTGGCGATGGCTCTGCAAGCCGCTCCACATTTGTGTGGCAAGCATGTTCGGCACTACCCGGATATCGTGGTGCAGGCTCGACAGCGCGTCGGCCAGCGGCTGGGTAGAAACCACCACGCGATCACAAAGGGCAATGCCAAAGCTCACCAGCTCGCGGATGTTCTCCGGCATGTTTCGTCTGTGTGCGTTCTTTTGTGGGACATCGATGATGTAGTCGTCGATCTCGTAAATACGCCGGGCATTGGAGAATTCTTTGATGTGTTCGATCTGCCGGGACGAAGTGGCCATGTAGCGGCATTGCAGGATGATGGAATCCGGCTTGCAGCGCTCCAGCTCGATCGTGTTGGGGGTGGCGTAATCCAGTTGCCCCTGGATCCACCCTGCGCGCTCCAGCTCGGTAAAAGGCTGCGCTACCCGATAGTGCCCGACCGCCGTGGTGTTGATCGGTAATGCCAGCACAAAGGGCAATGGGCGACTGATGAACGGATCCCAACCGGTACGCAAGCCCGGCTCCAGATTGTAGCTTGATAGCTTCAGGCTGAGATTGCGGTTATAGGCCGGATCATTGGCCACCCGCGGCAGCCAGCGCTGATAGAACGCGTGCTGATCCCTCTTTTTGAGCGAGGGGTCGGCGGAACTTTCGGTAGACTCGCGCGCCACCAGCGAAAAGGGCGTCCACACTACCAGGTAACCCTGGTCCCGCACGCGCAGGCACAGATCGGCATCGAAGAGCTGGGATTTGAATGCCTCGGACTCCAGGCCACCCAGTTCCTCGAACAGTTCACGCCTTACCAGCAGGCAGTCAGCGCTGACCGCACTGAGGTTCTGCACCGCCACCAGGCGATTCATGTATCCGCTGCTGTCGACCATCTGGGCGAAAAAGGGGCTCCCCGCCGGCCCGTGCAAGCCGAGCAACAACCCGGCGCTGACGATCATGCCGGAGCTGTTGCACATCTTCGGCCCGACTATGCCGACTTCCGGGCGCTGAGCCTGGCTCATCATCTCGGTCAGCCACTGAGCGTCAAACATCATGCAGCCTGCATCGAGCAGTAGCAGGTAGTTGCCCCGTGCCTGTTCACTGGCCTGATTGAACTGTTGTGGCCCGCCAGCGGCACTGATCCGGATGATGCGCAGCTGGTCACTGCCGAGCTCACTCATAGCACTGAGCCAGCCCTGCATGTCTTCAGGCTCACCGCCGTTGACAGCAATCAGGACCTCATAGTTGCGATAAGCGGTGTGTTCGAAAATCGACTCGACACAGCGCCGCAACGACTGCAGGTGCTGGCCGGCGGCAATAATGATGGAGACCGCCGGTGTATCACTGTGCCGGTAGAGGACTCGGGTCAGCATGCTGTTCTGCGCCGATACCAGTTCAGCTTCGATACCCAGCCGTTGCAGGTGCGCCTGCAGGATACGCGGCGCCTGGGCTATGCAGGCTGGCGCCGACTGCCAAGCGGTATAGTTGTACTGACACTGCACCAGCAACTCGGCCACATGCTCGACCACCTGCAGACCATGAGCTTCAACCAGCCTCCAGAGCAGATCCTGAGGCGCGAGCACATCATAGTCGGCCTTGAACCCTCCCGACGCCAGTAGCTGAGTACGCTGGAAAGCCAACATACGGCCGACAAAGGGAACGCTGCGCATCAGGTCGAGGTTGAAGTCGGGCTTGAAGATCGGTTGCCCGACCTGCAGGTTGTCGTCGCTGCCCTCGTCGGTGTACAGGCATAATCTGTCCGGATGCAGGGCCATGCGCTCGGCCATGATCACCAGGGCATGGGGATGCAGGCGATCGCCGGCCTGCAGGAGGAAGACCCAGTCCGCCGTCTCAGCTTTCGCGATACGCGCATTCAGTTGCTCGAAACCACTGCCGCGCAGCTGGATACGTTCGACGCCAGCCTCATCCGGCAGCTGCTCCTGGGCACCGAGTACCCAGACCTGATGCGCCGGATAAGACTGGCAGGCCAGGCTGTCGAGTGTCGATTTCAGGGCATTCGCCTCTGCTTGCGGATCGAACACCACAGTCACTATGCGTGGCTGACGTGGCCATTGCTCGAGGCGTTTGGGCAACAGCCGGACTTGCGCTGCTGACAAGGTGCGACAATCAAGCCACTCGGCGTAGAGCTCGGCAAAACTCAGGCTGTGGGTACCGACCTGTTGCTGATAGCCGCCCAACTGCCCAGCATACAGGCGGGTCAGTTCGTACTCGTCCCACTCCAGAGCCTGACCTGGACGAAAGTCCTCAAGCGGTACATAGCGAATCCAGCCAATGGCTGGCGGCGGCTCACTGGTGCGCGCTTCGAGCATCTGCTGCAGCCATTCGCTCTCGCTCTTGTGAGCGAGGGTCATACCCGCCTGGTGGCTCAGGCGACCGGCGTGGACGCGCTCAAGACTGAGCATGTCGGACAGGCAGGCCAGGTGCCCGCGACGCAACAGGCAGATGTACAGCGCCATATCCAGGCGCGCAACGAATCCTGCGCCCTGCTGCGCCAACTGGGGAAGGTATTCCTCTACCGGGCCCCGGCGCATGAGCATATGGCTGATGCCACCAAACAGGTTGGGCACCTTGCTGGCGACCGCATCGAGCAAATCGCCGCCGTTGAGGATCGCGCTGCAGGGGGAGATCAGACAGTTGTCCGGGCGCGATGGCAAGACTGTCTCGTCCGCCGCGCATAGAAGCCGATGGTTGACTACCAGGTTGACTTGCGGGCAATCCGCCATGACTTGCGCCTGCCGCTCGATACAACCATCGATCAACCAGTCGTCATCACAGAGGAACTTGATGAAGGTTCCTCGGGAATGCTCAAGGCACTGCAGCAAATTACCAGCGAAACCCAGCGTCACAGGGTTGTGTACATAACGCAGTTCGCACTTCGCCTGCCCAGCCCACTCATCGACAATGGCCTTGATCTCCCCTCCCTGGCTGTCGTCGCAAACGATGACTTCCAGGTTCGCGTAGCGCTGGAAAATGGCACTCAGCAAAGCACGGCTGAAGAACTCTGGGTTAAAGGCGGGAATGGCAATGCTGACAAGTGGCTGTTCGATCATGGAGGCAAACCTGGAGAAGCCTTCGGGTGATGCCGGCACTGGGCATCACCCGAAGGTAGAATGCGAAGATGTATCAGAGCCGATTGAATAGGCTCAGCGAGGAGATTTTGGTGAACGCCAATTGTGATGCTTGCAGCATGGTCTGTTGCAGGCTGAGGCGAGTCAGCACCTCGGCCGGGTCAGCGTCGCGAATCGAACTCTGGGTCTTGGTGTTGGCCATCTTCAGGCTTTCGTTGGTGTCGGCCTGGACATCCAGGGCGGCACCGCGGGCACCGATCGAGCTGATCGCCTCGGCGACCTTGTTGGCACCGCTTTCCAGGTTACCGATTGCCGATTGCAAGGCACCCTGATACTTCTGCCGTGATGCCAGATCCTTGTCCACCGGCAGCTCCAGTGCCTTGCGGAACTCGGAGATGGTATCGAGGATGTTCTGGGTCTGATGGTTATCGACCTTGACCGAAAACTGATCGCCAGCAGCTGGCGGTGCCGAGAAATCGAAATCGACACCGGCAATCTTGGCCTTGGTTGCCGGGGTACCGGTCAGCGTGCCAGTGGCAACCGGGCGCGCGTCTGGCCCCATGGGCTGGGCATAGACTTCATAGGCGGAAGCACTGGTGAACTTGATGACTGCGCCACCACCGGGGAAGGCGTTGTTGTAGGCCGTCGAGTCGCTGATACTGGCGCCCGTGATTTGCGACGACGAGGTATTGCCAGGGCTACGCGAACCGCTGACTTCATCTGGCTTGGAGCCGAGTGAAAAGGTATGGCCGGCGATCAGCGCATCAGCGTTTGGCTTGTCGGCGTCGCTCAGGTTGATATCGAGGGCCATCTCGACACCACGGAAGGTCACGCCACCCGGTTTGCTCGGATCGAACTTGCCCTCGCCGGTAGCTTCCAGAGTCACGTCGTTGTTGGCCGCATCGGTGATCTTGAACTGCGTGCTGCTGGTGAAGGTGATGGTGTACGGCTCACCGCCACGGAAGCGATCGTTGTACTGGGTGCTGCCGGAGACCTGGCCATTGGACAGGCTGACCCGGCCGTCATCCACTAACGGCGAAGTTAGCTTGGTCTGGCTGCGGCTGGTGTTCAGCGCCTGTTCGAACACACTGTAGCCACTCTCGTTGGAGGCCATGGTGAGCATGTCACCCACCTGAAGGCTCAGGGTACTCTGGTCGCCCTGGTAGGTGTAGGTCCCATCGGCGTTACGCACGTATGGCGGGGTGTCGCCACGCGAGCCGGAGAACAGGTACTTGCCGTTCTCGTCACGGCTGTTCATCAGGCTGTAGAGCTGCTCTTCGAGCTGGGTCAGCTCCTGGGCATCGGCCTTGCGGTCGGCGTCGGTGTAGCCACCGCTGCCGGCACTGATGGTCAGTTCCTTGACCCGCGCCAGAATATTGGTGATGCCGTTGAGGGTCGATTCGGAGGTACCCAGACTGTTGCGCACGTTGGTGATGTTGCCATCGTACTGGTCGATCAGGTTGCTCTGCTGCTGCAGTTGCAACAGGCGCGCAGCGCCCACCGGATCATCGGCGGCAGTACGTACGCGAATGTTATCACTGGCCTGCTGACCGGTCTTCACCACATTGGAGAAGTTGCGCTGATAGTTCGCGGAGCTGGTTTCGTAGAACTGGGAAGTAGAAATACGCACGGTCTACCACTCCTTAAAGGGCGTTGATCAGCGTGGAGAAGATTTCCTGCGCCGCTTTGATGATTTGCGACGAGGCCGTGTAGTACTGCTGGAACTTGATCAGGTTGCCGGCCTCTTCATCGAGCTGCACGCCCGACAGCGAATCGCGCGAGGCCCTGGCCGACTCATGCAGGGCGCCGGTAGAGTCGACATCCATCTGCGCCTGGGCGGTCTTGCCGCCGACGTTTTCCACCAGCTTGCCGTAAGCGTCGGTCAGGCTGATGCCTTTGCCATTGGCGCCAACTTCGACGGTACCCTTGGTCTGCAGGTCGATCACCGCCTGGCCGTTGCGATTATTGTCCGAACCCGAGCCGGTCATGCCGACGGTGTAGCTGTCACCTTCCTTGGGCGCGCCCGACACGCTCATGTCGAAGGTGAAGGATTTCTGGTTGCCGTTGGCATCATTGATCGCTGCGCCGGTGGAGTCGACCATCGGCACCGAGAACTGCAGTTTGTTTTCCTGGCCCGGAATAATGGTGCCGGTACCCAGCGTGCCACCCTTGGCATCGAGCAGCTTGTAGGTTTGCGGGTTGACCTTTTCGTCACCGAACACCAGCTTGACCGGGGTCGAATACTTCAGGCCATTCTGCAGGTCCAGGCGCTGGGCCGGATCGTAGATGTCCAGGGTCGACGTCAGGTTTGGCTGGCCGATGATCCCGGTGCCCTTGTTGCCGGCACCGCTGGTGGAAGTCAGCGGCGATGCCAGCGCCAGGCGCTTGGGATCGGTAAGGACGGTGTCCAGGTTGGTCGCGGCATTGCGTGTCGGGGTGATCTTGAAGGTGTCACCGGCCTTCACCGCACCGCCATTGAGGTTGAGGCTGAAACCGTCGATGACCGGCGCCGGATCGTCGTTGAGATCATAGGAACCGACCATGCTGCCTTCCGGCAGCTTCTTGACGCTGTAGCCGGTGGCACTGGTGAAGGTCACCTGGTAGTTGCTGGTGCTCAGCTTGCCGGTGTCCTTGATGGTCACATCGAGGTTGCCGGAGCCTGCGCTGTTGCCCGCCTGGGCGATGCTGCGCTGGCTGATCAGCTCGGGGCTGTTGATGTTGTTGAACAGGGCCGCACCGAACTCGCCGTTCTTGTCGATGCCCTGGGCCAGCTGGCTGTTGATGCGATCGGCCATGACCAGGGCCACGCGCCCCAGCTCGTTCAGCGACGGGTCCAGGACTTCGCTGCGATAACGCAGCAGGCCGCCGATCTCGCCGCCCTTGAGGCTGGAAGTGACGTCCATGGTGGTGCTGCCACGATTGAGCTGCACGACGAAACGGGTCGGGTCGGTCTTGCTCGGTGCAGTCTCCAGGTTGTTGGTGGTTTTACCCAACACCAGCGGCTGACCGTTTTCCAGGTAGATGTCGAGGTTGCCTTCGCGCTCGACCACCTGGGTACCGACCAGCTCGGAGAGCTGACGCACTGCTTCGTTGCGTTGATCGAACAGGTCGTTCGGAGTGCCCTGCACCACCGCTACCCTGGAGATCTGATCGTTGTACTGGGCAATGGTTGCCGTCAGCTTGTTGACCTGGTCGGCCATCGAAGCGAGGTTGCCATTGATGTTGTGATTCTGCTCGTTGAGCTGGTTGGCGATGGTGTTGAAGCGCTTGCTCAGCGATTGCGCACTGGTCAGCAGCAACTGGCGCGACGCATCTTCATTAGGCTTGGCAGCAGAACTCTGCAAGGCACTGAAGAAGCTCTTCAAGGCGCCGGTGATGCCGGTATCGGCGCCCGACAGCATCTGGTCGATCGGCCCGACCTGCTTCAGGTACGAGGCGGCATCGCTGCTCAGCGAGGTGGTGGTACGCAGCTGGCTTTCAAGGTAGGCGTTGTACACCCGGCGCACATCGGAGAGGGTGGTGCCGGTACCGATGAAGACGTGGCCGACCTGCTGCGCGCCATTGGCCCGCTGCACGTTCTGCTGGCGCGAATAACCGGCAACATCGGCATTGGCAATGTTGTTACCCGTGGTGTGCAGGCCCGCCTGGTTGGCGTTGAGCCCCGACATCCCGATGTTGATCAAACTCGCCATGGTTCAAACCTTATAGTTTCGTTGTAGTGCCAATCGCTGCGTAGCTTTCGTACGATTTCATCTGTTTGGCGATCTGCGAAATCTTGCTCGCGTAATCCGGGTCGGTTGCGTAACCGGCTTTCTGCAGCTCGCGTACAAACTGTTCCGGTTTATCGGCAGCCTTGACCGCTTCTTTATAGCGCGCGTTGTTCTGTAGCAGGCTGACCAGGTCATGGAAGCTGTCCTGGTAGGAATCGTAGGAGCGGAACGCCGCGGTCTCCTTGACGAACTGACCGTCACGGAACTCGCTGGTGATCGCCCGCGCCTGGCCGCCCTGCCAGTTGCCGGTGGCCTTGATGCCGAACAGGTTGTGGCTGCTGCTGCCATCGGCCTGACGCATGACCGACTTGCCCCAGCCGGTTTCCAGCGCCGCCTGGGCCACCAGGTAGCGCGGATCGATACCGATGCGCTTGGCGGCCTGCTCGGCCATCGGCAACATGGTGGCGACGAATTCATCGGAAGAACCGAACGCACGCTTGGCCGGTGCCAGCGGCGGCTGGGCCACGGCGCGACCATAGATGCGCATCGAGCCCGGCGCGGCAAAGCTCTGCGCCGACTGCCAGTCGCCTTTGACCACGGCATCGGTCATGGCCGTGGTGCGCTGCGGCAAGGCTGCGGTGTTGGTGGTGGCCGCAGCGGCGCCGGCCGACGGTACGATGCCGGCCAGCAGGCGATCGGTCAGCTTGCCCGGCAGGGCCAGGCGACGCGAGTTGAGCGCTGCCATATCGTTGCGGGTGACGGCGGTTTCTTCGCTGCGCACAGGCTCGGCCACCTTGGCCGCCCACAATGGACGCTGCTGGGTGTCCACCCGCGGGAACGGGCTGTTGTTGGTCGCGGCGCTGGCCTTCTGCTTGGACAACTGGCGCATCAGCACTTCCTGCAGACCGATACCGCCGCCCTCGCGGGACATGCTCACCGCCAGCTGCTGGTCGTACATCTGCTGGTACTGCTTGGTGGTCTCGGTATTGAGCGGGTTGTCCTTGGCCAACACGTCGCTGGCCGAGCGCATCGACTTGAGCATCTCGTTGAGGAACAACGACTCGAATTCCTGGGCCACCTTGCGCAGGTTGGCGTCGCTGTCGCGATCGCCGACCTTCAGCGAGTTCAGACGATTGAGGTCGGTGTAAGCCCCGGTATCGGCGGCATTGAATGCGCTTTTCGGCATATCCATGGCCAGCCCCCTCAGATCACGATCAGGTCGGCTTGCAAGGCGCCGGCCTGTTTCAGGGCTTCAAGGATCGCCATCAGGTCACCGGGTGCAGCACCCACCTGGTTTACCGCACGGACGATTTCATCCAGGGTGGTACCCGGGCCGAACTTGAACATCGGCTTGGCTTCCTGCTCGGCATTGACCCGCGAGCGCGGCACCACGGCGGTTTCACCATTGGAGAACGGCCCCGGCTGGCTGACGATCGGGTCTTCGGTGATGGTCACGGTCAGGCTGCCGTGAGTGACCGCCGCTGGCGACACCTTGACGTTCTGGCCGATGACGATAGTGCCGGTACGCGAGTTGATGATGACCTTGGCCACGGCCTGGCCCGGATCGATCTCGAGGTTCTCGAGGATCGACAGGTAGTCGACCCGCTGGCTTGGATCGAGCGGCGCAGTGACCCGCACCGACCCCCCATCCAGGGCCTGGGCTACACCCGGACCGAGCAGTTCGTTGACCTTGTCGACGATGCGCTTGGCAGTGGTGAAGTCCGGGCGATTGAGGTTCAGGGTCAGGCTGTTGCCCTGGTTGAATCCGCTGGGTACGGCGCGCTCGACCGAGGCGCCGCCCGGGATACGACCGGCCGATGGCACGTTGACGGTGATCTTCGAACCGTCGCGGCCCTCGGCATCGAAACCGCCCACTACCAGGTTGCCCTGGGCGATGGCATAAACGTTGCCATCGATACCCTTGAGCGGTGTCATCAGCAGGCTGCCGCCGCGCAGGCTCTTGGAGTTACCGATCGACGAGACGGTGATGTCCACCACCTGACCCGGCTTGGCGAACGCCGGCAGGTCGGCATGCACCGACACCGCGGCAACGTTTTTCAGTTGCACGTTGCCCGACCCCGGCGGCACCTTGATGCCGAACTGCGAGAGCATGTTGTTGAAGGTCTGCAGGGTGAACGGCGTCTGGGTGGTCTGGTCACCCGTACCGTTGAGCCCCACCACCAGGCCGTAGCCGATCAGCTGGTTGGTGCGCACGCCGGAAATGCTGGCGATGTCCTTCAGACGCTCGGCCTGCACGGCGAACGCAGTGGACAGCAGAATCGTAGCGGCAATCAGCTGCTTGAAGTTGAACATGGTCATCCGAACCTAGAAAGGCCAAAGCGGGCTGATGAAGAACCGGTCGAGCCAACCCGGCTGGCTGGCATCGGCGAACGAGCCGGTACCCGAGTAGGTGATGCGTGCATCGGCGACACGGGTTGAAGGCACGGTGTTGTCGGTGGCGATGTCATCGGCACGGATCATCCCGGCGATACGCACCAGCTCATCGCCGGTGTTGAGGGTCAGCCACTTCTCGCCGCGCACGGCAATGATGCCGTTGGGCAGCACGTCGGCAACGGTGACGGTGATCGAGCCGGTCAGGGTGTTGCCCTGGGCCGCCTTGCTGTCACCCTTGGTTGAGCGGTCGCCGCTGTAGCCGGCGCTGAGGCTGAGGTCGCCATCACCGAACGGGTTGTTGGTGGTCACGCTGCTGCCGAACAACGAGGTCAGGCCGAGTTCGGCCTTGCTGTTCTTGGCGATCTGCGAGTTGGCGTTCTTGCTCGCCTGGGTGCGCTCGTTGAGGGTGATGGTGATGATGTCACCGACCCTGAAAGCCTTGCGATCGCTGTACAGGTTCTGGTCGAAACCGGCCTGGTAGATCGAGCCGTTGTTGGCCGCCGCCGGCAATGGCGTGCGCGGCAATACCGGCGCGTAGTAGGGATCGTTGGGCTTGGGCGTCGGCGCGACGCAACCGGCCAGCAAGGCGATCCCACTCAGGGCTAGTATGCAAAACAAACGACTCATGACTCTGACCTCACGGTGTAACAGGCGCCGTTCAAGCGACCTCGAAGACTTCACTTACAGGTTCTGGGTAACGTACGAGAGCATCTGGTCAGCGGTGGAAATGACCTTGGAGTTCATTTCGTAGGCACGCTGGGTGGTGATCATGTTGACCAGCTCTTCCACGGTGCTGACGTTGGAGTTCTCCAGGGTCTGCTGCTGTACCACGCCAAAACCGTTGAGGCCCGGGGTACCGATTTGCGGCGCGCCGCTGGCGGCGGTTTCCAGGAACAGGTTGCTGCCCATGGCCTGCAGGCCGGCCGGGTTGATGAAGTCGGCGGTCTGGATGTTGCCGATGATCTGCGCCGCCGGGTTGCCGGCAGTGGTGATCGACACGGTGCCGTCCTGGCCGACGGTGAACGTCTGCGCCTCTGGCGGCACGACGATCGCGGGCTCCAGGGCAAAACCGTTGGCGGTGACGATCTGGCCATCGGAGTTCAGGTGGAAGGTACCGTCACGGCTGTACGAAACAGTGCCATCAGGCTGCAGGATCTGGAAGAAACCACGACCGTTGACCGCCATGTCCAACGGGTTCTCGGTGGTCTGCAGGCTACCGGTACTGAAGTTCTTCTGGGTGCCGACGATGCGCACACCGGTACCCACTTGCAGGCCCGACGGCAGTTCGCTGTCCTGGGTCGACTGGGCACCTGGCTGACGCTTGATCTGATAGAGCAAGTCCTGGAACTCGGCGCGATCACGTTTGAAGCCGGTGGTCGAAACGTTGGCCAGGTTGTTGGAAATGGTGGTCAAGTTGGTGTCCTGGGCGGACAACCCGGTTTTACTGACCCAAAGAGCCGGAAGCATGCTGTTCTCCTCGCGCGCCTGTTTTACGGCGCTACGTCTGTGTTATTAGCCGATTTGCAAAACACGAGCCATGGCTTCGTCGCCTTCCTTGGCCGTGGTCATCATCTTGATGTGCAATTCGAATTGACGGGACAGCGCCAGCACCGAGGTCATTTCCTCGACCGCATTGACGTTGCTCGACTCCAGGAAACCGGAGACCACCTGGACGTTGGCATCGGCGACGGCAGGCTGGCCGTTCTTGGTGTGGATCAAGCCGTCCAGGCCCTTGGTCATGTTCTTCAGGTCCGGGTTGACCAGTTTGATCCGGTCGACCTCGGCCATGACCCGCGGGCCCTCGCCCATGGCGCGGATGCTGATGGTGCCGTCCTGGCCAACCTCGACCTTCTGCTCTGGCGGCACGGCAATCGGCCCGCCATTGCCCATCACCGGCATACCGTTGCCGGCCCGCAGCACACCCAGACCGTCAATGTTCAGGCTGGCGGTGCGCACATAGGCTTCACTGCCATCCGGGGCCTGCACGGCGATGAAGCCGTCGCCGCCGATGGCGATGTCCAGGTCACGGCCGGTTTCCTGCATCGAGCCCGGGCTGAAATCAGTGGCCGGGCGCTCGGTCATGGCATAGGCCCGCGCCGGAAAGCTGTCACCGAATACCGGCATCGAGCGCGCCTGCTCCAGGTCACGCTGAAAACCGCTGGTGGAAATGTTCGCCAGGTTGTTGGCATGGGCCTTCTGCGCCAGCGCGTTCTGGCTGGCGCCGGTCATGGCCACGTATAGCATCTTGTCCACAGTCATCCTCCGCTGCGCTGGCGAACACTTGCCGTCCGCCGCTGCTTTGCAGAGCCTGAAGCAAGTTTCAAACCAACTTTTGAAAAAGGCGGAAAACGCCCGAAAGACAAGGGGTTCAAGCGCGCGATAGATCTCACGCAGAAGATGCGCCGTCGAAAATACGGCGCCGGTTTGCCGCTAGCGGCAAGCTCAGTAGTCGCGGCAAGCCGCGTTATTGAACGGACCGGCAAAACGCTTCCAGCCCTCGCCCGGCGCAAACTGTGCGCACACCAGGCGCCCGGTGACCTGGCTTTCCCAGCGATACCAGGGCGCGGCATCAGCCCAGGCCTGGCTCATCAACAGCACGGCGAACAGCGCCATCAGCAATCGTTGCAACATGATCGATACCCCTGAAATGCAAGACCCCTTCCGAGAAAGGGGTCCACTCACACCGATTACCTCACACCCGCATCAGGTCATCTGAATGATGGTCTGCATGATGGTGCTCTGGGTCGAGATGGTCTTGGCGTTGGCCTGGTAGTTGCTCTGCGCCTTGATCAGCTCGACCAGCTCGTTGGTCAGGTTTACGTTGGAGTCTTCCAGCGAGTTGGAAGCGATAGCGCCCAGGGTGCCGGTCTTCGGCGCATCGATACCCGGAATACCCGACGCGTAGGTTTCGGTCCAGCGGGTGCCACCCATAGGTTGCAGGCCCTGCTCGTTGGCGAAGCTGGCGATGGCGACCTGGCCGATGGCGCGCGACTGCTGGTTGCTGAAGCTTGCGAACATCACGCCGCTGGAGTCGATGCTCAGGCTCGACAGAATCCCGGTAGCGTAACCGTCCTGGCTTTGCGACAGGCGCGTGGTCGGGGTGTTGTACGAGGTGGTGTCGGTCATGTCGATGGCGATGCCGCCAGCGTTGGCGGCCGAACCGTTGGTACCCCAGACCGGAGGCTTGGCATTCGGATTGGTCACTTCGGCAGGGATCCAGCCGGTCAACTTGAAGACCTTGTTGACCACCTCGTAACCCGAGCCCGCGGCACCGGCAGTCATGGTCTTGACGCTACCGTCGGAGTTGAACTCGATGGTGCCTTCCAGCGCCTTTGGCGGCTCTTCGGCCGGGTTCAGCGGGTTGCGGCCATCGATCAGGGTGTACGACTTCCAGGTGTTGGTCCCGGTCTTGACGTAGTACTGATCCATGACGTGCTCATTACCCTGGCTGTCGTAGATCTTGGTGGCGAAGGTCTTGTTCCAGCTGTTTTCGTCAGTCGGGCTGAAAGTGGTGGCCGCCGGGATGATCTTGTCCGACGAGTTCAGGTTCAACCCCTGGTCGATCGAAGTGGTGCTCTTGGGCGCCAGCGCCGAGGTATCGATCTTCAGGTCGGTCAGCACGCCGTTGATGATCTTGCCGTTTTCATCGACACCGTAGCCGCGCAGGCGCAGGCCGTCAGCAGTGACGACGTAGTTGTCCTTGTTGGTCTGGAAGGCACCGGCGCGGGTGTAGCTGAGCGAGCCGTTGTCGCTCAGCACGAAGAAGCCCTGACCCTGGATGCCCATGTCCAGCACGTTGCCGGTGTTGTTGATTTCACCGTTCTTGAACTGCTGCGATACCGCTGCCAGGCGCACACCGTTACCGATGTTGCTGGTGCCAACGCCCAGCTTGTTGGCCGAGTAGACGTCGGCGAATTCCGCGCGCGACGATTTGAAACCGGTGGTGGCGACGTTGGCGATGTTGTTGCCGGTCACGTCCAGTTGCTTGTTGGCTGCATAGAGACCGCTAAGGCCGATATTGAATGACATCTTTCACTCCTTGTGCCGCGTTAGCCGGCTCTATATACCGATGGTTTGGACTTTGGACAGGGCGATGCTGCCCAGGCCGGCAAGATTGAGCATCATCTCGCCGCCAGTCTGACTGATGGTGACGCTGCTGACGGTGGCCGGCAGCATGGTGTACATGTCCAGCTGCTTGCCATCGACGGTGGTCTTGGCGGCAAAGGTGTAGGTACCCGGATCGACCTTCTCGCCCTTGTCGTTGGTACCGTCCCAGACGAAAGAGGCATTGCCGGCCTTCTGCGCCCCCATGTCGATGGTCTTGACCAACTTGCCATCCTTGTCGGTAATGGTGACGGTGGCATTGCTGACCGCCTGCGGAACCACCACCGAACCATTGAGGCTCTTGGTGGTATCGACCACGGCCTTGTCGGTCTGGGCAACCACCGAGCGACCGACCAGCGACGAGGCCTGCAGTGCCTGCGAAGACTTGTAGTTGCCGGAAATCGCGGTCACCGACTCGTTCAGCGAGGTGATGCCTTCCAGGCTGCTGAACTGCGCCAACTGGGCCACGAACTCGCTGTTGTCCTGCGGATCGAGCGGGTTCTGGTGCTGCATCTGGGTCACCAGCAACTGCAGGAACGCGTCCTTGCCAAGCGCCTGCTTGTTGGCGCCGGTCTTGCTGTTGGTGGCCGAGGCGATACCGGCGGCACTGTTGGCACTGGTTTCGCTGTTCTTCTTGCCCGACGCCTTGATGACGTCGTTCAGGCTTACGCCGGCTGTTGGATCGTTAACGCTTGCCATTGGCTTCGTCCCTTATCACTGACCCAGGGTCAGGACCTTCTGCATCATGGTTTTGGCCGTGTTCATCAGCTCGGCATTGGTCTGGAACGAGCGGCTGGCGGAGATCATGTCAGCCATCTCTTCCACCACGTTGACGTTCGGGTAGTAGACGTAGCCGTCCTTGTTCGCTGCCGGATGGTTCGGCTCGTAGCGCGCCTCGAGATTGCTCTGGTCCTCGACCACGCCGAGCACCTGCACGCCTTGGCCGGCAGCATCCTGGTCCTGGAACAGCGACTGGCTGACACCGGCCTGGGCCTGCTGGAAGGTGGTGGCAAATACCGGGTGACGGGCACGGTAGGTCTGGTCGATGCTCGACGAGACGGTCTCGGCGTTGGCGATGTTCGAAGCGACGGTGTTCAGACGCGTGGTCTGGGCGCTCATGCCGCTACCGGCAATGTTGAAGACACTGGCGAGGGACATGACTTACTCTCCGCGCAGGGCCGATATCAGCCCTTTGAATTTACTGTTGAGCAGCGTGAAGCTGGCCTGGAAGCCCACGGCGTTTTCCGCGTAGCTCGACTGTTCGAGCTGGGCATCGACGGTGTTCTGATCGATCGACGGCTGCATCGGCGTGCGGTACTGCAAGGACTCGTCGCCCATGCTCAGGCCTTCGGCCTCGATGTGCCGGGCGTTGGTACGATCCAGCGCGAAATGACCCTTGCTGGTCTGCTCGGCCTGGGCCGCCAGAACCGAAGCGAAGTCCATGTCGCGCGCCTTGTAGTTGGGCGTATCGGCGTTGGCGATGTTGTTGGCCAGCACCTCGGCACGCTGGGCGCGAAAGCCCAATGCCTTTTCGTGGATGCCGAGCGCTTTGTCGAAGCTGATGCTCATGTCGGGGAAACCTTCGAAGGTTTTTCGTTGACTGAGCTAGAGCAAGAGCCATGCCAAAAAACAAAACCCCGTAAATACGGGGCTTTGAGGAGTTTGCCGGTGGCGGCAATGCCAGAAAAGCGGCAAAGGATTTCCGCCGGGTGTCAGCAAAGCGGCAATCGCTGGCACTGCGACACTAGCGAACCTTACCCAAGCACGAACCACTTGTTTAATATCGGCAGCACTGCAAACGCCTCTCAAGGAAGAAACGCGTGCCACGCTCACTGCTCAACCGATCCGTCCTGGCGCTGGCTGTCACCAGCGCCCTGCCCGCCCAGGCACAGACCCTAGCACTGGCGGAACAAGGCTTTACCGCGACCCGCCTGACCAGCACTGAAAACCTCGAGCTGACCGGTGCAGTCCATACGACAGGGCCCGGCATGACAGGCGTGAACCTGAGCGGCGGCAATCTCCAGGGCAACCTGATAAACCAGAGCAGCATCCAGGTTATCGGCCCTGACACAGTAGCCATGCGCCTGGCAGGCGATGGCAACGCGCCCCTGCAACTCGACAGATTCATCAACCAGGGCACCCTGGACGCCAGCGGCGAGGGTGCAACCGGCCTACTGATCGATGGCGTAGCGTTTCATCAAGACAATCAGATCATCAACAATGGCACCATCCGCGCCACCCAGACCGCCATTGCAATAGTCGATGCAAGCGTCAACGTAGCAACGGACGACCCGGTCTGGGGCCCCGACCGGGACCGGCAACCCTTGACCCTCATCAACACCGGCAGCCTGTTTGCGACCGGCAATGCCATCGATGCGAGCGCAACGGATCGACAGGTCAATGTCACGCTGAATGATCAAAGCAGCGTGCGCGGCAACCTCAAAGGCCTGAGCAACATCCAGGTACTGGGTGATGTGCGCGTTGATGGCAGCCTCATCGAGGTCAACAAACCAGGACTCTTCGGAGCAAAGGGTTGGCTATCTGTCGGCTCGGGCTTTCTCGAGCGCACCGGCAACCTGCAACTGCAATCAGCCCATACCACCCTTGACGGCAACCTGGGCATCAACCAGGGCTCATCACTCAGTTTGACCCTGAGCAGCACTACCCGGCCGGACACCCCGATACTGGACGTCAGTGAAACCGCCGCCTTCGGCGCCAACAGCCAGATCAGCCTCACGGCCACCGGCAGCGACTTCAGCGCCCAGGGCAGCCGCTATATTCTGCTGCGCGCCGACCAGTTGAGCATTGCCAACAACACCCTGGACGTTGTCAGCAGTTCCGCCCTGCTGAGCGTCGACAGTTACAGTTTCGACGAGCACAGCATCCAGGCAACGGTCACCGGCAAAGGCCAGGACGCGATAGACCAGATGTTGCTGCGCCAAGGCGCCACCAGCAACACACGCGCAGCACTCAACGCTTTTACCAGCGACCGAGTGCTGGCAACTCTCGAGGCCAGCAACCCGTTACTGCAGGCATTCGCCAACAGCGACGAGCGCGAACTGGCCCAACTGGCCAGCCAACTGACCCCAGAGATCAATGGCGGCGCCACCCAGGCAGCAATGACCAGCCAGCGCCTGAACAGCGAGGCAGCCAACCGGCGCAGCGCTCAACTGCGCGAGCAGGACTCACAGCCATCCGGGCTATGGATACAAGGCCTGTACAACGATGCCGCACAAAGCCGCCGTGACAGCATCCAGGGTTACAACGCCTACAGCCGAGGCATTGCCATTGGTGCCGACACCAGGATCAACGAGCAACTGACAGCCGGCCTGACCTACAGCTACATCACCACCACCTTGAACGGCAGCAATCGCAACGCCAGCGAAGTCGACAGCCAAGCTTTCACCCTGTACGGCGGCTTCACCCAGGACAACTACTTTGTCGACGCCAGCCTGACCTATGGCCTGAACAGCAACCAGAGCAAGCGAGACATCGCCGGCAGCCGCGCCAAATCCGATTACGACAGCGACCTGCTGGGCTTGAACCTGACAGCTGGCTACACCTACCGCATTACTCCGCACGTGCTGGTCGAGCCGCGCCTGACGGCCCGTTACAGCCTGGTCACACTCGACAGCTATCGCGAGAAAGGGTCCGCCGCGGCACTGAAGGTCGACGACCAACGATACGAAGCCATCGAACTGGGTGCCGGCCTGCGCGCCGCCAGCCGCCACGCAGTCGGCAGCGGAACACTCGAACCCCACGCCCGCCTGATGGCCTACCATGATTTCGCCGCTGACCAGGCACGCACCACATCCAGCTTCGCACTGGGCAGCAGCACCTTTGCCAGTCATGGCGCAGCTGTCGCCCGGGACAGCTACGAAGCTGGCATCGGCGTTGACTACCACCTTGGCGCAGCCAGCCTGGGACTCGATTACGACTACTACGGCAAGTCCGGCTTCGACGCCAATTTGCTATCAGCCACCCTGCGCTATCAATTCTGACCTGCAGACACAAACAAGGCCGGCACCCACTGATGGCGATGCCGGCCTTGCTGCATGCATGAACCGTCGCTTACTTGGCCTGGTAAATGATCCCCGGGCTGCACTGGACCATCTGGTAATGATCCGGCAAACCGTTGAGCGCTTCGGACGCGCCCAGGAACAGGTATCCGCCCGGCTTGAGCGTGCCGTGAATGCGCAGCAGGATGTCCTTCTTGACCTGGGCCGAGAAGTAGATCAGCACGTTGCGGCAGAACACGATGTCGAACTTGCCCAGGCTCGCATAGCTGTCGAGCAGGTTGAACGAGCGGAACTCGACACGGCTGCGAATCGGCGCCTTGACCGCCCAGCGCCCCGGCGCCTTGACGTCGAAGTAACGTTGCAGGCGCTCCTGGGACAGGCCGCGGGCAATCGCCAGGCTGTCGTATTCGCCGGTCTTGCAGTTGTTCAGCATCGAGCCGGACAGGTCGGTGGCAACGATCTGCGCACCCATCTTCAACTGGCCAATGTTGCTGCGCTCGAACTCGTCGATAGCCATGGAGATCGAGTACGGCTCCTGCCCCGACGAGCAGGCCGCCGACCAGATGCGCAGGCGCTGTCCGGGGTTGGCCTTGATCTGCTCGGGCAACACCTTGTTCTTCAGCACCTCGAATGGATAGGTGTCGCGAAACCAGAGGGTCTCGTTGGTGGTCATGGCATCGACCACCTGCTCGCGCAAACCACTGCGCGGCTGGCTCTGGATACGCTGCACCAGTTCGCCCAGGGACTTGATGCCCTGCTGCTCCATCAGCTTGTTGAGACGGCTGGAGACCAGGTATTGCTTATTTTCGCCCAGCAGGATGCCACAGGCTTTTTCCAGGAAGACCCGGAACTGTTCGAAATCCAAATTACCCGTAGACAATGATGCCGCCTCTTAAATCGTATGTACCGCCAGGAGCGAACGCTCCTGGCCGTTAGTGCGTGGCCTTGATCCGATCAACAACGCGCTGGGCGAGGTCGTCCGGGCGGAACTTGGCCAGGAAGTCATCGGCACCGACCTTCTTGACCATCGCCTGGTTGAACACCCCGGAAAGCGAAGTATGCAGGATGATGTGCAACTTTTGCATGCGCGGGTCGCTGCGGATCTCGGCCGTCAGGGTGTAGCCGTCCATCTCCGGCATCTCGATGTCGGAGATCATCATCAGGAATTCTTCTTCCGGCCGTTTGCCCTCGTCGACCAGCTTGCGCAGGTAGTCGAGCGCCTGACGGCCGTCGTTGAGCGCCACCACCTCGACGCCGACGGTCTGCAGGCAACGGCTGACCTGCTTGCGCGCCACCGACGAGTCATCGACTGTCAGCACCCGCAGCATCACCGCCTTGTCCTGTACCTCGGCATCCACCACACCGGCGGAAATCGCCTCGGAGGTCGGTGCCACTTCGGCGAGGATTTTCTCCACGTCGATGATCTCGACCATCTTGTTGTCGACCCGGGTCACCGCCGTCAGGTAGTGATCGCGCCCGGTGCCCTTGGGTGGCGGATGGATCTCCTCCCAGTTCATGTTGACGATGCGCTCCACCGAATGCACCAAAAACCCCTGGGTCTTGGTGTTGTACTCGGTGATGATGACGAAACTCTTGCTGGTTTCTTCACTCAGACCGGGCATTCCGGTCGCCATCGCCAGATCGAGGATCGGGATGGTTGCCCCACGAATATTCGCGACACCGCGCACGACGGGGCTGGACTTGGGCATTACGGTCAGGTTCGGGCATTGCAGCACTTCCCGCACCTTGAACACGTTGATGCCATAGAGCTGCTCGCCATTGAGACGGAACAACAGCAGCTCCAGGCGGTTCTGCCCTACCAGTTGCGTGCGCTGGTTCACCGAATCCATTACACCAGCCATGCCAGACTCCTTCACCAAACGCTTCGAGCTTCGTACCCAGTCGGCACGCGCTTTGCTTTTTTTAATCGTATGAACATGAAAACGACATTTTTCCGACGCCTGACCCGCCACCTGCCCGGCTTCCTTGCTGCGCTGTGCCTGCTGGCCCCTGGCGCTCGAACTCTGGCTGACGCTTTCACCTTGCCTGAACAGCTTATCGGTGTCACCCAGGGGTTTCTTGAATTCACCGTAGAAGATTACCTGGCCACCAGCCAGACCGAAGGCCGCTACGAGATCCAGGTCAACAACCTCGATCCGCGCCTGCGCATGCCGCTGTGCGACCAGCAGTTGGGCGCCGCGCTGGAGAGCCCGGCGCAGCCGATGGGCCGCGTCACCGTGCGGGTTCGTTGCGACGGCAGTTCACCGTGGACGGTGTTCGTGCCCGCCCAGGTACGTCTGTTTCGCAATGTGGTGACCGTGGTTCGCCCGCTCAAGCGCGACAGCATCGTCGGCGAACAGGACGTGGCCCTGCGTGAACGCGACGTGGGCATGCTCAACCAGGGTTTTCTCGGCAGCCTCGACCAGGCGGTAGGGCTCAAGGTTATCCGACCAACGGTCATGGATCAGGTCCTTACCCCCCAGCATCTGGAACAGGCCGAGGTGGTGCGCAAGGGTGACCAGGTGGTGATAACCGCCCGCAGCGGCAGCCTGGCCGTGCGCATGCCCGGCGAAGCGTTGAGCAAGGGCGGCCTGAGCGAACAGATCCGGGTACGCAACCTCAACTCCAAGCGGGTGGTCAAGGCCAGGGTCACCGGGCCGGGCCAGGTGGAAGTGGCCATGTAGGTACTTGAATCAACAACAATGCTGGCGATCAGGAACTGCTTTTCCTAAACTGTGTCCCATTGGATGCCCCGAACCGGCCGCGCACGCCATTGAGCATTTGCGCCTAAAGTTTCTTTCGGGTTGGCCGAAAACAAGGCAAGCGTCCAAATACCCAGAGGTTTTCTGATCATGGTCATCGACTTCAGTCGTTTGAATAACTCCCCGTCCGTTGCGGGCGGCGTGCGTACCGGCAGCAGCCAGGAAAGCACCGCCAGCACCGCTTCGGCCAAGGCTGGCAGCGTCGTTGAGAACAGCGCCAGCGGGGAAACCGTACACCTCAGCCACGAGGCCCAGCAGTTGCAAAAGGTCAGCGACAAGCTGCGCGACCAGCCGATTGTCAACAGCGCCCGGGTGGCCGAGTTGAAACAGGCTATCGCCGACGGCAGCTACCAGGTCGACAGCAACCGCGTCGCCAGCAAACTGCTTAATTTCGAAGCCCAGCGCTAGCCCCCGGCGCGCTGACTTCAGGACGCTTGAACCAAAGAGCCAGCCATGCACGACACTACTCTGCTGCAACTGATCGAAAACGATATTGCTCCAGCGCAAGAACTGCTCGAATTACTGCAGACCGAGAATGTAGCCCTGCACGGCCGCGACATGCCGCTGCTGGAAAACATTCTGGCGCGCAAGCAGTCGCTGGTGATCCTCCTCGATCAGCATGGCCGCCAGCGTAGTGAGCTGCTTGCAGGCCTGGGCCTGTCCCAGGACCGCGAGGGCGTCGCCCAACTGGCCAGCGAGTCATCCTTCGGCGAGTTGCTGTTGCAGCAACTGGATGTACTGGGCCAACTGCTGGCTGACTGCCAGGCAGTCAACGAGCGCAATGGCCGCTCGATCCAGCTCCAGCAAAGCACCACCGCCAACCAGATCAGAATCCTCATGGGCGGCGAAGCGCCGTCGCTCTACGACAGCCGTGGGGCCACCTCTCCCCTCGCCAAGCCACGGGCGCTGAGCCAGGCTTGATTCCCCTGTATCAAGGCACGGAACATACTGGCAAAATGCCGTAACTTGCGTGTGACGATTTTGCCTGGAGAATGATTAACCGTGTTCAATGAAGCAGAAGCTCCGCAGCCTCCGAAGGTGCTCACCACCCCTTTGGAAATTGCCGCCAACTTGCGGTCGCTGCTAGAGAGCCATGACCCGCTGATCATCACCTTCCACGAACGCAGCCAGCGCTTTCAAAGCTATGTCGTTGAAGTCGACCGCGAAGGCAACCGCCTGGCCCTTGATGAAATGATCCCTCGCGACGGCGAACGCTACCTGCAAAATGGCGAACCGTTTCGCGTTGAAGGCTTTCATGATGGCGTGCGCATTGCCTGGGAGTGCAACACCCCGCTGAGCATCGTCGAAGCCGACGGCCATCGCTGCTACCGCGGCACCCTGCCGACCGAGGTCGCCTACCATCAGCGCCGCAATGCGTTTCGCGCGGCGCTGAAGCTTACCCAACTGGTGGATGTGGCACTCGACGGCGACAAGCTCAAGGGCAATGGCACCTTGCGCGGCAAGCTGCTGGATATTTCCGCCACTGGCTGCAAGTTGCGCTTTGAAGGCAATGTCGAAGAGCGCCTGCAACTGGGCCAGGTCTACGAAAAGTTCGCCACCGGCGCACCACTGGGGTTGTCCCAGGTCGAGGTCGAGCTGCGCCATCTGCATTTCGAAGAGCGTATCAATGCCACTTTTGCCGGCGTACGCTTTCACAACCTCAACGGGCAGATGCAGCGCAAGGTGGAAACCTTTGTGTATCAGCTGCAGCGTGAAGCGCGGCGGTTCGATAAAGACGATTACTGAGTCGCAACCCATCGCTGGCAACGCCAGCTCCCACAGGTGCGCTGCATACGTGGGAGCCGGCCTTGCCGGCGACGGGCCGCAACGCGGCCCCGACCACTCCATCACACCTGCGTCGGTTTGACCTCTTCAGCCACAACTTCAGCTTCAGCCCCCTCCTCCGCCTCGGTATCCTCGGCTGCCACCGGCGTCTGCATCTGATCCTGCACCACCTGCTCGTCAACCCGTGGGTCCAGCGCTGCCGACAAGGGTGAACCTGCCGCCGGCATTGCCACGTGATGCAGCGGCGCATCGTCGACCTGGTGCAAACCGGTAACCGCTTTCGGCCGGATCCGCCAGACCAGCACCAGAGCAAAGAATACGAAGAAGGCATAGAGCATCTGGTTGCCCAGCAGCTTCATCATCACCCCGGCCACCAATGGCCCGATACTCGCCCCCACGCCATAGGTCACCAGCAGCATTGCCGTCAGCGAAACCCGTCGCTCGCCCTCGACGTGGTCGTTGGAAAACGCCACCGCCAGCGGGTACAAACAGAACTGCAGCAGCGACACCGCAAAGCCCGCGACAAACAGCACCTCCAACGGCACGGCCGGCATGATCGCCAGCGGCAAGGCGACAATCGCCAGGCCCACCGCAACGCTGCGAATCAGCACCGCGCGGTCGTAGCGGTCCGACAACCAACCCAGCGGCCACTGCACCAGCAGCCCGGCGAAAATGCAGCACCCCATGAACAGACCCACCTGCTCGGTACTCAGCCCCTGCTTGGCCGCATACAAAGGCGCCAGGCCATAGAAGGAACCGACAATGAGCCCGGCACCGAGCACCGTACTCAGCGACTGCGGCACACGCTTGATAAAGAAGCGCGGCTCCATCGGCGCAGGTCTGAGCGGCGCCGGGTGAATCCGGCGAGTGAGCGCCACCGGCACCAGGCACAGGGCAAAGCACATGGCCACCAGCATCAGCAATTCAAGACCCAGTTGCGGATGCACCACCAGGATCAACTGACCGAGCACCAGGCCCAGGTACGAAGCGATCATGTAGCCGCTGAACACCGCGCCCCGCTGCTTGGCATCGGCCTGCTCGTTGAGCCAGCTTTCAATGACCATGTATTGGCACATCATGCCGAGACCAACGATGATCCGCAGCACCACCCAGGCCGGCAGCCAGCTGACCAGGCCATGGCCGAGCACCGCCGCGCCGACGATCCCGGCGCAGGTGGCATAGGCACGGATATGCCCGACCCGGGCAATCAGCCGGTGGCCGATCTTGCCGCCCAGGGCCAGGCCGAAATAGTTGGCGGCCATCAGCGCACCGACCCAGAGGCTGTCGACGTGGTCGGCCGCCAGGCGCAAGGCCAGGTAGGTACTCAACAAGCCGGAGCCGATCAACATCATCAGCGCAGCGAAATACAGCGCGCGAAAAGACTTCCAGATCTGTCGCATCAGCGTCCCGAACGGCTCCTTGAGCTGGTGGAAAAACTGCTTGAAAGCATAAGTGAAAAAAACCGTGTTGCAGGCGGCTGGCATAAAAAAACAGGTGGCAGACGCTTATCGAAGAATGTCTGCCACCTGCTTTTGAATTGTCCGAGCACTGCGTCAAAAACGCCTCGCGGGTTACGCCTGAGCTGCCAGTACGCGACGCTCCCACGGGGTGATCTCATCGAAGAAACTGGTCAACTCCAGGGTCTTGGTGGCGATGTAACCTTCGATGAACTCCTTGCCGAACAGTTCCCGCGCCAGCTCGCTACGCTTCAGACGCTCCAATGCCGCATGCAAGGTACATGGCAGGCTCAAATGATCCGGCACCGCGAATTCGCCCTGGATTGCTGGCGCCGGTTCAAGCTGCTGTTCGATACCGTACAGGCCGGCCGCCAGGCTTGCGGCAATCGCCAGGTACGGGTTGGTATCAGCGCCTGGCAGACGGTTCTCGACCCGTCGCGCCACGGGTGAACTGGCCGGAATACGCAAGCCGGCCGCGCGGTTGTCTTCGGACCAGCAGGCATTGTTGGGCGAGGCGTAGGGGTGGCAGAGGCGCTGGTAGGAGTTCACGTTCGGCGCGAACAGGGCAGTGAAATCCGCCATGCAGGCCTGCTGGCCGCCGATGAAGTGATAGAAGGTCGGCGTCGGCTTGCCCTCGGCATCGCTGAAGACATTACGCCCGCCATCCACCTCCACCACGCTCTGATGAATGTGCATGGAGCTACCCGGCGTGTGCGCCAACGGCTTGGCCATGCACACCACGGTCAGGCCATGCTTGAGCGCAACTTCCTTGAGCAGGTGCTTGAACAGCAGGGTCTGGTCGGCCAGCAGCAGCGGGTCGCCGTGCAGCAGGTTGATCTCGAACTGGCTGACGCCCATCTCGTGCATGAAAGTATCGCGCGGCAGACCCAGGGCGGCCATGCAGCGATAGACCTCAGCGAAGAACGGACGCAGGCCATTGTTGGAGCTGACGCTGAACGCCGAATGGCCCTCTTCACGACGACCGTCCTTGCCCAGCGGCGGCAGGAACGGCTGGTTGGGATCGCTGTTGGGGGCGAAGACAAAGAACTCAAGCTCGGTCGCCACCACCGGCGCCAAGCCACGGGCGGCGTAACGAGCGATTACCGCCTTGAGCAGGCCGCGACTGGACAGTCCAGAGCTTTCGCCGTTGAGCTCGACCGCATCGCAAATCGCCAGGGCCCGCGGCTCATCACTCCAGGGCAGGCGATAGATGTGCTGCGGGTCGGCCACCAGCGCCAGGTCGCCATCGTCGCTGCCATAGAAGCGCGCCGCCGGGTAACCGCCCATGATGCATTGCAGCAGGACGCCGCGGGCCATCTGGAGGCGGCGGCCTTCGAGAAAGCCTTCAGCGGTCATCACCTTGCCCCGCGGCACTCCATTGAGGTCCGGGGTAATGCACTCGATCTCATCAATGCCCGTCAATCGCTCGGCGAGTGAGTTTTGGCCATTGGTCGTCATGACTCTATCCTTGTTGTTTTCGCATGCCGGGAACGGCGACGGTTACAACATAGGCACCGGGCGTTCGAAATTTCAAGCGCCAAACGGACGATATGAACGTAATTTTCTACACAGCCTAGCCTGGCAGGGTCAGGCCATTGGCCGGCAGCGGCAGCGCGGTTTTATAGCGCACCTGTTTCAGGGCAAAACTCGAACGGATATTGGCCACCCCCGGCAAGCGCGTCAGGTAGTCGAGAAAGCGCTCCAGGGCCTGGATGCTCGGCAGCAATACGCGCAACAGGTAATCAGGGTCGCCGGTCATCAGGTAGCACTCCATGACCTCCGGGCGCTCGGCAATTTCCTCCTCGAAACGATGCAGGGATTGCTCGACCTGCTTCTCCAGGCTGACATGGATGAACACATTCACATCCAGGCCCAGCACCTCCGGCGCCAGCAAGGTCACCTGCTGGCGAATCACCCCGAGTTCTTCCATGGCCTTGACCCGGTTGAAGCAGGGTGTCGGCGAGAGGTTCACCGAGCGCGCCAGCTCGGCGTTGGTGATCCGGGCATTTTCCTGGAGGCTGTTGAGAATGCCGATATCCGTACGATCCAGTTTACGCATGAGAGAAAATCACCTGTTTTTTGTCTTTATAAGGAATGTTTATCCGCAAGCCGAAGCAAAGGCAACGAACTTGAGAAAAATATTCTTCAGGCGCCGGAATATCATGTAGGACAAGACTGACTCCATGGTCACAAGCCGGGTGTCAGTAGCGACCGCTTCAAAGCTCAACAAAAACACAAGACAGAGCGAGCGTAAAAAAGCATGAACGAGTACGCCCCCCTGCGTTTGCATGTGCCCGAGCCTACAGGCCGGCCAGGCTGCCAGACCGATTTTTCCTACCTGCGTCTGAACGATGCCGGTCAGGTCCGTAAACCTCCCGTCGATGTAGAAGCCGCCGATACCGCGGACATCTCCTATAGCCTGATCCGGGTGCTGGATGACAAGGGTAATGCCCTGGGCCCCTGGGCCGAGGACGTCAGCCCCGAGATCCTGCGCCAGGGCATGCGCACCATGCTCAAGACCCGGTTGTTCGACAGCCGCATGGTGGTTGCCCAGCGGCAGAAGAAGATGTCGTTCTACATGCAGAGCCTGGGTGAAGAAGCCATCGGCAGCGGCCAGGCCATGGCCCTGAACCGCAGCGACATGTGCTTCCCCACCTATCGCCAGCAAAGCATCCTCATGGCCCGCGACGTGTCGCTGGTGGAGATGATCTGCCAGCTGCTGTCCAACGAGCGCGATCCGCTCAAGGGCCGCCAGCTGCCAATCATGTATTCGGTGCGCGAAGCCGGCTTCTTCACCATCAGCGGCAACCTGGCGACCCAGTTCGTCCAGGCGGTCGGCTGGGCCATGGCCTCGGCCATCAAGGGCGATACCAAGATCGCCTCGGCCTGGATCGGTGACGGTGCCACTGCCGAATCGGACTTCCACACCGCGTTGACCTTCGCCCACGTCTACCGTGCGCCGGTAATCCTCAACGTGGTCAACAACCAGTGGGCGATCTCCACCTTCCAGGCCATCGCCGGTGGTGAATCGACCACCTTCGCCGGTCGTGGCGTGGGTTGCGGCATCGCCTCCCTGCGCGTCGACGGCAACGACTTCATCGCCGTGTACGCGGCCTCCCGCTGGGCCGCCGAACGCGCCCGCCTGGGCCTCGGCCCGACCCTGATCGAATGGGTCACCTACCGTGCCGGCCCGCACTCGACTTCGGACGATCCGTCCAAGTACCGTCCGGCCGACGACTGGAGTCACTTCCCCCTGGGCGACCCGATCGCCCGCCTCAAACAGCACCTGATCGCCATCGGTCACTGGTCCGAAGAAGAGCACCAGGCGGTCAGCGCCGAGCTCGAGGCCGAGATCATCAAGGCGCAGAAAGAAGCCGAGCAGTACGGCACCCTGGCTGGCGGCCAGATGCCGAGCCCGGCCTCGATGTTCGAGGATGTCTACAAGGAGATGCCGGAGCACCTGCGCCGGCAGCGCCAGGAACTGGGGATCTGACATGAACGATCACAACACTTCAATCCAGTTGGAAACCGCTATGGCGACCACCACCATGACCATGATCCAGGCCCTGCGCTCGGCCATGGACATCATGCTAGAGCGCGATGACAACGTCGTGGTGTATGGCCAGGACGTCGGCTACTTCGGTGGCGTGTTCCGTTGCACCGAAGGCCTGCAGACCAAGTACGGCAAGTCGCGGGTATTCGATGCGCCAATCTCCGAAAGTGGCATCGTCGGAACCGCCGTGGGCATGGGTGCCTATGGCCTGCGCCCGGTGGTGGAAATCCAGTTCGCCGACTACTTCTACCCGGCCTCCGACCAGATCGTCTCGGAAATGGCCCGCCTGCGTTATCGCTCGGCCGGCGAGTTCGTCGCCCCGCTGACCCTGCGCATGCCCTGCGGTGGCGGTATCTACGGCGGCCAGACCCACAGCCAGAGCCCTGAAGCGATGTTCACCCAGGTCTGTGGCCTGCGTACCGTGATGCCTTCCAACCCTTACGACGCCAAAGGCCTGCTGATCGCCTCGATCGAAAACGACGACCCGGTGATCTTCCTTGAGCCCAAGCGCCTGTACAACGGCCCGTTCGACGGCCACCACGACCGCCCGGTAACCCCGTGGTCGAAACACCCGGCCAGCGCCGTACCGGACGGCTACTACACCGTGCCGCTGGACAAGGCGGCGATTACCCGCCCGGGCAAGGACGTCACCGTGCTGACCTATGGCACCACCGTCTATGTCTCGCAGGTGGCCGCTGAAGAAACCGGCGTCGACGCCGAGGTCATCGACCTGCGCAGCCTCTGGCCGCTGGACCTGGAAACCATCGTCGAGTCGGTGAAAAAGACCGGCCGTTGCGTGGTGGTCCATGAAGCCACGCGCACCTGCGGCTTCGGTGCCGAGCTGATCGCGCTGGTCCAGGAACACTGCTTCCATCACCTCGAAGCTCCGATCGAACGCGTCACCGGTTGGGACACCCCCTACCCGCACGCACAGGAGTGGGCGTATTTCCCCGGCCCTTCGCGAGTGGGCGCGGCATTGAAACGGGTCATGGAGGTCTGAATGGGCACGCACGTCATCAAGATGCCGGATATCGGTGAAGGCATCGCACAAGTTGAACTGGTGGAATGGTTCGTCAAGGTCGGCGATACCGTCACTGAAGACCAGGTCGTGGCCGATGTCATGACCGACAAGGCCACCGTCGAAATCCCTTCGCCGGTCAGCGGCAAGGTCCTGGCCCTGGGCGGCCAGCCCGGTGAAGTCATGGCGGTGGGCAGCGAACTGATCCGCATCGAAGTCGAAGGCGCCGGCAACGTAGGAGCGGGCTTGCCCCGCGAAGAGGCCAGTGCAGTCGCTGCACCTGCCCCTGAACCAGCAGCAAAACCTGCTGCACCAGCACCCGTTGCTGCACCCGCAGCCTCCACCCACCAGCCCGCCGCCATCGTTCCGCGCGAAGCCCACGAACGCCCACTGGCCTCGCCTGCCGTGCGCAAGCGTGCCCTGGATGCCGGCATCGAGCTGCGTTACGTACATGGCAGCGGCCCGGCCGGACGCATCCTGCACGACGACCTCGACGCCTTCCTGGCCCAGCCAACCACCAGCAGCCAAAGTGCCCCTGGCGGTTACGCCAAGCGCAACGACAGCGAGCAGATCCCGGTGATCGGCCTGCGCCGCAAGATTGCCCAGCGCATGCAGGATGCCAAGCGCCGCGTCGCCCACTTCAGCTACGTCGAGGAAATCGACGTCACCGCCGTGGAAGAGCTGCGCCAGCACCTGAACAAGAAGTGGGGCGACAGCCGTGGCAAGCTGACCCTGTTGCCATTCCTGGTGCGCGCCATGGTCGTCGCCCTGCGCGAGTTCCCGCAGATCAACGCCACCTACGACGACGAAGCCCAGGTCATCACCCGCCACGGCGCGGTGCATGTCGGCATCGCCACCCAGGGCGACAATGGCCTGATGGTACCGGTACTGCGCCACGCCGAAGCCGGCAGCCTGTGGAGCAACGCCGGCGAGATCGTGCGCCTGGCCAACGCCGCCCGCGGCAACAAGGCCAGCCGTGAAGAACTGTCGGGCTCGACCATCACCCTGACCAGCCTCGGCGCCCTCGGCGGCATCGTCTCCACCCCGGTAGTCAACACCCCGGAAGTGGCGATTGTCGGGGTCAACCGCATGGTTGAACGGCCGATGGTCATCAATGGCCAGATCGTCATTCGCAAGATGATGAACCTCTCCAGCTCGTTCGATCACCGCGTGGTCGATGGCATGGACGCGGCACTCTTCATCCAGGCCATCCGCGGCCTGCTCGAACAACCTGCCAGCCTGTTTGTGGAGTGACCATGCAACAGACGCTCAACACTACCCTGCTGATCATCGGCGGCGGCCCCGGCGGTTATGTCGCGGCCATTCGCGCCGGCCAACTGGGCATTCCCACAGTGCTGGTCGAAGGCCAGGCCCTGGGTGGCACTTGCCTGAACATCGGCTGCATTCCGTCCAAGGCGCTGATCCACGTCGCCGAGCAGTTCCACCAGACCCAGCTGCACAGCCAGCAGTCGAGCCTGGGCATCAAGGTCTCGCCACCGAGCCTGGACATCATCCAGAGCGTGGCCTGGAAAGACGGCATCGTCGATCGCCTGACCAGCGGCGTCGCGGCCCTGCTGAAAAAACACGGGGTCAAGGTGATCCACGGCTGGGCGAAGATTCTCGATGGCAAGCACGTCGAAGTCGACGGCCAGCGCATCCAGTGCGAGCACCTGCTGCTGGCCACCGGCTCAAGCAGCGTCGAACTGCCGATGCTGCCGCTGGGTGGCCCGATCATTTCCTCCACCGAGGCCCTGGCGCCGAAAACCCTGCCCAAGCACCTGACCGTGGTTGGCGGCGGCTACATCGGCCTGGAGCTGGGCATCGCCTACCGCAAGCTTGGCGTCGAGGTCAGCGTGGTCGAAGCCCGCGAGCGCATCCTGCCAACCTACGACAGTGAACTGACTGCACCGGTGGCCGAGTCGATCAAGAAGCTGGGGATCAAGCTCTACCTCAAGCACAGCGTCGAAGGTTTCGATGCCGACAAGCAGGCGTTGCAGGTACGTGATCCTGAGGGTGAACTGCTGCAACTGAGCACTGACCAGGTACTGGTCGCGGTCGGGCGCAAGCCGCGCACCCAGGGCTTCAACCTGGAAAGCCTGGCGCTGAAGATGAACGGTTCGGCGATTGCCATCGACGACCAATGCAAGACCAGCATGCTCAACGTCTGGGCCATCGGCGATATCAGCGGAGAACCGATGCTCGCCCACCGGGCCATGGCCCAGGGTGAAATGGTTGCCGAACTTGTTGCCGGCAAGTCGCGGCGCTTCGAGCCGGCCGCCATTGCCGCGGTGTGTTTCACCGACCCGGAACTGGTGGTGGTTGGCAAGACCCCGGAACAGGTCGAGCAGGATGGCCTGGACTGTATCGTTGCGCAGTTCCCGTTCGCCGCCAACGGCCGAGCCATGACCCTGGAATCGAAAAGCGGTTTCGTGCGCGTGGTCGCCCGTCGCGACAATCACCTGATCCTCGGCTGGCAGGCGGTCGGCGTTGGCGTCTCGGAGCTGTCCACCGCCTTTGCCCAGTCACTGGAAATGGGCGCGTGCCTGGAAGATGTGGCGGGAACCATCCACGCTCACCCAACCCTGGGTGAGGCGGTACAGGAAGCGGCACTGCGCGCCCTGGGTCACGCCCTGCATCTGTAGACACTGAAGCGGCTGAGGCCGATTTGACCCGCTGCCCCGTGCAGCGGGTCCTTTTTCATTCACCGATTTCATCCTTGCCGGCCGCCTTGGCCCGGTACAGCGCCTGGTCCGCCCGGCACAGCAGTTGCGCCTGCCCTTCACCTTCCAGCCACTCGACCACGCCATAGCTCATGGTCAGCAACCGCTCGCCCACCGGCGGCGCCTGCTCCAGCGCCTGGCGAATCTGCCGCGCCAGCTGCAGCGCCTCTTGCCGCTGCGTGCCCGGCAGCACCGCAACGAACTCATCACCGCCCCACCGCGCCAGCAGGTCATCGCTGCGCAGGCAGACCTTGATCCGCTCCACCGAGGCGATCAGCGCCTGATCACCCTGGGCATGGCCGTACTGGTCGTTGATCGGCTTGAAGTCGTCGATATCCATGATGATCAGCGCCAGCGGCTGGCGAAAGCGCCGCGCCCGCTCGCACTCCTGCTGCAGGACCTTTTCCAGGCGGTAACGGTTGGCCACCAGTGTCAGGGCATCGCGCTCGGCCAGGTCGCGGTTCTCATCGAGCTGGCGCTGCAGTTGCTGGTTGACCCAGGACAGCTCGCGGGTGCGCTCGGCGATCTGCGCTTCCAGGCTCAGGTTCTTTTCCTCCAGCCGATCAACCAGGCGCCTGGCGTCATCGATATTGCGGTGGGCACCGAGCATCCGCGCCACCGAACCATCCTCGTTGCGCGCAATTATGTGGCCGCTGTCCTCGATCCACAGGTAGCTGCCATCCCGGCAACGACAGCGGTACTGGATGCGGTACCGCCCGGCGCGATCAGTGAGGTAATCCTCGAAATGCGCCATCACCCGCGGATAGTCCTCGGGGTGGATCACCCCTTCCCAGGTCAGCACCGTATTGTCCAGGGAATGGCTCGGGTAGCCGAGCATCCTGTACCACCCGGGATTGCGGTAGACGTAACCGGTGTTGGCATTCCAGTCCCAGATCCCGTCGCTGATCAACTCCAGCAGGGTTTGTAACTGCTCTTCCCTGAAATCGGCCAGCGGGGCCTTCAATGGTGGTGTATCTGACGTTTGAGTCATGGACGATCTCCCTTGTCCAGGCAACTACGCCCCAGCCGGATGTTGGTGCTGCCGGTTTGAATTGATTTGCCGCTGACGGCAAGGGTTTTCCTCTTCGGGGCAAAGCATGCTCCGATTTCCTACCCGCCGTACAGCGCCACCCCCTGAATATACTAGCTCGTGGACCTGTCAGCAGAGCTGGCACAAGACTTGCCATTGATCGATGGTCAACTTGCATCCATCAAGGAGAGTGATCAGGTGAGTAGCATCAATGCCGTCGGCGCCCAGCCGCTGACCATCAACCCGACCCGTGGCGTGGCCGAGGCGGCCGCCGCCGAACAGGCCCAGTTCCGCCCGCCGGTGCCCACCAGCAGTGCCAATCGGCAGCAGCACAGCCATGGCAATAGCTCGCAGCAAAGTGCCGAAGACGCCCGCGAGGAAGCTTTCGCCAAGCTCAAGGTACAGCTGCAGAACCCGGATGTGGACATGCGTGAGCAGGCCAGCATCGGCACCAGCGAATCCGGCAAGAGCGCCACTCAGGCGTTTCGCGAGTACATGGCCCTGAGCCCGGCGGAGAAGATCAAGCTCAAGCTGCTCAACGAACTGGGCATCAGCCAGGAAGAGTTCGAGGCCTTGCCACCTGCCGAGAAGGACAAGATCGAACGCAAGATCGCCGAGCAGATGAAAAAGCAGACCGAGCTGGAGTCGCTGGCCAGCCTCAACTCCCAGCTGCAAGGGCCGGCAATGTCAGCCAAGCTGGTGGCTAATCTGACTGCGACCCAAGGTGGCAGCGATGACAATAAGGATCAAGACCTGGCATCCGCCTCTGCTCTGACCCAATCGGCGAATGCCTGAACCTCGGGGCGCTGCAAGGCTTCTTGTCGGCACACCAGGTAGTAGGCGAAACGCGCAGGCCAGGGTTTGTCGAGGGCCAGTTGCAGCTTGCCGCTGGCCAGGTCTTCCGCAGCGTGGGTGTCCTGTACCAGCGCTATGCCCTGGCCTGCAGCCGCTGCACGCAACAGCAGCAGGTCATCCTCGAAACTCGCACCGCGTGCTGCCCGCGGCTCATCGGCCACGCCATGAGCCTGTAGCCAAAGCATCCAGTCGGCGCGATCGGCATCGTGCAGCAACGGATACTTGAGACAATCGGCGGGGCGCTTCAAGGCCGGCCCTTGCGCCAGCAACTGCGGGCTGGCCACCGGCAACAGGACCGGTGCCAGTAAACGAATCGACGCCAGCCCCGGGTACTGGCCGAGCCCATGGCGCAGGGCGACGTCGATACGCTCACGTTGAAAATCCACCAGCTTGGCCGAGGCCTCGACGCGCACTTCGATCTGCGGGTGCAAGGCATTGAAACGGCCCAGGCGCGGTACCAGCCAGGAGGCTGCGAAAGACGGCACGGTGCTGATGGTCAGGGTCTTGCCCGGCGCCAGTTGCTCCAGCAATGCCAGCGATGCCTCGATCTGATCGAAGCCCTTGAGCAGCCCCGGATACACCCGCGCGCCGGCTTCGCTCAGGTGCACGCCATGGCGGCCACGCACGAACAACACCACGCCCATGCGCGCCTCGAGCAGGCGCACCTGCTGGCTGACCGCCCCCGGCGTTACCCCCATGCGCTCGGCGGCCGCCTTGAGGCTGCCCAGACGTGCCGCTTCAGTGAAGGCCCGCAATGCCAACAACGGTAGAACCGCGCCCATTTCTACCCTCTCCATGGTTTAGAAAATCTATCGCCTAAACGCAGAATTGATCGTTTTTCAATCAGCCAAGGCCTGCCTAGCATAGCCCTTCTCTGAACACTCCTGAAGAGAAGGCCCATGCCGTTGATTCTTTATAGCGATAGCTCACCTAATGGCTTCAAGATCACCATCGCCCTGGAAGAACTAGGGCTGCCCTACACCCTCAAGCACGTGCAGATCGACCGTGGCGAGCATCGCCAGGCTGACTTTCTCAAGCTCAACCCCCATGGACGCATCCCGGTACTGGTCGATCCCGAGTCCGATATCACCCTCTTCGAGTCTGCGGCGATCCTGCTGTACCTGGCCGAAAAGAGCGCACGCCTGCTGCCGGATACCCCCAGCGAACGCTGGGCGGCCATTACCTGGTTGCAGTTTCACGCAGCGAGCATGGGGCCGATTCTGGGTCAGCGCGTGCATTTCGAACTGTTCGCCCAGCAGCCCTGCCCCGAGGCCATCGCCCGCTACCGGCGCCTGAGCGAAGAACTGTTCAGCACCCTCGACCAACGCCTGGCCGACCGGCCCTGGCTGGCGGGCAGCAGCTATTCGATCGCTGACATCGCCACCTTCGGCTGGACCCATATCGCCCGGGTTATCGACTTCGATTTCAGCCAGTACCGGCATCTGAGCGCCTGGCATGAGCGCGTCAGTCAGCGCCCTGCCGTCCAGCGCGGCATCCGCCTGCCAGCACCTGCCACTGGCCCCTGAAGCGCAACAAGGAATTTGCCGATGAACCCGACATTAACGGGCGCCAGCGCCCATGCCTTCGCCCATCACCCCGGCTATCGACGCATGTTCGCCGCCGACCACCTGACTCTGGGTATCTTCCTGCCGCTGCGCTTCTACCGCGGCGACATGGCGGAGCTCAATGGTCAGGCCGCGCTGGTCAGCGAGATCGACCGCCTGGGCTTTGCCGCCGTCTGGGTGCGTGATGTGCCGTTGTACGATCCGCACTTTGGCGATGCCGGCCAGCTGTTCGATCCTTTCGCCTACCTCAGCTACCTGGCCGCGCACACCCGACGCATCGCCCTGGCCACGGGCAGCGCGATCTTCGCCTTGCGTCATCCGATCGACCTGGCCAAGGCCGCCACTACCATCGACCAGTTGTCAGGCGGGCGCCTGGTCATGGGTATCGCCTCCGGGGACCGCCCGATTGAGTTTCCCGCCTATGGCCTGGAACACAGCGAGCGTGGCGAGCGCTTTGCCGAGGCAGTGCGTTATTTTCGCCAACTGCTGCAGGTTGGCGACCATCCGACTCAATCAGCACTGGGCCACCTTAATGGCGCGCAACTGCTGCCCAAGCCCGTCAGCGGAGCCATCCCCCTGCTGGTGACCGGCAGCTCGCGCCAGTCCCTGCAGTGGCTGGGCGAGCAGGCCGATGGCTGGCTGACCTTTCCTGAGGCGACCGAGAACATTCTCGGCCCTCGGCGCCTGGCCGAAAAAATCCGCGCCTGGCGCGACCACATTCCCGGTGGCGGCTTTCGTCCGCACGTGACCAACGAGTGGATCGACCTGGACGCCAACCCCGACTTTCCACGCACGGCCATGCAAGGCGGCTACGTGCTGAGGACCGGGCGCAAGGGGCTGATTGATCTGCTGGGGGAATGGCAGGATGCCGGGGTCAATCATGCGGCGCTGGGCATACAGTTTTGCCAGCGGCCGGCAGACGAAGTGATTCAGGAGCTGGCAGAAGAAGTGCTACCGCTGTTTGCGTCCCATGAAGGGCCGTTGCCGTTGCGGCAAGACTGGTAGGCCCCAGGCCGCTGTTCACGCAGCAGCGGCCTGGCACCACAAATCATCGACTTCTTGAAATCACTGCACTCATGTATTGATTCAAATCGCGAAAATCCTGAACCCTCCAGGCGTACGGCGATAGCTTTACGCCATTCTCTCGCAATGTTCTCGGAATCAGGTCGCCATTGGGGCGAAGTATTACCGATGAGACAATAACGCCCGGATAATCAGCCAATCGTTTTTTGAAAGCGGCGGTTGTAAGGTCCGGGGTAGGAGGGTTGCTTTTGTTAGCCAACGGCCCTGTACCCTTGAGATCTGCGCCGTGACACATGACGCACCTCTGTAAATAGAGATTTTTCCCGTTATCCGCAAAGGACAGTGATGGTTGAATTAGCGATAAAGCCCCTAGGGAAGCAATGAATAATTTTTTCATTTCTCATGCAGCCTTAATGAAAAAAACCCCTCCAGATGATTCTGAAAGGGGCTTTATTTATTCCTTCCGCTGCCACGCTGCCGTCACAGAGAAACGCAGTCAGACAGATGGCCAGAAAGGCCGAATTCATTGGTGTCCCAGGGCAGGTTCGAACTGCCAACCTTCCCCTTAGGAGGGGGATGCTCTATCCAATTGAGCTACTGAGACGCAGAGCCGGCAACGAGCGTCGCGCGGCAGGGACGGCGTGCATGTTAACCAGCAGGCCGGCATTTGTCATGTCATCCGTGGGGCTTTTTGCCTGTGGGCTTTTTAGCGGATCGTGCAATCTGCAATGAGGCAGTCAGCCATCATTGCAGATTGCACGGAAAATCACGCGAAAAACCAACGTAAGCGACTGATTTTAAAGGGTAAAAACCGATAAAAAGCCTGGCATGCAGTGTGCTTTATCTATTTCATGAAAAGTGGCTAGGGCTCAGCCCTCACCTTTGCGGAGTATGCCCATGAACAGCACCCTGCTTCTGCTCAACGCCCTGGCTCTGGCCGTTCTGGTTGGCCTGGTCGTGCAACCCGACGGCATTGCCGTGCCTGCGCAGGCCCATGCCGTGCCGGCGATGAAGGCGCAACTGGCGGTGTTTGGCACCCAGGCCGCGCAAGTACAAAGCGCACCCCAAGTCAGCAACGAACGGCTGGTGTTCTAGGCTTCAGCTCGCGCCAAGCAGGCCTTGCTCGCGCAGCAGCCCAAGCAAGCGCTGGACCGCATCGGTCAAGGACGTGGAGTTGTCCAGCACTTGCCACCCTCCTCTACCCTCACCTGCTGTGCCCGCGCCAGACGCTGCTCGATGTCTTGAGCGGTTTCCCGGTTACGATCCAGCAAGCGCTGGCGCAATACCTGATGATCAACCCGCAGCAGCACCGGTAACAGATCCGGGTAGCGTTCACGTGCCTGCTGCAAATGCGCGCGCGAGCCATTGACCAGCACCGCCTGCCCTTCAGCCAGCCAGGCATCGATTTGCACCGGTATGCCATAGGCCAGGCCATTGGCCTGCCACTGCAGGGCAAAGGCGCCCTCGGCGCACAGGCGTTCGAACTGTTCAGGGGATACACCGATGGCATCTTCGCCCTTGGCCTCAGCCGAACGGGTGATCACGCGCCGGGCGATGTGCACGTTCAGGCGCTGCAGTTCAGGGCGCGCCGCATCGATGAGGGAATCTTTTCCGGCACCTGAGGGTCCCATCAGGTACACCAGACGACCCGGGTTCACTGTACGCCGCGTCGCGCTTGCGTCATGCTGCATAGCCACTATGCTCAATGGTAAGAAAGCACGCGCATTCTAGACGCTTTCCAAGGCCTTTTCTGCCTGTTGCATGCCGTTGCCGACGAAGGTCTGCAGCAGCGGAAAAAGAGAAAATGAAAACTTTTCAAACCAGTGCTCATTTCTGATAATTGGTACTGGCAAAACGCCTTTATCCGGTTCAATATTTGTCACAGAATTGACGCCAAGGAACCGGCGATAATGAGGCATGATTCACGCCTCATTCACAATTCAGGTTGAACATTTTGACGCCGGGATGGTCGTAGTGACATCGTGCGGCCAATTTCGAGAACCGCTTCCCCCTGAACCAAAAACCGGTCAATTATATGCGCCCAATGAAACAGGCTATTTACTCAAGCCGCACCGCTGACAAATTCGTCGTCCGCCTCCCCGACGGAATGCGTGAGCGCATTGCCGAGGTAGCGCGCAACCACCACCGCAGCATGAACTCGGAAATCATCGCTCGCCTGGAGCAGAGCCTTATTCAGGAAGGTGCACTGGGTGAAGAACTGAGCATGCGTCTGGACAGCCCGGAACTGTCCCTGCACGAACGCGAACTGTTGCAACGTTTCCGCCAGCTTTCCCATCGCCAGCAGAATGCGCTGGTGTCGTTGATTGCCCATGACGCCGAGATGGCAGCTGACGCTTCCTGATTTCGTGGCACAATCACTCAAGGCCAATGCTCACGCATTGGCCTTTTTTATTACCTCGATCAAACCCGTTTGCTGCGCGACAGTAGCCAGAGCAGATAGAAACCGCCGAGCAAACCCGTACTCAGGCCGATGGGCAGATTGAGATTCAACGCCAGGCGCTGGCTGAGCAGGTCGGCCACCAGCAACAGCACCGCGCCCATCAACGCTGCCGGCACCAACGGCACTTCAGGCGCACCGGTCAAACGCCTGGCCAGCTGTGGAGCAGCCAGGGCGATAAAGGCGATAGGCCCGGCAGCTGCAGTGGCAATCGCGGTCAACGCCACGGCAGCCAACACCATGATCAGCCTTGTGCGCTCCGGCGCGATACCGAGCTGACTGGCCGTGTCATCGCCCATTTCCAGCAGGTCGATGTGTCGCGCATGACCAATAACCACCGGCACAATGGCAATGAAACCTGACGCTGCCGGCAGTACGTGGGACCAGGTGCGGGTATTGAGCGAACCGGCCAGCCAGATTTGCGCCGACATGGCCCGGTCGAGGTCGCCCATGACCAGCAGCACTGTATTCAGGCCCGAGAGCATGGCGCCGACACCAATCCCCACCAGCACCAGCCGATAGCCACCGGTGCTACGCCCGCGCATCGACAGCACGAACACCAGCAAGGCCGTGCCCACTCCTGCGAGCACCGCCGCCAGCGAGGTTCCCAGGGGGCCAGCATCGAACAGGATGATCTGCACAATGGCGCCGCTGGCAGCCCCGGTGGTAAAGCCGATGACATCCGGAGAACCGAGGGCGTTGCGCGAGATCGACTGGAAGATCGAACCGGCCATGCCCAGCGCGCCGCCCACCAGCAGCGCAGTCAGCACCCGCGGCAAGCGAACCCGCTGAATCACCCGGTCGGCGGTCGGATTGTCGCCTCCCCCGAGCAAACTCTCGAACACCTGGCCAGATGTCAACGGCAACGATCCCACGCCCAGCAAGAGGATCGCCAGGCCCACGGCTATCAGCGCCAGCACTGCACAGACCACGGCAACCCGTGGCCGCCAGCGCAGTGAATAGTTACCCAGGCGCAGCACCGCCCCCGTCATGACCGGCTCATCCGGAACTTGCGCACGATGACAATGAAGAACGGCCCACCGATCAACAAGGCAATGATCCCGGCGGCGACCTCCGCTGGCGCAGCGACAACACGGCCGATTACATCGGCGCCCAGCAGCAGGATCGCGGCAATCAGCCCGGCATAGGGCACTATCCAGCGGTAGTCCGGCCCCACCACCCGCCGGGCTAGATGCGGTGCGACCAGGCCGACGAAGCCGATCGGCCCGGCAGCCGCGGTTGCCGCCCCGGCCAGCAGCATCACTGCCAGGCAAGCCAGCAACCAGGTAGCGCGAAGATTGACGCCCAGGGCCTGGCCAAGATCCGTGCCCAGGGCCATGGCATTGAGGTTGCCGACGATAGCGATGGCCAGCGCCAGCCCGACAGCGGCGACCAACGCGAGCACGCCAAGGGTCTGGAAGCTGCTGCCTTCAACCGAGCCGGCCGACCATCTGCGAAAGCTGTCGAACACCTCAAGCGGGGCGTTGAGCAGGAGGATGCCGGTGATCGACGCCAGCATCACCGACAACCCCGCCCCGGCCAGCACCAGGCGCACCGGGTTGGTACCGGTTTCGTGAGCCTGGCCAAGAATGAACACGGCAAGCGCGGCCAGCCCGGCACCCGCAAAGGCGAAGCCGACATACTCGACAATGCTCACCAGCTTGAACAGGGTCACGCCGATGATGACCGCCAGCGCAGCACCTGCGTTGATGCCAAGCAGCCCGGGTTCGGCCAGCGGATTACGTGTCACCGCCTGCATCAGCGCCCCGGCCACGCCCAGGGCCAGGCCCGCCAGAATGGCTACCAGGGTGCGGGGAACACGCAGTTCTCGAATCACCAGATGCTGATTGTTCTGTGGGTCATACGACCAGAAGGCATCGGCGATTTCGCCAAGACCGATGGCGCGTGAACCGATCAGCAGGCTGCAGACGGCAACCAGCCCAAGCACGCCCAGGCCAGTCAGCAGCCCCGAGGAGCGCATGCGCCGGTGCCGGTTGAAAGCCACGGTGCGCAACGCTGCAATCGCCATGGCTCAGCGCAGATGCCGGGCGACGGTATCGATCATCTGCCGGCCAGAGTAGTAGTCGACACGGAACGAGGTCGGCCCCAGGGCGTAGACTTTGTTCTGCGTCACCGCGGGCAGGTTGGCCAGCAACGGGTCGGCAAGAAACGCCTGTACATCAGCGTCGGTGGCGCCGAGCAGAAACACGCTTTCACCGGTGATCGCCGCCGAAAGGTTTTCGCGGGAGATGAACTCGAAGTCCACGGCGCGGGTGACCTCGCCACTCAGGGCCGGTGGCAGGCTCGCGACCTTGACCCCCAGCGCAGTGAACAACCGGGCCTGCGGGCTGGAAGCGCGGCCGACGGAATAGCTGCCACCGATGTTGTAACCGACGATGCTTACACCGCCTTTGGGCGGATTGATCGAGGCCGCAGTGAGTGCGGCGTAATCGTCAAAGTCCTTGATCGCTGCCAGTGCTTGCGCCTCCAGGCCTGCGGCCTTTCCCAGAGTGGTGGCAATCTCTTGCCAGCTCTGGTTCGAGTAATTGACCACCAGGGTCGGTATGCCCTGGGCCTCCAGCTCGGCCTGGTGCTGGACCACGCTGTCGGCACCGGTGGCGGCGAGCACCAGCAGGTCCGGATTGACGCCGAGCACCGCCTCGATATCGAACACCAGGTTGGGGTACAGCACCTCGACCTGGCGCGCATCGGCGACGCTCGCCCACTGGCTGAAAAAGCCCTTGCTGTCGGTCATCCGGCTCGGGGTGGTGGCAGCAGTGGCCACCAGCGGTGCCTTCATGGCCAGCAGGATGCCGGTGACACTCGGCGAGGTCGAGGCAATCCGCAGCGGCTTGGACTGCCCGGCCGCGACAGCGGTTGCCGGACGCAGCCCAACGGCGGTACAGGCAAGCAGGATCAGCGCCGCAACAGCAAGCGTTGGCGCAAATGTGAGCTTTTTCATCGGCGATCTTTCTTCGGCTACAAGTGAGGCAGGAAGGGTTCGACAGCGGGTGCTTGCCCGCCTAAACGTGGATGCGATGCAATCTCATTCCATATTGCAGAATTAATTCTGCACATGCAATACTCGCCGCCGAGCTGCCAGCCAGGAAAGGCCACCCATGACGCATCGCCTGCATGCTGACACCGTGACGCTGTGTTACGACCAGCGCACCATCTCCAGCGACCTGTCCATCGCCATCCCCGATGGCTCCTTCAGCGTGATTGTCGGGCCCAATGCCTGTGGTAAATCCACCCTGCTGCGCGCCTTGTCGCGGCTGCTTGTTCCTGCCCAAGGCCGAGTGGTGCTTGACGGCAAAACCATCACCGAGCTTCCCGCCAAGGAGGTCGCCCGACGCCTCGGCCTGCTGCCGCAAAGCGCCACGGCACCGGAAGGCATCACGGTTGCCGACCTGGTGGCACGCGGGCGATTCCCTCACCAATCATTCTTGCGCCAATGGTCCGCGGCCGATGAACAGGCGGTCAACTCTGCCATGGCCGCAACCCAGGTCAGCGAGCTGGCGGAGCGGGTGCTGGATGAACTCTCTGGCGGCCAGCGTCAGCGGGTATGGATTGCCATGGTGCTGGCGCAGGACACACCGATCCTGCTGCTCGATGAGCCCACCACCTTCCTCGACATCGCCCACCAGATCGAACTGCTCGAACTGCTCAGCGATCTCAACCGCCAGGGTCGGACCATCGTTGCGGTACTGCACGACCTCAACCAGGCCTGCCGCTACGCTTCACACCTGATTGCCATGCGCGGCGGCGCGGTGCTGGCCCAGGGCGAGCCTGGCGCAATATTCACCGAAGCGCTGGTAGAGGAGGTATTCGGCCTGGCCTCGGTGATCATTGCCGACCCGGTCACCGGCACCCCGCTGGTGGTACCCAAGGGACGCCAGATGCAGATTCAACCGCGCTGATCGAAAATCCGCCCACCCGTGGCCTGGTTGACCAGGCCGGCTTCACGGTGCAAGGCGTCGCGATCGTCTGCTGATTTGAGCTGGCCAAGGTCAGTGACCGTGGTCATCACGCAGACAATTTCCTGCTGGGCGTCGAACACCGGCGCCGCCTGGCCGGTAACATTCGACAGCAAATGGCTGGTCAGCTCGGCCCAGCGGCCGCTACGCACCTCATCGAGCAGCGCCTTGCTCGGCGGCGTGCCGCGAAAATGCGCCGGCTGCTGCTTGCGCGCGGCATCGATCACCGCCTTGGGCAGGAAGGCCTGGAACACCAGGCCGCAGGCGGTATTGTCAATCGGCAGGATATCGCCCAATGCCAGCGGGTTGATCGAGAAATAGGCACTGCGGTACCAACGCACCAGTGTCGGCCCGCGGTCGGTCCAGATCGCCACCCCGCCGCTGGCGGCATGCTGCTGGGCCAGGGACTTCATGTGCTGGGCGGCGATGTCTACCGCGTCGACACGCTTCAAGGCGCTGATGCCAATGTTCAAGGCGGCCGGCCCCAGGTCGTACAGGCCGCTGGCCGGGTCCTGCTTGGCCAGGCCTTCCTTGACCAGGCTCTGCAGATAGCGGTGGGCGGTCGAGCCGCCGGTAGCGGTGCGCCGAGCGACCTCCCCCAGCGCCAACTCACTCTCGGCATTGGCCAGGACCTGGAGAAAACGCACCGCGATCGACACCGACTGAATAGTGCCGGAGCGCTTTTCCGGGGCTGCTTGCGCTTCTTCGTCCAGGGCGGTCATCTCATTGTTCAATTGTTCGCTCTCCTCGCCGGCGCGCACGGTCGCGCTTGTTGGCGGCCATGATACCGATTCCATGAACCTGTACCTATTCCCATTTTGCGGAATGAATTCTTTATTGAGGAACGCAATGGCACCATGCTACCCTCGAACGGGAAAGAGGATCATTCTCATTTGGGGGCATCTTGAAGGCACATCCACACCGCACACTGCGCCAAGGCTTTAGTGTGTTGACACTCTCGACATTGCTGGCATCGCCTTACGCCTTTGGACAATCCGTCGTCACTACCCACAAGCAGAGCGTTGTTTTCGAGCCGATCATCGTCACCGGCGAAAAGCTCGAACGCGACCTGAAAGACACGGCCTCTTCCGTATCGATCAAGACCGCCAAGGAGATCGACAAGGAAAAGAGCGGCAGCGCGTCGGTGTCGGAAGTGCTCAATGATGTACCCAATGTGATCTACACCGACTCGGTGGGAGCGCCGATCATTCGCGGCCAGGACACCCAGGGCCCGAACAATGGCCAGAACGTGTTCTGGGGTGGCACCGTGCCGCGGGCGACGATCAACCTCGACGGCCATTACCTGAACTACAACGAGATGTTCTTCGGTGCCACCTCGGTCTGGGACGTGGACAGCATCGAAGTGTTCCGTGGTCCACAGACCACCTCGCAAGGGGCCAACGCCATTGCCGGTGCGATCATCGTCAACACCAAGGATCCGACCTTCACTCCGCAGGCGGCCTACCAGACCGAGATCGGCAGCTACGATGCCAAGCGCAGCTCGGTTGCCATTTCCGGCCCTCTGATGGGCAATGAACTGGCCGGACGCCTGGCGGTGGACTACTCGGCGCACGACACTTTCATCGACTACGACAATCCGAAATTCCAACCCGGCAAGACTGACCAGAATTTCCGTGCCGTCAATGCCCGGGCCAAGCTGCTGTGGGTGCCTGAGTCACTGCCGGGGCTTGAGGCCAAATACACCTTCTCGCACAACGATAGCAATCGCCCGACCCAGGAAGCGGCCTCGGCGCCCTTTCACAAGCTCGACCACGACACCACCACCATGCCCAGCTGGGAGCAAGACACCAACACCAGCGTGCTGGATGTCAGCTATGACTTCGACAACGGCATCAAGCTGTTCAACCAGGCGCAGTATTCGCTGTCCAACGTGCAGCGGGTAACCGGCGTTGCCGGTGAAGGCGATGCCGATATCAAGCAGAAGAACGCCTCCAACGAATCGCGTATTACCTTTGGCGACGCGCTTGATACCGTCAGCGGCATGGGCGGCATCTACTATGCCCACACCAAGACCGACGAAACCCTGAACCTGCGCGGACTGTCGGCCTTCGATGACACCAAGGAAAACCTCGGTATCTTCGGCGAGCTGAACTACCGCCTGAGTGACCGCTGGACCCTGAGCACCGGCCTGCGCTATCAGCAGGATCACATCGAGCGCCAGGGCAATTCAGTGCTTGCGCCCACGGCACTGGACTACGGGAAAACCTTCTCCGCCCTGCTGCCCAAGGTCTCGCTGGCCTTCGCCGCGACGCCGGACTGGACCGTCGGCGCCCTGGTCAGCCGCGGTTACAACCCCGGCGGTGTGTCACTCAACCTGACCACCCGGCAGTGGGCATACTTCAAGGAAGAGTCGATCTGGAACTATGAGCTGTTCAGCCGCGCCAACCTGCTCGACGACCGCCTGATCCTCAGTAGCAACCTGTTCTACATGGACTTCAAGGACGCCCAGTACAACATCCCGGTGGTGATCTCCCCGGGCGTCGCCCAGTCCTACACCATCAACGCGGAAAAGGCCCATGCCTATGGCCTGGAGCTGAGCGCCGACTACCGCGTCCTCGATAACCTGACCCTCAAGGCCAGTGCCGGTACCTTGCGTACACGCATCGACAAGATCTCCAGCAACGCCGACTACCAGGCCAACGAGTTTGCCCGGTCGCCCGGTTACACCTTGAGCTTCGGCCCAAGCTGGGACATCACCGACAAGCTCAACTTCAACGTCCAGGTCCGTCACCTGGATGGCTATTACTCCGACACCGCCAACACCTCGTCCTACTCGGTCAAGCCCTACACCCTCACCGATGCGCGGATGAGTTATCAGTTCAACAAGCAGGTGCAGCTGTACGGCTACGTCAAGAACGTATTCGACGACCGCTCCCCCACCTACATGCAGCAGAACCGTGGCATTGGCGGCACCGAGGCGAGCATGACCCTGCCACGCATGGTTGGCGTCGGCGTCAAGGGCGCGTTCTGAGCCGGTCTATAGATAACGAGGAGAACCGCAAGGATGAGTACCCCCAAGCGCCTGCACATTGGCCTGTCACTGGCGCCTACCTGGCTGAGCGGCGATGGCTGGCGTCGTGACAACAGCAACATCGAAGGCATCTTCACCGCCGAGTTTGCGATCGATCTGGCCAAGCGCGCCGAAGCTGCGCACCTGGACTTTGTCTTTCGCCCCGATGTACATGCCCTGGTGCCGGAGATGCTGGAAAGCGGCTCCGGGTTCGCCAGCCTGGACCCAAGCATTCTGTTGGCCGCGGTTGCCCAGCACACATCCAGGATCGGCCTGGTCTCGACCGTATCGACCACCTTTTTGCCGCCTTATGTGGTCGCCCGTCAGTTGCAGTCATTGAACTGGATCAGCAAGGGCCGGGTTGGCTGGAACATCGTCACCGCGCTGCAAGGCCATGAGAACTTCGGCCTGACGGCGATGCCCAGTGCCGATGAACGTTATGAGCGGGCTGCGGAGTTCACCCGGGTAGTGCACCAACTGTGGGAAAGCTTCCCCAGCAATGCGCTGAAACTGGATCGCAGCACTGGCCGCTATGCCGACGCCTCACAGGTTCGCCCCATCGACCACGCCGGCACTCACCTGAAGGTCAAGGGTCCGCTCAACCTGCCGATGTACGCCAACACGCGAATCCCGTTGGTGCAAGCCGGCGCCTCGGACTCGGGTCGTGACTTTGCCGCTGCGGTTGCCGACCTGGTGTTTGCACCGACACCGGATATCGAAGCCGCGCTCGAGCTGCGCCGCGATCTGTCCCGTCGCGCGGAAAAACACGGCCGCTGCCCCGCCGACATTCGTCTGCTGCCCGGCCTGAGCCTGTACCTGGCCGACACCCGCGAGCAGGCCCGCGAGCTGTTCATGCAAACCCACGCGCGCATCGACAAGCCGCGCAAGTTTGCCTCGATCAAGGAGATGATCGGGATCGACCTCAGTGAATGGCCAGAGGACCGGCCGATCACCCGCGATGACCTGCCGCCACCCGCAAGCAATCCCAACAGCCGCACCCACACCAATCTGCTGCGGCGCCTGGTCGAACGTGAATCGCTGCGGGTCAGTGAGTTGTTGCTGCGTCCGGAGGTGATCTCCGCTGCGCACTGGCAAGTGATCGGTACGGTGGACGATGCGCTCGAGAGTATCGTCGAGTGGGCTGCGGCCGGGGCAATCGATGGCTTTATCGCAGCGCCCGGTGGCTCGGTGGAGTCGGTGCATCTGTTTCTTGAGCAGGTGATGCCGCGCCTGGTGCAGGCCGGGTTGTTCCGCGAGGGCTATAGCGGCTCGACCTTTATCGAACACCTCACAGAGCAATAAACGCCAGGCAAAAAAAAACACCCCTCGCGAGGGGTGTTTTTTTGTCCGATGGCCGCTCAGAGTAGGAAGATAGTGGCAAGGCCCAGGAAGATGAAAAAGCCCCCACTGTCGGTCACGGCCGTGATCATCACGCTGGAGCCCATCGCCGGATCGCGGCCCAGGCGTACCAGGGTCATGGGGATCAAGACCCCCATCAGCGCCGCCAGCAACAGGTTGAGGGTCATGGCGCCGGTCATCACCACGCCGAGCGACCAGCTGTCATACAGCAGGAAGGCAACCACACCGATCACCCCACCCCAGATCAGGCCGTTGATCAACGACACCGCCAGCTCCTTGCGCATCAACCGCGAGGTGTTGCCGGGGCTGACCTGGTCCAGGGCCATGGCGCGCACGATCATGGTGATGGTCTGGTTACCGGAGTTGCCGCCGATACCGGCAACGATCGGCATCAGCGCCGCCAGTGCCACCAGCTTTTCAATCGAGCCTTCGAACAGGCCGATCACTCGCGAGGCGACGAAGGCGGTGATCAGGTTGATCGCCAGCCACGCCCAGCGGTTACGCAGCGAGCGCCAGACCGAGGCGAAGATGTCTTCTTCTTCGCGCAGACCGGCCATGCTCAGCACTTCGCTTTCGCTCTCTTCACGGATCAGGTCGACCATCTCGTCGATGGTCAGACGGCCGATCAGACGATCGCTCTTGTCCACCACCGGGGCGGAAATCAGGTCGTAACGCTCGAAGGCCTGAGCGGCATCGTAGGCGTCTTCGTCCGGATGGAAGCTCACCGGGTCGCTGGCCATGACCTCGGCGACTTTCTTCTCCGGGTCGTTGACCAGTAAACGCTTGATCGGCAGCACGCCCTTGAGGATGCCGTCGTAATCGACCACGAAGAGTTTGTCGGTGTGGCCTGGCAGCTCCTTGAGCCGGCGCAGGTAGCGCAAGACCACTTCGAGGCTGACGTCTTCGCGGATGGTGACCATCTCGAAGTCCATCAGCGCACCGACCTGATCCTCGTCGTAGCTCAGGGCCGAACGGACACGTTCGCGCTGCTGGGCATCGAGGCTTTCCATCAGCTCGTGGACAACGTCACGGGGCAGCTCTGGCGCCAGGTCGGCCAGTTCGTCGGCGTCCATTTCCTTGGCGGCGGCGAGCAGCTCGTGATCGTCCATGTCGGCGATCAGGGTCTCACGGACCGAGTCGGACACTTCCAGGAGGATGTCACCGTCGCGCTCGGCCTTGACCAGTTGCCAGACGGTCAGACGATCGTCCAGCGGCAGGGCTTCGAGGATGTAGGCAACGTCAGCGGAGTGCAGGTCGTCGAGCTTGCGTTGCAGCTCGACCAGGTTCTGGCGGTGAACGAGGTTTTCTACCAGGTCATGGTGATGACCTTCCTGACGGTGGGTCAGGTCTTCGACCACGCGTTGACGCTGCAACAGTTCGACCACCTGGGCCAGGCGATCCTGCAGGCTCTCTTGCGTCTTTTTTACTTCGATTTCAGTCATAGGCGAACTCCACTCCCAGCAGCGGAGCACGCCGGGAGGATCAATCAGTCAATTCTTGATTGGCAAAACTTGCTATTGAGTAACTACTGGGTAAGTCCATGGTGGTATTCCACAAGCCCCGGCGGGGCTGACGGGCGCAATCATACACCGCTTGAGCTGTCTGGGTGCTGAAAAAATCGCGGCTATAACAATCGTTTGCGAGACATACTTGTGACAACGTATGCAGGCAACAGTGCGACGGCGGCAGCGCGAAAAAAAACACATCGGGGTCGGCAAAAAATAGCGCGGGGCAGGCACGGCAACGATGACAGTGTAGTCATCACGCCTTACCGGAAGATGAATGCCGGAAAGCAAAAAGCCCGCCTTGGTAGGCGGGCTTTCTGTTGTATGGTGCACTCAGGAGGATTCGAACCTCCGACCGCTCGGTTCGTAGCCGAGTACTCTATCCAGCTGAGCTATGAGTGCAAGTTGGCGCTTGATGGACCAGATCACCTCTGGTTACAGCTAAAGCAACTTTCAAACTGAAAACTGCTTTGATGTATGGTGCACTCAGGAGGATTCGAACCTCCGACCGCTCGGTTCGTAGCCGAGT
>NZ_JBGOGX010000049.1:0-122124 GCF_054788455.1 Pseudomonas sp. ZL2 | reverse complement strand
GGGGGGTGGGGGGGGAAGAGGAGTGTAAACTTGTGCGAATACATTGATGGAGAAACCCCTTGTGGGGAAATCCTAGGCTGATTGGGGGGGAGCGGGCTTGCCCCGCGATGAGGACCTGATTGACACCCACCTGAACCTAGGAAGTCCCCATGAAAAACGGCCTGCTGCCAACCTTGCTGATTGGCGCCTTCGCCACCCTGGCCGGCTGCTCCACCCCAAGCCAGATCACCCTCAACGACGGCCGCGAATTCCAGGCAGTCGACGCGCCTCGCTACGATCGCGCCGCCGGCTTCTACGAATTCAAGCAACTCGATGGCAAGGTGATCAAGGTCAACAAGGACCAGGTCCGCACCATCACCGACCTGTAATCCAGGCCGGGCAGACACAAAAAAGGCGATCCCTGCGGATCGCCTTTTTTGTTACTTGACCACCTTCAGGCTCGGACGCCCGCTTGGCCGTGGCGGCTGGCCGCCACTGGTAGGCGGACCGTCGTCATCCGGCTCGACGGTATCGTCATCTTCTTCGTCTTCATCGTCGAGCAGCGGCGGCTCGAGCTCGAAGACCATGCCCTGGCCGTTTTCCCGGGCATAAATACCCAGAATCGCACCAGCCGGCACGAACAGGGTGTGGGCAACGCCGCCAAAGCGACCCTCGAAGCTCACTGCTTCGTTATCCATGTGCAGGTGACGTACGGCACTGGGTGAGATGTTCAGGACGATCTGGCCGTCACTGGCGAAGCTCTGGGGTACCTGGACGGCCGGGTATTCGGCATTGACCAGCATGTGCGGCGTGCAGTCGTTGTCCACGATCCACTCATAGAGTGCACGTACCAAATAGGGGCGACTGGAGTTCATCGACAGCTCCTTAAAACCTAGCGCATTTCACGTTCAGCAGCGGACAGGCTTGCCTGGAAGGCTTCGCGGGCAAACTGTCGCTCCATGTAATCGAGCAACGGCTTGGCCGGCCGCGGCAGTTCGATACCCAACACCGGCAAACGCCAGAGTATGGGCAGTAGACAACAATCGACCAGACTTTGCTCCTCACTGAGGAAACAAGGCTTGTCGGCAAACAACGGCGACACCCCGGTCAGGCTCTCGCGCAATTCCTTGCGCGCCTGCACGCGTGCAGGCTCCTTGCTGCGCGGGTCGAGTATGAGGTCGACCAGTGCACACCAGTCGCGCTGGATGCGGTGAATCAGCAGGCGGCTGTTGGCCCGCGCCACCGGATACACCGGCAACAGTGGCGGGTGCGGGTAACGCTCATCGAGGTATTCCATCACCACGGTCGACTCGTACAACGCCAGGTCGCGATCGACCAGGGTTGGCACGCTGCCATAGGGGTTCACTTCAACCAGCTTGGGCGGCAGGCGACCAGGATCGACGTTGATGATCTCGACACTGACACCCTTCTCGGCGAGAACGATGCGCACCCGATGAGAATAATGGTCAGCGGGGTCGGAGTAGCAGGCTAACCGGTTGGTCACGCCCATAGTGGTCCTCCTCGCGTATGAATTTATAAATGCTGCAAATGCAAACGCGCCCTGCGGGCGCCCCTGTGAATCCAGAGGCGCCCCAGGGCGCGTTCAACTACCAGAAACTACTGCGTGATCAGTGCACGTCCTTCCAGTATTCGCGCTTGAGCAGATAAGCGAATACGAAGAAGAAGGCCAGATACAGCAGCACATAGGTACCGATGCGCTGGCTTTCCAGTTTGACCGGGTTAGCCGAGTAAGCCAGGAAGGTCACCAGGTTCTTGACCTTCTCGTCGAACTGCTCTGGCGTCAGGGTACCGGATTTCGGCTCCACGGTCAGCTGGTCACATGCTTCATGAGTCAACGGCGAGCCGGTCAGCGGGTCATATTGCTTCTTGCCATCGACCACGGTCTGCACTTGCTTGCAGCCAATCACCTGGTTGCCTTGCAGGCCAACCAGCACGTTGGGCATGCCGACGTTCGGGAAAACCTTGTTGTTCACCCCGTACGGACGCGACTTGTCTTCATAGAAACTGCGCAGGTAGCTGTACAGCCAGTCGGTGCCACGCACGCGGGCAACCAGGGTCAGGTCAGGCGGAGCGGCACCGAACCAGGTCTTGGCATCGTCAGGCTTCATGCCGATCTTCATGTGGTCGCCAATCTTGGCCCCAGTGAACACCAGCTTCTCGAGCATCAGCTCGTGAGGAATACCCAGGTCGTCAGCCACTCGCTCGTAACGCTGGAACTTGGCGCTGTGGCAACCCATGCAATAGTTGGCAAAGGTGCGTGCGCCGTCCTGCATGGCGGCCTTGTCGGTCAGGTCGATATCGACCTTGTCCAGCTCCAGGCCGTGTTCGGCGGCGAAGGTCAACGCGGGCATCACTGCCAGAATCAATACTGCAAATAGCTTTTTCATCAGCCAGTCACCCTTTCCGGAACCGGTTTGGTCTTCTCGAGCCGGGTGTAGAACGGCATCAGAAGGAAGTAGGCGAAATACAGGAAGGTGCACACCTGCGACAGCAGCGTACGGCCCGGGGTAGGCGCCAGAACGCCGAGCACACCGAGGATCACGAACGAGATGCAGAACACCAGCAGCCAGGTCTTGCTCATCCAGCCCTTGTAGCGCATGGACTTGACCGGGCTGCGATCCAGCCACGGCAGGACGAACAGCACGGCAATCGCAGCGCCCATGGCAATTACGCCGAGCAGCTTGTCCGGAACCGCCCGCAAGATCGCGTAGAACGGCGTGAAGTACCAGACCGGGGCAATGTGCTCAGGGGTCTTGAAGGCGTTGGCCTGTTCGAAGTTCGGTTTCTCCAGGAAGTAACCGCCCATTTCCGGGAAGAAGAACACGATGGCGCAGAACACGAAGAGGAACACGACGACGCCGACGATATCCTTCACGGTGTAGTAAGGGTGGAACGCGATACCGTCCAGCGGAACGCCGTTTTCATCCTTGAGCTTCTTGATGTCGACGCCATCAGGGTTGTTCGAACCCACTTCGTGCAGCGCCAGGATGTGCAGCACCACCAAGCCGAGAATGACGATCGGCAGGGCCACCACATGCAAGGCGAAGAAGCGGTTCAGGGTGATGCCGGAGATCAGGTAGTCACCACGGATCCACTGGGTCAGGTCGTCGCCGATCACCGGAATGGCACCGAACAGCGAGATGATCACCTGGGCACCCCAGTAGGACATCTGGCCCCACGGCAGCAGGTAGCCCATGAAGGCCTCGGCCATCAGTGCCAGGTAGATCAGCATGCCGAACACCCACACCAGCTCGCGAGGCTTCTGGTACGAGCCGTACAGCAGGCCGCGGAACATGTGCAGGTAGACCACGATGAAGAACGCCGAAGCGCCGGTGGAGTGCAGGTAGCGCAGGATCCAGCCGTATTCGACGTCACGCATGATGTATTCGACCGAGGCGAATGCCTCTTCGGCCGACGGCGTGAAGCTCATGGTCAGCCACACACCGGTGACGATCTGGTTGACCAGCACCAGCAGTGCCAGGGAGCCGAAGAAGTAGAAGAAGTTGAAGTTCTTCGGCGCGTAATACTTGCTGAGATGGTCTTCCCACATCTTGGTCGCGGGGAAGCGGGCGTCAACCCAGTCCATTAACTTACTCATCACGCGTTCTCCTGATCGACGCCGACGACGATAATGTCGTCCGACTCATAAGAGTGCGGCGGCACTGGCAGATTGAGCGGCGCCGGCTGAGATTTGTAGACGCGGCCAGCCAGGTCGTAGTGGGAACCGTGGCACGGGCAGAAGTAGCCGCCGACCCACTTCGGACCCAGGTCGACAGGTGCCACTTCCGGACGGAAGGTTGGCGAGCAGCCCAGGTGGGTGCACAAACCGACGAGCACCAGGATCTCCGGCTTGATCGAGCGGTTCGACGGATCGACATAAGTCGGTTGAACCGATGCCTTGGACTCAGGGTCGGAGAGGTCGCCGGTGATCTTCTTGAGGTTACCGAGGATCTCTTCGGTACGGCGGACGATGAACACCGGTTGGCCGCGCCATTCAGCAATCATCTGCTGACCAGGCTCTACCTTGGCGATATTGACCTTCACCGGTGCACCTGCGGCTTTCGCCTTGGCACTGGGGAACCATGACCCTACGAACGGGACCGCAGCCCCCACCGCTCCTGCAGCACCCACCACGGACGTGGCTGCTACGAGGAAGCGACGCCGGCCTGCATTGACGCCGTCATTGCTCATTCAGTCCTCTCCCATCAGCTTTATGGCCTGTTGCAACAGGCATCTACTAAGTAATTTCTGAACTGCTAAAAATTTGCCGCATGGTAATGAAAAGACCCTTCTCTGACAAGGTGATTAGCCTTGTGCCACCCCGCTATCCCTTGTAACTCTTGACTTGCGTCTATGCGGCAAGTTGTCACAGCAAACAACAGCATAGTTATTCAAGACATAAAAAAAGCCCGGTTCCACCAGGAACCGGGCTTTTTTTGAACACCGAAGCGAAATTAACGCTTGGAGTACTGAGGACGCTTACGTGCTTTACGCAGACCCACTTTCTTACGCTCGACTTCACGAGCGTCGCGGGTGACGAAGCCAGCACGACGCAGAGCGCCACGCAGGGTTTCGTCGTAGTCCATCAGTGCACGGGTGATACCGTGACGGATCGCACCGGCCTGGCCGCTGACACCACCACCGATAACGGTGACGTAGATGTCGAACTTTTCGGTGGTCTCGGTCAGTTCCAGCGGCTGGCGTACTACCATGCGCGCGGTTTCACGACCGAAGAACACGTCCAGAGAACGGTTGTTGATGGAGATGTTACCGGTACCTGGACGCAGGAAAACGCGAGCGGTTGCGGTCTTGCGACGGCCAGTGCCGTAATTTTGAGTCGCCGACATAATGAACTATTCCGTTAAATCTTCAGTTCTTGGGGCTGCTGAGCAGTATGAGGGTGAGCAGCGCCCGCATAGACTTTCAGCTTACGGTACATGTCGCGACCCAGTGGGTTCTTAGGCAGCATGCCTTTAACCGCGGTCTCGATCACGCGCTCTGGGGCCTTGGCGATCAACTTCTCGAAGTTGATTTCCTTGATACCGCCCGGGAAGCCGGAGTGGGAGTAGTACATTTTGTCCGAAGTCTTGGCACCAGTGACGCGAACCTGCTCGGCGTTGATGACGACGATGTAGTCGCCGGTGTCAACGTGAGGAGTGTACTCTGGCTTGTGCTTGCCACGCAGACGGCTCGCGATCTCAGTGGCCAGACGACCCAGGGTCTTGCCAGCAGCGTCAACGACGAACCAGTCACGCTTTACTGTTTCCGGTTTAGCAGTAAAAGTTTTCATTCTTTATAGCCTCAGGGGCCGCCCAGCGAAAATAAGACGGCAGATCTTACTGGATAGTGCGCACCTTGACAAGTCAAGGACACAGCCGCACACGGACGCTATCGGGGGCTCGGGTCAGCGCGTCCAATATTCGGCAGGGTTCTTCTATGGAGCGGGGCATCACTTCCGCTGCACGGAGAGGGGCTGAATTATCCAGATTGCGAAAAAAAATTCAACCTGCTTTTATGCTTCTTTTAGACAGGAAGCAGCCGAATGGACTATCGCCAGCTGGGCCGAACCGATCTCAACGTCAGCGCACTGTGCCTGGGCAGCATGACCTGGGGCGAGCAGAACGACCAGGCCCAGGCCTTCGCCCAGATCGAACGGGCCAAGGCCGCCGGGATCAATTTCATCGATACTGCCGAGATGTATCCCGTCCCTCCCCGCCCGGAAACCTACGCCGCCACCGAGCGCATGATCGGCAACTGGTTCAGCCAGCGCGGCGACCGTGCCCAGTGGATCCTGGCCAGCAAGGTGGCCGGGCCCGGCAACGGCATCAACCATATTCGCGACGGCCTGCTCAAGCACAACCGCCAGCACATCGTCGCCGCCCTGGACGACAGCCTCAAGCGCCTGCAGACCGACTGGATCGACCTCTACCAGTTGCACTGGCCCGAGCGCAGCACCAACTTCTTCGGCAAGCTGGGTTACCAGCACGCACCGCAGGACCTGTTCACCCCGCTGGAAGAAACCCTCGAGGTGCTCGACGAACAGGTCAAGGCCGGCAAGATCCGCCACATCGGCCTGTCCAACGAAACCCCGTGGGGCACCATGAAATTCCTGCAGTTGGCCGAAAGCCGTGGCTGGAGCCGTGCAGTTTCAATCCAGAACCCCTACAACCTGCTCAACCGCAGCTTCGAGGTGGGCCTGGCGGAGATCGCCATCCGCGAACAGTGCGGCCTGCTGGCCTACTCGCCACTGGCCTTCGGCATGCTCTCGGGCAAGTACGAGAACGGCGCGCGCCCGGCCGCAGGGCGCCTGACCCTGTTCAGCCGCTTCTCGCGCTACTCCAACCCGCAAACCGTGGCCGCCTGCAGCCGCTACGTGAAGCTGGCCCACGACCACGGCCTGGACCCGGCCCAGATGGCCCTGGCGTTCGTCACCCGCCAGCCGTTCGTGACCAGCAACATCATCGGCGCCACGACCCTCGAGCAACTGGACAGCAACCTGGCCAGCTTCGACCTGAAGCTCAGCGACGAGCTGCTGGCGGGCATCGAGGCCATCCATCAGGACCAGCCCAACCCCGCGCCCTGAGACGCGATCCCGGTTCCCACAAACAAGGTGGGAACCGAGGGTAGACACAATCGCCAAAAAATAAGACGATCCAGCCGGTGATTGACCACTCTACCCTATAAGAATAAAGAAAATGATGTTTACCCAACCCACGGCGTCCTTGCGGCGCGTCAGTATCCTGGCCATCGACAATGTCTTCGCATCGACCCTGATGCAGGCCAAGGATTTCTTCCACCTGGCCAGCCTGCGCTACGGCAAGCAGTTGGGCCTGGGCCTGCAACCGATGTTCGAAACCCGCCTGGTGAGCCCTGACGGCCAGCCTGTGCGTAGTTTCAGCGATGTGATGCTGCCGGTCGACAGCGGCCTGGAACAGGCCGACATCATCATCCTGCCGGCCTTCTGGGACGACTTCGGTGCCCTCTGCCAGCGCTACCCGCAAGTACTGCCCTGGCTACGTGAGCAGCACGCCCGCGGCGCCGTGCTCTGTGGCGAAGCCAGCGGCGTGTTCTGGCTGGCCGAGGCCGGGCTGCTCGATGGCAAGGAGGCGACCACCTACTGGCGTTTCTTCAACCAGTTCGAAGAGCGCTTCCCCAAGGTCAGCCTCAACCAGGACAAGCACCTGACCGACGCCGACAACCTCTACTGCGCCGGCGGCACTACTTCTGCCTGCGACCTGTACATCTACCTGATCGAGCGATTCTGCGGCGCCAACGTGGCGCAAGCGGTGGCCCGCGACATCCTCTACGAAGTGCAGCGCAACTACACCCCGGGGCGCATGGGCTTTGGCGGGCAGAAACTGCACCAGGACCTGATCATCCTGCAGATCCAGCACTGGCTCGAAGAGCATTTCGCCGACAAGTTCCGCTTCGAGGACGTGGCCCGCAACCACGGCATGAGCATCCGCAACTTCATGCGTCGCTTCCAGAGCGCCACCGGCGACAAGCCGCTGCACTACCTGCAACGGCTGCGGATCGAAACGGCCAAGGGCTTGCTGTCGGGCACGCGCAAGAGCATCAAGACCATCAGCTATGAAGTTGGCTATGACGATGCGAGTTTCTTTGCCCGGTTGTTCAGGCAGCACACGGAGTTGTCGCCGAATCAGTATCGGCAGCAGTTTATGCAGGAGGCCTGAAAGGCCTCCTCAGCTTCAAGCCTCAAGCTTCAAGCGGCAAGCGGCAAGCAAGAGCAGGATCAAGAGCAGCGCGCGGTCGGCTCTTGATCCTGCTTGCAGCTTGAAGCTTGAAACTTGCAGCTGCTTTTAAGGCTTATGCGCCCGCGACAGGAATTCGTGGGACTGCATTTCCAGCAAGCGGCTCAGGGTCCGCTGGAATTCGAAGGTCAGGCGACCACCGGTGTACAGGTCCTTGAGCTCAACCTCGGCCGAGATGATCAGCTTGACGTTGCGGTCATAGAATTCGTCGACCATGTTGATGAAGCGCCGGGCGATGTCATCGGTCGCCACGCTCATCTGCTCGACGTCGCTCAGCAGCACGGCATGGAAGATCTTGCCCAGTTCGATGTAGTCGTTCTGGCTGCGCGGGCCGTCGCACAGTTCGCGGAATTCGAACCAGGCCACGTCGTCACAGGTGCGCAGGGCACGGATCTCGCGGTTCTCGATCACCAGTACATCGTTCTCGACCGCCTGGGTGCATTCCGGCGTCAGCGCGCGGAAGCTCTTGCGCAGGCTTTCGTGGGCCGCTTCGTCGAGCGGGAAGTGGAACAGCTCGGCCTGCTCCAGGTGGCGCAAGCGGTAGTCGACGCCGCTGTCGACGTTGACGATCTCGGTGTTCTGCTTGATCAGGGCAATCGCCGGCAGGAAGCGCGCACGCTGCAGGCCGTCCTTGTACAAGCCGTCCGGGACGATGTTGGAGGTGGCCACCAGGGTCACGCCGTTCTTGAACAGCTCCTCCATCAGGGTGCCGAGGATCATCGCGTCGGTAATGTCGGAGACGAAGAATTCGTCGAAACAGATCACCCGGGCCTCATCGGAAAAACGCTTGGCGATGATGGTCAGCGGGTTCTTCTCGCCCTTGAGGGTTTTCATTTCCTCGTGGACGCGCTTCATGAAGCGGTGGAAGTGCGTACGCACCTTCTGCTTGAACGGCAGCGCCTCGAAGAAGGTATCGACCAGGTAGGTCTTGCCGCGGCCTACCCCACCCCAGAAGTACAAGCCCTTGACCGGTGCCTGGTCCTTCTTGCCGAACAATTTGCCGAACACGCCCGGCTTGTTGTTCTGCGCCGCGATCAGATCGTCGTACAGGCGCTGCAGATGACGCACTGCAGTTTCCTGCGCCGCGTCATGGAAGAATTCGGGACGTTTCAGATCTGCTTGATATCGTTCTAGGGGCGTCATAATTCGTTAGCAAGGTAACAAAAACGGGCCGTCACTGTAGCGACGGCCCGGGATAATGGCAATCAGACTTGCGATAAGCCGTTCAGTCCTGCTGGGGCACCAGGGCCGCGCGCAGGGTTTCGATCGCGCTGTCGCGGGCAGCGGCATCGGCGAACTGCGGGCCGTCGCCGACGCACTCGCCTTCCAGCCACAGGCTGAAGCCCAGGCCTTCGTGGCGCACGTCGAGCTCGCCGCCCTGTTGCAGTTGCTTGCTCACCGCACCCGCAGTCTTGCCATCGGCGAAGTTGCGCGACAGCAGCAGTTGCTCGCCATCGGCAGCCAGCAGACGGAAGCGGAAACTGCCGTCGTCTTCGCGGAAGCTGACAAAGCGCGCGGTCTTGGCGGCCTTCTTCTTGACCTGGGCAGTGGCCTGCTCGATGTTGCGGAATGAGCGCAGGCCCACCGCTTCGCGCAGTTGCTCAAGGAACGGCGTGGCCACCTTGCGGGCTTTCTGCGCACCGGCCAGGAGGATGTCCTCAAGGTCGGCCGGGCGACTGATCAGTTGGTGATAACGTTCGCGCGGCTCGCTCAGCTGACCGTCGAGCAGCTGGAACAGACGCTGCTTGGCTTCGCCCCAGCCCAGGCCCTGGAGCAGTTCGCTGCGGAACTCGTCGGCTTGCGAAGCCGTGGCGAAGGCCTGGAACAGGGTGAACAGGTGCGAGTTGTCCGGGTCCTTGGCTTCGCCCGGGGCGCGGGAGTCGGTGACGATGCGCGAGATGGCATCCTTCATGTCCTTGGCACTGGTGAACAACGGGATGGTGTTGTCATAGCTCTTGGACATCTTGCGTCCGTCCAGGCCCGGAAGGGTGGCGACGCTTTCTTCGATCAGCGCCTCGGGCATGGCGAAGAACTCCTTGCCCTGGCCGAACAGGTGGTTGAAGCGCTGGCCGATATCACGGGCCATCTCCACGTGCTGGATCTGGTCGCGACCGACCGGCACCTTGTTGGCGTTGAACATCAGGATGTCGGCGGCCATCAGCACCGGGTAGCTGTACAGGCCCATGCTGATACCGGCATCCGGGTCTTCACCGCTTTCGACGTTCTTGTCTACCGAAGCCTTGTAGGCGTGCGCGCGGTTGAGCAGGCCCTTGGCCGCGACGCAGGTCAGCAGCCAGGTCAGCTCGGGGATTTCCGGGATGTCGGACTGGCGATAGAAGGTCACTCGCTCCGGGTCCAGGCCACCGGCCAGCCAGGTCGCGGCGATTTCCAGGCGCGAGCGCTGGATGCGCTGCGGGTCATCGCACTTGATCAGGGCGTGGTAGTCGGCCAGAAAATAGAACGAGTCGACACCCGGTTCACGGCTGGCGAGGATCGCCGGGCGGATGGCACCGGCATAGTTGCCCAGGTGAGGCGTGCCCGTGGTGGTGATACCGGTAAGGATGCGCGTAGTCATGGGTAATCGCTTATCAGGCTTGTATCAGTTCGAAAGGCGCGGCAGCACCAGTTCCTTGAGGTCGGTGAGCTTGCCATGGAAAAAGTGTCCGCATTCTGCCACTTTCAGCAGCTCATGGGGGCGTGGCAGTGCGTCGGACCAATCGTAGACGATCTGCGGATCGATCACTTCGTCGGTTTCCGGCTGGATCACGCTGAGTTCGCCCTGCTGCGCCAAGGGGTTATCGCCCAGGCGCATCACCGCCGGGGCGACCATGAACAGGTGCTTGAGGGCAACGCCCTGGGCTTCCAGGCGACCACCGAGGCTGGCTGCGACGAAGCCGCCGAAGGAGAAGCCCATCAGGGTCAGTGGCAGCTCAGGGTGCTGTTCCCGCAGCCAGCTCACCGCCGCCTCGGCGTCGTCCACCTCGCCGCTGCCCATGTCATGGCTGCCGGCACTCTGGCCAACGCCGCGGTAGTTGAAACGCAGGGTAATGTAGCCGGCATCGCGGGCGGTGCGCTGCAGCATCGACACCACCTTGTTCATCATGGTGCCACCTTGCACCGGGTTGGGGTGGCACAGCAGCACAACGCCGCGGGCGTCGGCGACATCGAGGTACAAGGCTTCCAGTTGGCCGACCGGGCCATCGATGAATACGGGGGTTTCGCGGATAAGCAAGGATAAACTCCGTGACCTCGGAAAGGGTCGACTCGTCTAGCTGAATGATTCTGTCTGAGATATTTGCGATGGTTCGCGGTATACAGCGCAGGTCCGAGCCGTTAACGTAAAGCAAAGCCGTTTATAGAGGAAGGACTCGTGGAACTCTCGCTCTTAGTTTGGTTGTTGCCGACCCTGGCCCTCGTCGTGGGTGTCGTCGTTGGTTTCCTGGTCGCCCGCCTGTTGCCTAATGCTGCACCGAGCAGCACCCAGCGTCAGCTGGATGATATCCAGGAACGTTTCGACAGCTACCAGAATGAGGTGGTTACTCACTTCAACAGTACGGCTGCGCTGGTCAAGAAACTGACCCAAAGTTACCAGGACGTCCAGGATCACCTGGCCGAAGGCGCCAACCGCCTGGCCCTGGACGAACTCACCCGTCAGCGCCTGCTGGCCGCCCTGCACTCCGAAGCCGTGCAGCCTGCGCGTGATCGCCTGACCCCGCCGAAGGACACCGAGGTGCCGCGCGACTACGCACCGAAAGCGCCCAACTCGCCGGGCATGCTCGATGAGCATTACGGGCTCAAGCGCTGAGCAAAATAAAAGGCCCCTGTGAGGGGCCTTTTTTATAAGCGTCGCCTGCGTTGCGAGCGCTATGCGCTCGATCGCTGGCAAGGCCAGCTCCCACAGGGTCACTTGTGGGAGCCGGCCTTGCCGGCGATGGGCTACGCTGTAGCCCCTGCCAGCCTCAGCAATACCAAGGCGCCTCCCCCTCCCGATAGCCGTACCTCTCCCGCGCCGCATCCAGCACCCGCCGCTCCACCCCACCCTGGCGCACCAGGCTGTGCAAGCTCGCCAGCACGATACTGAAGCGATCGACCTCGAAGAAGCGCCGCAACTGCTGGCGGGTGTCACTACGGCCAAAACCGTCAGTCCCAAGCGTCACATAAGGCGCCTGTACATATTCAGCAATCAATTGCGGCCAGGCACGCACATAGTCGGTTGCGGCAATCACCGGCGCATCACCGTCCAGGCAGCGCTGCACATGACTGACATCACCACTGCCCTGGCCCAGCCGGCTGGCGCGATCAACATCCCGTGCCTCCCGCGCCAGCTCGCTGAAGCTGGTGACACTGAACACTTCACTGGCAATTTGCCATTCGCTGGCCAGCAACTCACTGGCGGCAATGACCTCCCGCAGGATCGCCCCGGAGCCCAGCAGGCGCACCTGCCCCCGGGCATCCGCCACCTGCTGTTCGACATAACGGTACATGCCGCGCAAGACCTCTTCATGCACCTGCGCTGGCAGGGACGGCTGTGGATAGTTTTCGTTCATCACCGCAACGTAGTGAAACTCGTCGCGCTGTTCGGTGAGCATGCGCCGCGCCGCGTACTCGAGGATCACCGCCAGCTCACCGGCAAAGCAGGGTTCCCAGGCGCGGCAGTTGGGCACCATCGAGGCCATTACCAGGCTAGAGCCGTCCTGGTGCTGCAACCCCTCACCCCCCAGCGTGGTACGCCCGGCCGTTGCCCCCAGCAGCAGGCCACGGGCACGCTGGTCGGCGGCGGCCCAGATCAGGTCTCCGACGCGCTGGAAGCCGAACATCGAGTAATAGATGTACACCGGCAGCATCGGCTCGCCATGCACGGCGTAAGACGTTGCCGCTGCCACCCAGGAAGAAATCGCCCCGGCCTCGGTGATACCTTCCTCCAGCAGTTGGCCATCACGCGCTTCCTTGTAGGACAGCAGCGAACCTGCGTCTTCCGGCTCGTAGCACTGCCCTTGAGGCGAGTAGATTCCGATCTGGCGGAACAGACTGGCCATGCCGAAGGTGCGCGCCTCGTCGGCCACTATCGGCACCACCCGCGGCCCCAACTGCGGCGCCTTGAGCCAGGCGCTGAGCATGCGCACGGCGGCCATGGTGGTGGACATTTCCTTGCCCTCGGCCTGCAGGGCGAAGCCGCCCATGGTCTCCAGGGCGGGCACCGGCACCGGGCGCACGTCACTGCGCCGGGCAGGCAGCGGGCCACCCAGGGCGGAGCGACGCTCGCGCAGGTAACGCATTTCCGCGCTGCCTTCGGCCGGCCGATAGAACTGCAACTGCTCGACCTGCGCATCCGACAGCGGCAAATGAAAACGATCACGGAACGCCAGCAAGGCCTGCACGTCGAGTTTCTTGGCCTGGTGCGCGGTCATCCGCGACTCACCGGCGGCACTCATGCCGTAGCCTTTCTTGGTCTTGGCCAGAATGACCGTCGGCCGGCCCTTGCAGGCCTTGGCGGCGGTGAAGGCGGCATACAGCTTGCGAAAGTCGTGGCCACCGCGCTTGAGCGCGTTGATCTCGGCCGAACTCATGTGCTCGACCAGTTTCTGCAAGGCCGGCTGCTGATTGAAAAAGTGCTCGAGGTTGTAGGCGCCATCCTTGGCCCCGAGGTTCTGGAACTGCCCGTCGGGTGTTGCCGCCAACTGACGCAACAGTACGTGCTCGGTGTCACGGGCGAACAGTGCATCCCACTCCGAACCCCAGAGCACCTTGATCACGTTCCAGCCAGCGCCACTGAACAGCGCTTCCAGTTCCTGGATGATCTGGCCGTTGCCACGCACCGGGCCGTCCAGGCGCTGCAAGTTGCAGTTGACCACGAACGTCAGGTTATCCAGTTGCTCGCGGGCGGCCAGGGTCAGGCCGGCAATGGACTCCGGCTCGTCCATCTCGCCATCGCCGAACACGCCCCAAACATGCCGGGCGCTGGTGTCGAGCAACTGGCGGTTATGCAGATAACGCATGAACCGCGCCTGGTAGATGGCGTTGATCGGCCCGATGCCCATGGAGCCGGTAGGGAACTGCCAGAAGTCGGGCATCAGCCATGGGTGTGGATAAGAACACAGGCCGTTGCCTGCCACTTCCTGGCGGTAGCTGGCCAGTTGCTCTTCGCTCAGGCGGCCTTCGAGAAAGGCCCGGGCATAAATGCCCGGTGCCGAATGCGGCTGGAAAAACACCAGGTCAGCCGTGCGCTGTTCAGTGCCCGCTTCGCCGCGAAAGAAATGCTGGAAGCCGACTTCGAAGATCTCCGCTGCCGAAGCGTAACTGGCGATATGCCCCCCCAGGTCGCCATAGGCGTGGTTGGCCCGCATTACCATGGCCAGGGCATTCCAGCGCAGGATGCTGGTGATGCGTTCATCGAGTTCGAGGTCGCCCGGGTAGACGCCCTGCTGCTCCACCGACAAGGTGTTGCGATAGGCCGAAAAGGCCTGGGCGCCGCGTTCCAGGCCCAGCTCACGAGCGTGGGCTTCCAGCTGTTCGAGCAAAAACCGCGCACGCTCCGGGCCGCAGTGCAGCAGGGTCGAATCCAGCGCCTCCAGCCACTCGGCGGTTTCCCCCGGGTCGCTGTCCAACTGTGGATCACCCAGGCGCCGCGGCACACCTTCGCCAGGCACAAGGTTCATCATTGCCACCATTGCATTGACCTCGTCCGTGAAGGGTTCAGGCGCAGGCCTTGAGCGCCTGTTGGATATCCGCCAGCAGGTCGTCGATGTCCTCAAGGCCCACCGACAGCCTTACCAGCCCCTCGGAAATGCCGTACTGGGCAAGCTCCTCTGGGGTATAGCTGGAATGGGTCATGCTTGCCGGGTGCTGAGCCAGGGACTCGGCGTCACCGAGGCTGACGGCACGGCTGAACAATTGCAGGGCGTTCATGAAACGCCGACCGGCAGTGACGCCACCTTTGAGTTCGAAAGCGATCATGCCGCCGGGCAAGCGCATCTGCCGCTGTGCCAGTTCGTACTGGGCAAAACCGGGCAAGCCGGGGTAACTGATCAGTTCAACTTCTGGCTGTTGCTCCAGGTATTCAGCGATGGTTTGAGCATTACTGCAATGGCGTTCCATACGCAGGGTCAAGGTTTTCATCCCGCGCATCAGCAAGGCGGCGTCATGGGGCGACAGCACTGCGCCGGTCATGTCCTTCAAGCCTTCCAGACGAATCCGATCAACCAGCGCCTTGCGTCCCACCACCAGACCGGCGGTGATATCGCCATGGCCGCTGAGGTACTTGGTCGCCGAATGCACCACCAGGTCGGCCCCCAGTTCCAACGGCCGCTGCAGGTACGGGGTGCAATAGGTATTGTCGACCACGACGCTGATATCGTGCTGGCGCGCAAGCTTGGCCACCGCGGCGATATCGGTCATGTGCATGTTGGGGTTGGCCGGGGTTTCGAAGTAGATCACCCGGGTCCTATCGCTGATCGCAGCGGCCACCGCCTGCAGATCGCTCATGTCGACATGCCGGACCTTGACCCCGAACTCGCCGATGCCATGGTGCAAAAAGGCGAAGGTGCAGCCGTACAGGGTCCGCCCCACCAATACTTCATCACCGGGACGCAGCAACGTCCAAAGGGTGGCAGTGATCGCGCCCATCCCCGAGGCCAGCGCCAGCCCCGCCTCCCCGCCCTCCAGCGAAGCCATGCGTTGCTCCAGCAGGGCCAGGGTCGGGTTGGAAATGCGGCTATAGAAGTGCCCGGCCTCTTCCCCGGCGAAGCAGGCAGCACCATATTCGACCGTGGGGAAAGCAAAGGTGGCCGTCTGATAGATCGGCGGTACCAGGGCACCATTGTGGTCCAGCGGGTTGTAACCGTGGTGAATGGCGCGGGTGGCAAAACCTGATTTGTTGTTGGTGCCGCTCATGGCAAACAGCCTCTAGTGGTTTGTTATAAGCTTATGCCACTGAGGTGCTGATTTTTTTCCAAATGTAGCCACCCCTTCGGATGGTTATTGACATAAAAACAACGATTTCAGACCACGGAGGGTAAAACATGCCTACGACCATTGATCGCACCGACCGCGCATTGCTCGCGGCCCTGCAGGACAACGCACGGTTGACTGTTTCCGAACTGGCCGACCAGGTCTCGCTGACCACCTCGCCGTGCTGGCGGCGAGTCAAGTTGCTGGAAGAGTCCGGCTACATCACCGGCTACCAGGCCATCCTCTCACCCAAGGCCCTGGGCTTTGGCGTGACTGCTTTCGTCAGCATCATGATGGACTCGCACACCAAGGAAATGGCCCGCGCCTTCGAGCAGCGGCTGATGGAAATCCCCGAAATCGTCGCCTGCCACAACATCTCCGGGCGCTATGACTTCCTGCTGGAAATCCTTGCGCGGGACCTGGAGTCATTCGGTGAGTTTGCGCGGGAAGTGCTGCAGACCTTGCCGGGGGTGAAGGAGATTTACTCAAGCTTCTCGTTCAAGGCGGTGAAGGAGAAACGGGTGATTCCGGTGTCGGAAAAACACATCTAAGTTCGAGCCGTCATATGCGCGGGACAAGCCCGCTCCCACCCTGTCGGCACGCAACAAAAAACCCCACCGGGGTGGGGTTTCCTGTTCAGCGCGCTAACGCTTAGATCGCGCCACGCTTGCGCAGCAGATCCAGCACCTGCTTGACGCCGTCTTCCAAACTGACGTTCTGGGTGTCGATCACCAGATCCGCATCCAGCGGTACGTCATACGGGAAGCTTTCGCCCGGGATGTTGTCGCCGCCGGCGGCATACAGGCCCTGCGGGTCGCGCTCGCGGCAAGCCAGAGGCGAAGCCTGGACGTAGACGGTGAGCAAGCGTTCCTTGCCGATCAGCGCCTTGGCCTGTTCGCGGCCTTCGGCATCCGGGGCGACGAAGGCGGCCAGGGTCAGCAGGCCGGCCTCGTTGAACTGACGCGCGACATGTGCGGCGCGGCGCCAGTTCTCGGTACGCCCGGCGCGGTCCTGCGGCAGGCCCTTGTTCAGGTCGTGACGCAGGTTCTGGCCATCGAGCACGTACACCGCACGGCCCATGTCGAACAGCTTGCGCTCCACGGCGTAGGCCAGGGTGCTCTTGCCCGCGCCCGAGAGGCCGCTGAACAGCACGGTGGCTGGCTGCTGGCCAAAGCGCAGGGCACGCTCCGCAGTGTCCACGTGGGCCAGCTTGCCGTGCTGGCCGACGGTGCCATGAGGCACAACCGGTGGCGCGATGATCATGCCGGCGCCAACGGTGCCGTTGGTCAGGCGGTCGATGACAATGAAGGCACCGGTGGTGCGGTTGCTGTCATAGCCGTCCAGCGCGATCGGGGCGTCGAGGCTGACCTTGACCTTGCCGATCTCGTTGAGCTGCAGGGCACTGGCAGCGCCCTGCTCCAGGGTATTCACATCGACCTTGTGGGCGATGCTGGCAATCGAGCCCGGCACGTAGCTGGTGGCGCGTTTGATGTCGTATTTCTTGCCCGGCAGCATCGGCTCTTCAGCCATCCACACCAGCATGGCGTCGAACTGGTCGGTCACTGGCGGAACGTTGTCGGCGTGCACCAGCAGGTCGCCGCGGGAGATGTCGATCTCGTCTTCCATGGTCAGGGTCACGGCCTGGCCGGGGCCGGCGTTTTCCAGCTCACCCTCGAAGGTGACGATGGACTTGACCCGGCTGCTCTTGCCCGACGGCAGCACGACGATTTCATCGCCCTTGTGCACCACGCCGCTGGCCAGGGTGCCGGCAAAGCCACGGAAGTTCAGGTTCGGGCGGTTGACGTACTGCACCGGGAAGCGTAGGTCGGTGAAGTTGCGGTCGGCCGCGACTTCGACGGTTTCGAGGATTTCCATCAGCGCCGGCCCCGTGTACCACGGCGAACGCTCGCTGCGGTTGACCACGTTGTCGCCCTTGAGCGCCGACATCGGCACGAAGTGCAGGCTGCTCGGGTTCATGTTGATGGCTTCGGCGAACTTCAGGTAGTCGGCCTTGATGCTCTCGAACACGCCCTCGTCGAAGCCTTTGAGGTCCATCTTGTTGACCGCGACGACGATGTGCTTGATGCCCAGCAACGAGGCAATGTAGCTGTGCCGGCGGGTCTGGGTCTGCACGCCGTAGCGGGCATCGACGAGGATGATCGCCAGGTCGCAGGTCGACGCACCGGTGGCCATGTTGCGGGTGTATTGCTCGTGGCCCGGGGTGTCGGCAATGATGAACTTGCGCTTGGCGGTAGAGAAGTAGCGGTAGGCCACATCGATGGTGATGCCCTGCTCGCGCTCGGCCTGCAGGCCGTCGACCAGCAGCGCCAGGTCGATGTCGTCACCGGTGGTGCCGACTTTCTTCGAATCGCGGGTGATGGCTTCCAGATGATCTTCGTAGATCATCTTCGAGTCGTGCAGCAGGCGCCCGATCAGGGTGCTCTTGCCGTCATCGACGTTACCGCAGGTAAGGAAGCGCAGCAGCTCTTTACGTTCGTGCTGGGCCAGGTAAGCGAGGATGTCCTCGCTGATCAGATCAGATTGGTGGCTCATTACATTCAAGCTCCAAGCTGTAAGCTTCAAGCGGCAAGCTTGTCGGCATACAACTAGTCAGAAATTTTGTTGATCAACCCGCTCAGCATTCTTGAAAGCTCACGAGTCTCTGTAATCCACTCATTCGACAAAGGCTTTGGCAGATAGCCTACCTCTCCCCCGATGATGATCTGCGTACGCAACTCACCGCAGGAAGCCTTGGCAATACACAGATAACGAACCTTTTCTTTTGCCGTTCTCCGTTCCATGCCTTCAGCGATATTCGACGGGATGGAAAGTGCCGCCCGCGTGATCTGATCCTTGAATCCAAGATCCCGGCACACCCTCTGCTGCCTGTAAATCGCTACCGTCAAATCTTTGCTTCTCTGCCAAACAGCAAGCTTCTCAAAGTCCATTGTGAGCACTCTCACGCGCCCACAATGGGGCGGCAGCCGACAAAATCCAGAAGCTACGCATCTTGCTTCTAACTTGCAGCTTGCCGCTTGTAACTTGAAGCTTAGAAGTACCCTTGCCGTTTTTTGTCTTCCATTGAGCCGGCGCCATCGTGGTCGATGACCCGGCCCTGGCGCTCGGAAGTGCGCGTCAGGAGCATTTCCTGAATGATGTCGGTGAGGCTTTCGGCCTCCGACTCCACCGCGCCCGTCAACGGGTAGCAGCCAAGGGTACGGAAACGCACCTTCTTCTTGACGATACGGGCCTTTTCTTCCTCCGAGAGGTGCTCGAGGATGCGCGCATCGTCGATCATGATCAGGGTACCGTTCTTCTCGATCACTTCGCGTTCGGCTGCGAAGTACAGCGGCACGATCGGGATGCCTTCGAGGTAGATGTACTGCCAGATGTCCAGCTCGGTCCAGTTCGACAGCGGGAACACGCGAATCGATTCGCCCTTGTTGACCTTGCCGTTGTACACGTTCCACAGCTCGGGGCGCTGGTTCTTCGGGTCCCAGCGGTGCTTGCTGTCACGGAACGAATAGACGCGCTCCTTGGCCCGCGACTTCTCTTCATCGCGGCGCGCGCCACCGAAGGCAGCATCGAAGCCGTACTTGTCGAGCGCCTGCTTGAGGCCCTCGGTCTTCATGATGTCGGTGTGCTTGGCACTGCCGTGGGTGAACGGGTTGATGCCCTGGGCGACGCCGTCCGGGTTGACGTGAGTGATCAGCTCCAGGCCCATTTCCTCGACCATCTTGTCGCGGAAGCTGTACATCTCCTGGAATTTCCACTGGGTGTCGACGTGCATCACCGGAAATGGCAGCTTGCCCGGGAAGAAGGCCTTGCGCGCCAGGTGCAGCATCACGGCCGAGTCCTTGCCAATCGAGTACAGCATCACCGGGTTATCGAACTCGGCGGCCACCTCACGAATGATGTGGATGCTTTCCGCCTCCAACTGTTTCAAATGCGTCAGTTTGTCGACCATGGTTACTCACGGAAATACGATCTTATGGACGGCCAGCGGGCCGTGTTCGAGCGAGCCACTTTATCACAGCACCCGATTCTATTTAGGCGGCCAACTAGAACGAAACAGTATAAGAATATGCCCTGCCGTTTTAGCTTCAGATCGGGTTCGGGCAGTCGATGAACAGGTGCTCCAGGGCAAAGCGCCGGGCCAGGTAATCGCCCAGCGCCTGCACGCCGTAACGCTCGGTGGCATGGTGGCCGGCGGCGATGAAACTGATGCCGTTCTCGCGGGCGCTGTGGAAGGTCTGCTCGGAGGCTTCGCCACTCAGGTACAGGTCGACTCCGGCGGCAATCGCCTGGTCGATGTAGCCCTGGCCGCCGCCGGTGCACCAGCCGACCCGGCGGATGATCTGCTCGCCTTCGATCAGCAGCGGCTCGCGGCCCATCACGTCCTGCACCTTGCGGGCAAAATCCCGTGCCGACATCGGTTCGGCCAGCGACCCGACCAGGCCGACGACCCGCGGGTTCTCGGGGTCCAGCGGGCCTTCGACGGTGATGTCGAGCTGCCGCGCCAGCTGCACGTTGTTGCCCACTTCCGGGTGCAGGTCCAGCGGCAGGTGGTAGGACAGCAGGCTCAGGTCGTTCTTCAGCAGGGTTTTCAGCCGGCGCTGCTTCATGCCGGTGATGCACGGGTTCTCGCCCTTCCAGAAGTAGCCGTGGTGCACCAGCACCAGGTCGGCATCGGCCTCGACCGCGGCGTCGAGCAATGCCTGGCTGGCAGTGACGCCGCTGACGATGCGGGTCACCTGCGGACGGCCCTCGACCTGCAGGCCGTTGGGGCAGTAGTCCTGGATTTTCGCGCTGCCGAGGTAGCGTTCGGCTTCCTCGACCAGGGTACTCAGGGCAACAGCCATGGAAAGACTCCTCAATTTCGCAGTTCAGCGCGGCCCAAGGCCCCGTATAATGACCGCCATTATGGGCCGTCGCCGGGTTTGGGGAAACCGACGGCAGTTGCCTGGGGGCCGGCATTGTTGGCTTTCGTGACGATTTAGCAGTTCCTGCCCGAGCCCGGGCACAGTATGATCGCGCGCGTTCACGCTCCCAGCTGTCATCGGCCCTCTGCCAACTCCCAGGATTCCTTCAATGTTCAAGGCTTTGCGTTACTTTGGCTGGCCGCTGCTGGTCGGCGTGCTGATCGCCCTGTTGGTCATCCAGCGCTTTCCGCAATGGGTCGGCCTGCCCAGCCAGGACGTCAACCTGCAACAGGCGCCGCAGACCACGCGGATCATGCAGGGGCCGGTGTCCTACGCCGACGCCGTGAGCATCGCCGCCCCGGCGGTGGCCAACCTGTACACCACCAAAGTGGTCAACAAGACCGCCCACCCACTGTTCGAAGACCCGCAGTTCCGCCGCTTCTTCGGTGACAACCTGCCCAAGCAGCGCCGTTGGGAATCGAGCCTGGGTTCGGCAGTGATCATGAGCCCGGAAGGCTACCTGCTGACCAACAACCACGTGACCTCCGGTGCCGACCAGATCGTGGTGGCGCTCAAGGACGGCCGCGAAACCCTGGCTCGGGTGATCGGCAGCGACCCGGAAACCGACCTCGCGGTACTGAAGATCGACCTGAAGAACCTGCCGTCGATCACCATCGGCCGCTCCGACAACATCCATATCGGCGACGTCGCCCTGGCCATCGGCAACCCCTTCGGTGTCGGCCAGACCGTGACCATGGGCATCATCAGCGCCACCGGGCGCAACCAGCTGGGCCTGAACAACTACGAAGACTTCATCCAGACCGACGCCGCGATCAACCCGGGCAACTCCGGTGGCGCGCTGGTCGATGCCAACGGCAACCTTACCGGCATCAACACGGCAATCTTCTCCAAGTCCGGCGGTTCGCAAGGCATCGGCTTTGCCATCCCGACCAAACTGGCGCTGGAGGTAATGAAGTCGATCATCGAGCACGGCCAGGTGATCCGTGGCTGGCTGGGTATCGAGGTGCAGCCGCTGAGCCAGGAACTGGCAGAGTCGTTCGGCATGCAGGGGCGCCCGGGGATCGTCGTGGCGGGGATTTTCCGTGATGGCCCGGCGCAGAAAGCCGGCCTGGAGCTGGGTGACGTGATCCTGAGCATCAACGGCGAGCCGGCTGGCGATGGCCGTCGCTCGATGAACCAGGTGGCGCGGATCAAGCCTAACGACAAGGTGGCGATCCAGGTCATGCGCAACGGCAAGGAGCTCAAGCTGACCGCCGAGATTGGCTTGCGTCCACCGCCGGCACTTGCTGCCAAAGAAGAAAACTGACCTTCTACCAAGAAGCGGGGCTGTTTCACAGCCCATCGCCGGCAAGGCCGGCTCCCACCGCCGAACCTGTGGGAGCCGGCCTTGCCGGCGATGGGCTGCAAAGCAGCCCCAAAGGGTCAGTGCAGAATCTGGCTCAAGAACAACTTGGTCCGCTCATTCTGCGGCCGGTCGAAGAAGTCGTCCGGTGCTGCCTGCTCGACAATCTCACCCTTGTCCATGAAGATCACCCGGTTCGCCACGGTGCGGGCAAAGCCCATCTCGTGGGTCACGCAGAGCATGGTCATGCCGTCTTCCGCCAGGCCAACCATGGTATCGAGCACTTCCTTGACCATCTCCGGGTCCAGCGCCGAAGTCGGTTCGTCGAACAGCATGATCTTCGGCTTCATGCACAGCGCCCGGGCAATCGCGACCCGTTGCTGCTGACCACCGGAAAGCTGCCCCGGAAACTTGTTGGCCTGCTCCGGAATACGCACCCGCTCAAGATAGTGCATGGCGATTTCCTCGGCCTTGCGCTTGGGCATCTTGCGCACCCACATTGGCGCCAGGGTGCAGTTCTGCAGGATGGTCAGGTGCGGGAACAGGTTGAAATGCTGGAACACCATGCCGACTTCGCGGCGGATCGCTTCGATCTGCTTGAGGTCGTTGGTCAGTTCCACGCCATCGACGACGATGCGCCCCTGCTGGTGCTCTTCCAGGCGGTTGAGGCAACGGATGGTGGTCGACTTGCCCGAGCCCGACGGCCCGCACAGCACGATACGCTCGCCCTGACGGACATTCAGGTTGATGTCCTTGAGCACGTGGAACTGGCCGTACCACTTGTTCACGCCCTGCATCTGAATAATGCCTTCAGGGCTCACAGGCTGTTTGATCGCTTCACTCATGGGAACACTCCTAACGCTTGTGGCCTGTGTCCAGCTTGTGCTCCAGATGCATGGAGTAGCGGGACATACCGAAACAGAAAATCCAGAAAACCAGGGCGGCGAATACATAGCCCTCGGTCGCCATGCCCAGCCAGGTCGGGTCGGCAGCGGCCTGCTTGACGCTGTTGAGCAGGTCGAAGAGGCCGATGATGATCACCAGGCTCGTGTCCTTGAACAGGGCAATGAAGGTGTTGACGATGCCGGGGATCACCAGCTTCAGGGCTTGCGGCAGAATCACCAGGCCCATCGAACGCCAGTAGCCCAGGCCCATGGCCGCAGCAGCTTCGTACTGGCCCTTGGGAATGGCCTGCAAGCCGCCGCGCACCACCTCGGCGATGTACGCCGACTGGAACAGGATCACCCCGATCATGGCCCGCAGCAGCTTGTCGAAGCTCATGCCTTCGGGCAGGAACAACGGCAGCATCACCGAGGACATGAACAGCACGGTAATCAGCGGCACGCCGCGCCAGAACTCGATGAAGGTCACGCAAACCACCTTCACCGCCGGCATGTTCGAACGCCGCCCCAGCGCCAGCAAGATCCCCAGCGGCAAGGCACCGACGATGCCCACGGTGGCGATCACCAGGGTCAGCATCAACCCGCCCCACTGGTTGGTCGGTACCGTGGCCAGGCCCAGGTAGCCGCCGTGCAGCAGGGTGTAGGCGACGATCGGGTACAGCACCAGAAAGCCCAGGCCGTAAACCGCCTTGCGCGGGAAGCGCGAGATGAACAACGGCGCAGCGCCGATGACCGCTAGCCAGACAGTCAGATCGACACGCCAGCGCAGCTCGCTCGGGTAGTAGCCGTACATGAACTGACCGAAGCGCTGCTGGATGAACACCCAGCAGGCGCCCTCCTTGGTGCAGTCGGCGCGGGTAGTGCCGACCCAGTTGGCGTCGAAGATCGACCACTGCAGCAACGGCGGTACGATCAGCCACACCAGGTACACGGCCAACAGCGTCAGCAGGGTGTTGAGCCAGCTGGAGAACAGGTTGGCGCGCATCCAGGCCATCACGCCGACGGCTTTGACCGGTGGCGGCATATCAGGTTTGAAAACATGGGTACTCATGCGCTTGTCCTCACCGCTCGATCAGCGCAATGCGCTTGTTGTACCAGTTCATCAGCAGGGAAATGCTGATGCTGATGGCCAGATAGACGCTCATGGTGATGGCGATCACCTCGATGGCCTGACCGGTCTGGTTGAGCACGGTACCGGCGAACAGCGAGACCATTTCCGGGTAGCCGATACCGGCCGCCAGCGACGAGTTCTTCGCCAGGTTCAGGTACTGGCTGGTCAGCGGCGGGATGATCACCCGCAGGGCCTGGGGAATGATCACCTTGCGCAGCGTCGGCCCTTCGCGCAGGCCCAGGGAACGGGCCGCTTCGGTCTGGCCGTAGCTCACCGAACGGATGCCCGAACGCACGATCTCGGCGATAAAGGCTGCGGTGTAGATGGTCAGCGCCAGGGTCAGGGCCAGCAGTTCCGGGATCAGCACCCAGCCGCCGACGAAGTTGAAGCCCTTGAGCTGCGGCATTTCCCAGTGCACCGGCGCGCCGAACAGCAGCACGCACAGCGCCGGAATACCGAAGAACAGGAACAGGCCGACCCAGAATTTGTGGAACGGCTCGCCGGTGGCCTCAAAGCGCCGGTTGGCCAGGCGCACCATCACCACAATGGCAATGATGGCCAGCCCCACGGCGACGACGAATGGCCAGAATCCTTCGGCCATGGAAGCACCGGGCATGTTCAGGCCCCGGTTGCTGATAAAGAAGGTGTCGTTGAGATTGATGCTACCCCGCGGTCCCGGCAGGGTCAGGAACACCGCGAAGTACCAGAACAGGATCTGCAGCAGCGGTGGAATGTTACGGAAAGTCTCGACATACACCGTGGCCAGCTTGCTGATCATCCAGTTCGGTGACAGTCGCGCCACACCGATGATGAAGCCCAGCAGGGTCGCGAGGATGATGCCGATGAAGGTTACCAGCAGGGTGTTGAGCAGGCCGATGACGAAGACCCGCGCATAACTGTCCTGTTCGGTATAGGGAATCAGGTGCTGGGCGATGCCAAAGCCGGCACTGCGTTCAAGGAAGTCGAAGCCCGAAGTGATCCCGCGGTGTTGCAGGTTGGTCTGGGTATTGTGAAACAGGTACCAGCCCAGACCGACCACCGCGACCACGGTGAGGATCTGGAACAGCCACGCACGCACACGTGGATCGCTCAGGGATAGTCCCTTGGGTGCGCCGATATTATTTTGCATGTAATGCCCCGAAAGGAAGGGAACCGAACAGCCTGCGGCGGCCGAATGCCGCCGCAGGCTGCAAGCGTCAGCGCACCGGTGGCGCGTACTGGATGCCGCCGTTGTTCCACAGGGCGTTCAGACCGCGGTCGATTTGCAGTGGGGTTTCCTTGCCCAGGTTTTTCTCGAAGACTTCACCGTAGTTGCCGACCTGCTTGACGATCTGTACTACCCAGTCCTTCGGCAGTTTCAGGTCTTTGCCGTACTCGCCATCGGCGCCGAGCATACGGGCCACGTCAGGGTTCTTGGTGGCCTTGGCTTCGGCTTCGACGTTTTTCGAGCTGATGCCCATCTCTTCGGCGTTGAGCATGGCGAACAGGGTCCACTTGACGATACTGAACCACTCTTCATCGCCTTTGCGCACTACCGGGCCCAGCGGCTCCTTGGAGATGGTCTCTGGCAGTACCACGTAGTCAGCCGGGGCGGCCAGCTTGGAGCGCTGTGCGTAGAGCTGCGACTTGTCGGAGGTCAGCACGTCGCAACGGCCGGATTCCAGCGACTTGGCGCTCTCGTCGGAAGTGTCGAAGGTGATCGGGGTGTACTTCAGGCCATTGGCGCGGAAGTAGTCGGAGACGTTGAGCTCGGTGGTGGTACCGGCCTGGATGCAGATGGTTGCCCCGTCCAGTTCCTTGGCGCTGGAAACACCCAGCTTCTTGTTGACCAGGAAACCGATGCCGTCGTAGTAGGTAACACCGGCGAACACCAGGCCCATGCCGGCGTCGCGGGAGCTGGTCCAGGTGGTGTTGCGCGACAGCACGTCGACTTCACCGGACTGCAGCGCAGTGAAGCGCTCCTTGGCGTTGAGCTGGCTGAACTTGACCTTCTTGGCGTCGCCGAACACTGCAGCAGCCACCGCGCGGCAGACGTCAGCGTCGATACCGACGATGTTGCCCTTGGCATCCGGAACCGAGAAGCCCGGCAAACCGTCACTGACACCACATTGAACGAATCCCTTCTTCTGTACTGCGTCCAGGGTCGCACCTGCCTGTGCGAAACCGCTGATACTCAACGCGGTAGCAGCGGTAACCACTGCCAGTGTGGATTTCAACATCTTCATTCAAACCTCCAGTTTTGCTCTTGTTGTGTGAGCCGGGATTGCACCGCACCCTTATGAGGCGCATCCGACCCGTGTTGGCTTGTTTTTGGGTCAATTGGCGCAATGCGCTGTTCTGTGACAGCCTTGGGGACCGCTAACGGGTGTTACCGTCCAAAACGTGTAACCTCGCATCAGGAGTTTCATAGCAAAGCGCGTACCACACTGAGGGGCTAAAGCGTTTCAGTTCACGTCAAGAGGGAAACTTGCAGCGTTGCGACAGGTTTTTCCCGGATTTACCCGACGCGCCTTCATTTCATGCACGCAAACAAGAGCGCGCGCACACTTTCGGAGCAGTCATGACCCACCCGCTGATTCTCGAACCACAAAAAAACGCTGATGCCTGTGTGATCTGGTTGCACGGCCTGGGGGCCGATCGTTACGACTTCATGCCGGTCGCCGAGGCCTTGCAGGAAGTGCTGCTGACCACCCGCTTCGTCATGCCCCAGGCGCCCACCCGGCCAGTGACCATCAACGGCGGCTATGCAATGCCCAGCTGGTATGACATCAAGGCCATGAGCCCGGCGCGGGCCATTGATGAAGAGCAGCTGCAGGAATCGGCCGAGCAGGTGATCGAACTGATCAAGGCCGAACAGGCAAAAGGCGTGGCCCTGTCGCGCATCATCCTCGCCGGCTTCTCCCAGGGCGGCGCGGTGGTACTGCACACGGCCTATATAAAGTGGCAAGAAGCCCTGGGCGGTGTACTGGCGCTTTCGACCTATGCCCCGACCTTCGCCCAGGAACGCGAACTGAGCGCCTGTCAGCAAAGGACCCCGGCCCTGTGCCTGCACGGTGTACACGACCCGGTAGTGCTACCGGCCATGGGGCGCAGCGCCTACGAACACCTGAAGAACTGGGGCGTCAGCGCCAAGTGGGCCGAATACCCGATGGAGCACGAAGTGCTGCAGGAAGAAATTCGCGATATCGCCGTCTGGCTGGCCGAACGCCTGCGCTAAAAGAAGCGTTCCCTGTAGTTGTCAGTGCAATCCACTACGCCGCGCCCGATTCTTGCATTACACTGCCCGGCGTACATTCCTTAACCAATTGATGAGATGACCGTGCTCAAAGCACTCAAGAAGATGTTCGGCAAGAGCGAGGTTGAGCAACTCGCCACCGAAACCGCTGCCCCCGTGATGCAGCCGCCCGCAGCACTCCAGGCCCCTGCCCCGTCGGCTCCGCTCAAGACCGAGGCCGCAGCCCCTGCACCGGCCCCGGCCCGCGCCGAGAAACCGGCCGAGGCCAAGCCGCGCCGTGAGCGCAAGCCAAAACCCGCAGCCTCCACCTGGAAGCTGGAAGACTTCGCCGTCGAGCCGCAGGAAGGCAAGACCCGTTTCCATGACTTCAAGCTCTCGCCCGAGCTGATGCATGCGATCCACGACCTCGGCTTCCCTTACTGCACGCCGATCCAGGCCCAGGTCCTGGGCTACACCCTGCGCGGCAAAGACGCCATCGGCCGGGCCCAGACCGGTACCGGCAAGACCGCGGCCTTCCTGATCTCGATCATCACCCAGCTGCAGCAGACCCCGCCGCCGAAAGAGCGCTACATGGGCGAACCACGGGCACTGATCATCGCCCCGACCCGCGAGCTGGTGGTACAGATCGCCAAGGACGCCGCGGCGCTGACCAAATACACCGGCCTCAACGTCATGACCTTCGTCGGCGGCATGGACTTCGACAAGCAGCTCAAGGCCCTCGAAGCCCGCCACTGCGACATCCTGGTGGCCACCCCGGGCCGCTTGCTGGACTTCAACCAGCGCGGCGAAGCACACCTGGACATGGTCGAGGTGCTGGTACTGGACGAGGCCGACCGCATGCTCGACATGGGCTTCATCCCCCAGGTGCGGCAGATCATCCGCCAGACCCCACCCAAGAGCGAACGCCAGACCCTGCTGTTCTCGGCAACCTTCACCGAAGACGTGATGAACCTGGCCAAGCAGTGGACCACCGACCCTGCCATCGTCGAGATCGAGCCGGAGAACGTTGCCAGCGAAACCGTCGAGCAGCACGTCTATGCCGTGGCCGGCAGCGACAAGTACAAGCTGCTGTACAACCTGGTGACCGAGAACAAGTGGGAACGGGTGATGGTCTTTGCCAACCGCAAGGACGAAGTACGGCGCATCGAAGAACGCCTGGTGCGCGACGGTGTCAACGCCGCCCAGCTGTCGGGCGACGTACCGCAGCACAAGCGCATCAAGACCCTCGAGAGCTTCCGCGAAGGGCGCATCACCGTGCTGGTGGCCACCGACGTGGCTGGCCGCGGGATCCACATCGACGGTATCAGCCATGTGATCAACTTCACCCTGCCGGAAGACCCGGACGACTACGTGCACCGCATCGGCCGTACCGGTCGTGCCGGCACCAGCGGCGTGTCGATCAGCTTTGCCGGTGAAGATGACTCCTACCAGCTGCCGGCCATCGAGGAGCTGCTGGGACGCAAGATCAGCTGCGAGATGCCGCCGACCGAGCTGCTCAAGCCGGTACCGCGCAAGCATCACTGATTGCGTTGAGCCTATCGCGGGGCACGCCCGCTCCTACCCCATCCGGTAGGAGCGGGCGTGCCCCGCGATGCTTTTTACACCGCCCTATATTGCCCAAATAAACTAAAAGTCCATAATAGACAAAATAGTTCATTTGGAGCTTCGCATGTCTGCGCCTCTCGTCATCGATCAACAGCACGCTCGCCAACTGCTCGCCCAGGTGGATGTCCCGCAGATCCTGCGCAACCTGTTCCGTGACCTGGCGGCCGGGCAGGCAGTGCAACCGCCCCAGCAACTGGTGGAGTTCCCGGCCGGCAAGGGCGACTTCATCAACTACGGCGGCGTACTGGCCGAAGAGCGCGTGTACGGCGTCAAGACCTCGCCCTACATCGTCCGCGAACAGGGTCCGCTGGTCACCGCCTGGACCCTGCTGATGTCCATGGACAGCGGCCAACCGCTGATGCTCTGCGATGCCGGCGAATTGACCAGCGCCCGCACCGCCGCCACCACCGCCGTGGCCGTCGATGCCCTGGCCGCAACTGACGCCCGGCGCCTGACCCTGATCGGCAGCGGCCCGATCGCCCGCGCGCACCTGCATTACGCCCGCGGCCTGCGCGAGTGGCAGGACATCCGCCTGTATTCGCCAAGCCTGGGCGAACAGACGGCCGAGCAGCGCCAGGCCCTGACCGATCTCGATCCACGCCTGGTGCTGAGTGAGAGCCTGGAGCAGGCAGTGATGGATGCCGACGTGATCCTGCTGTGCACCTCCTCGGCCAGCCCGGTGCTCGACCCGCGCCAGCTGAGCAAGCCTGCGCTGATCACCTCGATCAGCACCAACGCCGTGCGCGCTCATGAAGTGCCGCCAGCGACCCTGAACGAGATGGACGTCTACTGCGACTACCGGGTAACCACCCCAGGCAGCGCCGGTGAGATGCGCATCGCCGCCGAGCAACATGGCTGGCAAGCCGAAGCGATCGTCGGCGACCTGGCGCAATTGATCAGTGGTACCGCGAAAAAACCGGACTACCAGCGCCATGCCTTCTTCCGCTCCATCGGCCTGGGCCTGGAAGACATCGCCCTGGCCAACGCCCTGTACCGCCTGCAACGCGCCGACTGAGGAAACCTCCATGCAACACGCTGATTTCATCATCATCGGCGCCGGTATTGCCGGTGCCTCCACAGGTTACTGGCTGGCCGGCCACGGGCGGGTGCTGCTGCTTGAGCGCGAGTCGCAGCCGGGTTACCACTCCACCGGCCGCTCGGCCGCGCTGTACACCGCAGCCTATGGCACACCGCAGGTCCGCGCGCTGACCCTGGCCAGCCGTGAGTTTTTCGACCATCCGCCTGCGGGCTTCGCCGAGCACCCGTTGCTCAGCCCTCGCGGGGAAATGACCGTCGACCTCAACGGCGACCCTGAAGAGCTGCAGCGCCAGTACCAGAACGCCAAGGCCTGCGTGCCTGAAGTCGAGCTGCTCAGCGCCGAGCAGGCCTGCGCGCGCCTGCCAGTGTTGCGCCGCGACAAGGTTCATGGCGCCCTGTACGACCCGAGCGCCAGTGACATCGACACCGACGCCCTGCACCAGGGCTACCTGCGTGGTATTCGCCGTCAGCAAGGTGAAGTGCACAGCGACTGCGAAGTGCAGCAACTGAGCCGCGATGCCGACGGCCTCTGGCAGGTGCAGACCAGCCGTGGCACCTTCAGCGCCCCTGTGCTGATCAATGCCGCCGGTGCCTGGGCCGACAAGCTTGGGGAACTGGCCGGTGCCCAGCCGCTGGGCTTGCAGCCAAAGCGTCGCGCGGCGTTCATCTTCGCCGGCCCCGAAGGCATCGACAGCCATGCCTGGCCAATGCTGGTGAGCCTCGATGAGTCGTTCTACATGAAGCCCGACGCCGGCATGCTGCTCGGTTCACCGGCCAATGCCGACCCGGTCGAGCCTCATGACGTGCAGGCCGAAGAGCTGGACATCGCCATGGGCATCTACCAGATCGAAGAAGCCACCACCCTGAGCATTCGTCGCCCGACCCGCACCTGGGCCGGGTTGCGCAGCTTCGTTGCCGACGGCGACCTGGTCGCCGGATTCGATCCGCAGGTTCCCGGCCTGTTCTGGGTCGCCGCGCAAGGTGGCTATGGTATCCAGACCTCGCCGGCCATGGGCCAGGCCAGCGCGGCCCTGGTGCGTGGCGAGGACTTGCCCGAAGCACTCAAGGGCTTTGGCTTGAACGCCGCAATGCTGTCGCCGCACCGCCTGCAAGGGTGACGCCCGGCCGCGATTGCGGCACACTCCCAGCGCCCTTTTGCCAAGGGCGCTGACACCGCCTGGAGCCTGCCCGAATGCCCACACCCCGCCCCGATCCAGCCCTGCACAACTACCGGGCCATCGCCGACGCCATCGCCACCCTGTTCTTCCCCCACGCCGAAGTGGTGCTGCACGATTTGCGCAGCCAGAAGATCGACTACATCGCCAACAACCTGTCCAAGCGCGAGGTAGGCGACGATGCGGCCCTGGAGGACATGTTCGAGGAAGGTACCGACGAAACCAATATCGGCCCGTACGAAAAGCTCAACTGGGACGGCCAGAAGATCCGCTCGCTGAGCACCGTGCTGCGCGACCCGGCCGGCAAGCCGCTGGCGGTGCTGTGCATCAACCTGAACATTTCCCTGTTCGAGAACGCCAAGGCGGCGCTCGACCTGTTCCTTTCGCCGAGCAAGCTGATCCCGCAGCCCGATGCACTGTTCCGCGATGACTGGCAGGAGCGCATCAACACCTTCCTCAACAGCTGGCTGCGCCAGCGGCAACTGAGCCTCAACCTGCTCAGCCGCGACCACAAGCGCGAGTTGGTGCTGGCCCTGCATGCCGAAGGCGCGTTCAAGGGCAAGAGTGCGGCCAACTATGTGGCCAATGTGCTGGGGATGGGACGGGCGACGGTGTACAAGCACCTGAAGGAACTCAAGGCCTGACTACCTTCAGGCCTTGAGTGAGGCGGCGATCAGTCGCCGTAGATATCGGATTTGAAGTACCTGGCCTGGATCTTCTGGTATTCGCCGCTGGCGCGAATATCGTCGATGGCCTTGTTGAGCCTGCTGACCAGCTCGCCGTTGCCTTTGCGCACGGCAATCCCGGCACCTTCACCGACGTATTTCGGATCTTTCAGCTCAGGGCCGGTAAAGGCATAGTCCGCGCCGCGTGGCATCGACAGGAAGTCTTCCAGCGGGATGGTGTCGGCAAAAATCGCATCGACCCGTCCGGATGCCAGGTCCATGTAGATTTCTTCGTTGTTGCCGTAACGCTGGACCTTGATGCCCTTGGGTTCGAACACTTCGGTGGCGTAGCGATCAGTGGTGGTCGCGCGCTGCACGCCAACCGTCTTGCCCTTGAGGCTCGCGTACTGATCATCGACCACCGCACCTTTCTTCATCACCAGCCGCGATGAAGTGAAATAGTACTTGTGGGTGAAGTCCACGGATTTCTTGCGTTCTTCGCTGATGGTCATCGACGACAGGGCGGCGTCGATTTTCTTCACTTTCAGCGAAGGGATCAGACCGTCGAACTCGACCTCTTTCCACTCACACTTGACCTGCATCTGGGCGCACAGGGCATTGCCGATGTCGTAGTCGAAACCGACGATCTGGCCCTTGTCATTCTTCGAGGCAAAGGGTGGGTAGGCGGCTTCGATGCCGAGGCGCAGGGTATCCCCAGCGGCGAACAGACTGCTGCTGGCCACCAGGCTCAAGGCCAGACCGCTGATCAGGGTGAACTTGTTCATGACGGGTCTCTCTCGCTCGTTGTTGGAGGTGTGTTGCAAGACAGAGGAATAGGGGCAGGCAAGGGTCGGCCTGGAATTATTTTGTACTTATAATTCCATACTGGACTTTTTGGTATGAAAACTCAACAAGCAAAAGCATTGTGGGAGCTAGTGCAATCAGCACATCAGGTGTTGCCTGCATTGCGACCGCTACGCGCTCGATCGCTGGCAAGCCAGCTCCCACAGGGTTACCAGCGCCCGGCAGCCTCTTCATCACTCTGCTTGCCTTCGACCCAGCGCGGGCCGTCCCCGGTCTGTTCCTTCTTCCAGAACGGCGCGCGGGTCTTGAGGTAGTCCATGATGAAGTTGCAGGCGTCGAACGCGGCCTGGCGATGGGCACTGGCAACACCGACAAAAACGATCGGCTCACCCGGTTCAAGACCGCCGATGCGGTGCAGCACCTCGACCTTGAGCAGTGGCCAGCGCGCCTCGGCTTCAACCACGATCTTGGCCAGGGCCTTTTCGGTCATGCCCGGGTAGTGTTCGAGGAACATCCCCGCCACTTCCTGGCCATCATTGAAGTCGCGCACATAGCCAACAAAGCCGACCACCGCACCAACGCCGACATTCGCCGCGTGCATGGCATTGACTTCGACACCCGGATCAAAGGGTTCGCTCTGGACTCGAACGCTCATGCTCAGCCTCCGGTCACGGGCGGGAAGAACGCCACTTCGTCACCGTCTTCGAGCGGCTCATCCAGCTTGCACAGCTCTTCGTTACGCGCGCACATCAGGTTCTGTTCGCTCAGCACATCATGCTTGCCGCCCTTTGCGACCAGTGCCTTGCGTACGTCATCCAGGGTAGCGAACGAACCCTCGAGCTTCTCGGCATCAACACCCAGAGCTTCCCGATAACGGGCGAAATACATCACCTTAATGCTCATTTCACTTCATCCGCCTGGTAATGGCCGCTCTTGCCGCCCAGTTTCTCCAGCACGCGCACGCCGTCGATGATCATGCCGCGGTCGACCGCCTTGCACATGTCGTAGATGGTCAGGGCCGCGACGCTGGCAGCGGTCAGGGCTTCCATTTCCACGCCGGTCTGCCCGGCCAGCTTGCAGCGGGCGACGATGTAAACGGTGTCGTTGCCTTCAGCGCTGAGTTCGACCTTGACGCTGGTCAGCAGCAACGGGTGGCACAACGGGATCAGGTCGCTGGTTTTCTTTGCCGCCTGGATGCCGGCAATGCGCGCCACGGCAAACACGTCGCCCTTGGGGTGCTCGCCTTCGACGATCATCTGCAGGGTTTGCGGGAGCATGCGCACCCGCGCTTCGGCCACGGCCTCACGCGAAGTCACGGCTTTATCGGTGACGTCGACCATATTGGCGCGACCTTGGGAATCGAGATGAGTGAGCACAGCTTTCCTCCTGTTCAGGAGCAAAGAGTGTAAACCCTGGGGTCAGGTCTTCGAAGCGAAAAATAGCCTGGGCCAGCGTCAAGGCGCTTCATTGGGGCGTACGGCTGAATATAGATCTTGCGTTGAGAGCACTAAAGGTCGCCATACCCAGAATTAACTTCAACGGATCACCCTGCACATGAAATAGAAAACCCTCTAACTTACTGATACTTAAAACACATAAAAACCACGAATAATCTTACAACCTTATAAGATTCTCCTGACCACATCTAATATTGACATTGACCAGAGCAAAATTATCCTCACACATGAGGCCATCAAGCCTCACCAACAACAACGAGGGATTCACATGAAAAAAATCATCATGCAGAGCCATCTTAGTTCACTGTCGAACGACGCCTACCACATCTTGGTCACAAGACTGAATGATAAGCAGGCACTTGTAAGTTAATCTTGATATTGGGCAGGTCATACCTGCCCAATCCGGAGACAATTACATGAATGAATACAACATCAATGAGAATATAATTTTCACCGTCAGCAAAGGTAGATTTGTCGCTTGGAATTTGCAAACAGGACATCAATATGATTTTTTTGATCGCCGATTCCTAGATAGATTTTACGAACTAAGCACATCACGACTACTACCCTACAACCCAGCCGCCGAGGACGATACTCTAATTGAGGCTGGATTTTTAGAAACCAGCGTAAATGCTTCACTACCCGACGCATACACTCAGAGCAACTGGGGCTGGGATGATATAGCCAGAATTTTTCACTTGGGTAGCAAGCACAATTTTCCGTCAGATTTATCTAATGAAACTGAAAACCCAGAGACGGGCTATGTAGCATTTTGTGAAAGTATAGCTGAGCGAATGCCAACTGTTGACACAGAGCGCGAAGGGAAAACCTTTCCTCTACCACCTGACTCTCTATCTAAGCTAAGTGCTTCTTTGGTGAGAACTCTGAAACAAAGGAGAACAAGCCGTCACTTCAAAAATAGTAAAATTGACCTCGAAATCGTCTCCAACCTATTGTTCGCAACATTTGGAAAAATTCACGGAGACTCTCATCAGCTCGATCTAGCCGCACGTGGAGTTAAAACAGTTGGCTATCGACGCTCCTCGCCCAGCGCTGGCTGCCTTCAGGCAACCGAAGCCTACCTAATAGCATTGAATGTAAATAGCCTCGAAAGAGGTATCTACCATTACCGTTCACATCAACACGCGCTAACTTTGGTAAGTAATAAAATAGAACACTTAAATATAGCGCTTTGCCACCAGGCATTTGCAAGCGATGCATCCTTTCTAATCGTTATGACATCTAGATTTGACAAGCTTTGGTGGAAGTATCCCCACTCTAGGGCCTATCGCTCCGCTCTCTTGGACGTAGGCCATCTATCTCAAACCTTTAACTTAGTCGCTACCGCTTATGAATTGAACACTTGGGTCACTGGCTATTTCATTGATGACATGCTGAACGATATGGTCTGCATCGATGGAGTGAAAGAACATTCTATCTTCGTGGCAGCGGCAGGTTCTGGATACTCCGACCCTCTATCACCGGCAATACAAAAGCTCTTGTAGAGGATAAGCATGACATGGACAAATCTGAAACTCTACTTGCAGCCTCCGAGTGCGAAAGAGTCGCGGGAGATAGTTTTATCAAACACGATAACCTCATCGCCTGCGAAGAGTCATATAACAGAAGCTTAGATCTGTATAGCGACAATTTCAAAACCTTAAACAACCTAGGTGTATTACACGAAAAATTAGGAAACCTAGAGCACTCAACGGCCTATTACAGAAAAGCATGCTCACTAGTCCATAAAACTGCAAAAGGACGTTCAACCTACTTCACAAACCTTGGCCGGATTTGCGAGAAGACCTGCGACACTACTTTAGCACTTTGGGCCTATGAAAAAGCAATAGAAGCTCAGGACACTGCTGAATATTCAACTGCAGTTCGGTATCTAGAAGTAATCAGGAAGTCGAACTGTGCCGGAGTAGATCGACAATCAGCCAGAACACTAGAGAAAGTTGCAACGATCTCCAACGTAGACCTTCAGGCAGTATCTGACGCATACCTCGACATTATCGCTTGCGAAGACTATTTTGACTCCTCTCATCCGGCCAACTACTTACACCTATTATCTGCATTTGAACACTACCCACTTTTTGCTTCGCTTTTGAATACACAATCAGTCGCCAATCCGACTATAGAGCATGGCCTGAGTCTTTTAAACAAAGCGCTACACGAACTATCTAGCCATGGAGAACTTACATCCCACCAAGCTTATATTTTTGAAACCTTGAGAATTCAAAATCTCCTTTCCAACGGAATACACGTCACCCACGACAACTCCCCCACTACAAGACAAGGTTCCACGACAACCGCAGAAACCTCGATCACAGCCCCATCAAATCCAAGAACAACAGACATTGAAATTAAAACAGAGAATGATAAATTCACATACACCCCTAGGACAAAGCCACACCCAAAGTTATTACACAGTATTAATCGTGACAAACTTAGGCTGTTCTATGAATCAAACCCCTACCCTCACTGGAAACAGCTTCCCCTGCACACCCCAAGTACCCTAGATGATTATTTTTCCAATACAGGGCTGAACCCAAGCACCCAATCATGGACCAATAAGCGCATTTTGGTAGCCGGCTGTGGAACCGGCCGCCATGCCATACAGCTTGCATTAAACTATCCGGACACCGAGGTAATCGGCGTAGATGTGAGCCTGCCAAGCCTTCGACATGCAAACAAACAAAAAAACCTATACTCAATTAAGAACGTAAAATTCATTCACTGCAGCATCTCCGACACACCTAGCCTTGGTATAAAATTTAAGATCATCGAGTGCATCGGCGTATTACATCATCTCAAACAACCAGCGCGAACCCTCAAGGTATTACTTTCAGTACTTGCTCCTGACGGAATTATAAAACTTGGCCTCTACAGCAAGTATGCGAGAGCAACTTTAGAAATCCTAAAATCAAAATGCAAAGAGCACGAAATCCCTTACACACCTGACAACATCCCTTCTATTAGAAATTTAGCAATTACACTCTACCCTAAACAATTGGAAAACCTTATCTACTCTAAAGATTTTTACTCGATCCAAGGCTGTATGGATCTCCTTTTCAACCCCTGTGAAATCCCTTTCACCACTCGCAAGATTTACAATCTTATACGCTTATACAATTTGGATTTCGCAGGCTTTGAACTAAATAATTCAGCATCAAAAGGACCGTCATTTTCGAAGTTCAATACAATTCGCGACATCAAATCTCTACTCAATCGATGGCACGAATTTGAAGTAGCAAACCCTAGCACCTTTAGCAACATGTACCTTTTTTGGCTTCGACCAAGGATGACACATGAAAATAGTTAGTTTTAACACTGGACACGATGGCCACATCTGCTTTGTCAACAATGACGAGCTTGTATTTAGCTATGAGGCCGAAAAGGATAACAACCCCAGATATTCCTATAACACTCCTACCAACCTCGCGAGGGGATTTTCCGCTTCGTCCAGTAGCGTTGATGTAATAGCCGTAAGTGGATGGGCGCGGGAGAATGACCCACGGAGTGCCCCCACCGACGGAGGCTATCTCGGGCTCAATTACAAGCTTGAACAACGGGACAACATCCCCTGGTTATATTGCAGCCATGAACTTTCACATATCATATGTTCCTATGCTTTATCCCCATACGCCGATTCAACAGATTGCTATGTACTGCTCCTCGAAGGTTTCATAGGAAAACTCTATTTAATTCGAAAGGATCTGAGCATCGAGTTATTGGAGGATATAATTCAAAGCCCTGGATTGAGATACTCATTTGCATTCGGCGTCGCAGACCCTAATTTCGACCTACCTAAAGGATACTGTCGATTGGGAGATGCCGGAAAAATGATGGCTCTCGCAGCTTTTGGCAGAAATGCTGAGATCACCGATGATGAGCGACTACTACTTAGTTACATCCTTGACACCCCTTCCCCCATTGATAGCTTTTCTAAATCAGACCTAAAAGCCAGCAAATATTACAATATTGGTGTTCAAAGTCAGGACTTTTGCGACCTTGCAAGAAAGATATCCAACTCGCTATTCGAACTCATTTCAAGACGACTTAGAAAACACATCCAAAAAAAAAGACCATTATTAATAGCAGGCGGCTGTGGACTAAACTGTGACTGGAATAAAAAATGGAAGTCTTCCGAGTTGTTCACAGATATTTTTGTCCCACCCTGCACAAATGATACTGGGGTCGCCATAGGGGCCGCAGCCTTGGCGAACAAGACCTTTTCTGCAAGGTCAAAATTGAATTGGAGTGTTTACTCTGGCCAGGAATTTTCTAATACCCGTACTATTGACAGTCCTTCCAAATACGAGGCTTCTAAGCTTTCATTATCCCTAGTCAGTCAAAAACTAGCTAGAGGAGAGATAATATGCTGGGTTCAAGGGAAATGTGAAATAGGTCCACGAGCATTAGGTAATCGCTCTATTTTTGCAGCTCCTTTTCTAAAAACTACGACGACCAAGCTAAACCAAATAAAAAGCAGAGAACACTATCGCCCCATCGCCCCAATTTGCCTTGAGGAAGACGCAGCACTACATTTCGAAGAGTGTACATCAAGCAAATTTATGCTGACTTTTTACACTGTAATTGACCCGCGCCTCAAAGCGATAACCCACGTTGATGGAACTGCTCGCGTGCAGACAATCACTTACAGAGACAGCCCAGCCACATACGAGCTACTTAAAAATTTCAAGGAGGCCACCGACGTCGGAGTACTGTGTAACACATCACTCAACTTCAGCGGCTCTGGTTTTATCAACAACCGAACAGACCTCGAAAGATTCTGCATTAAACATAATATAATGACATTTGTGATAAATGACACAATGTACATCAAGCCAGGAGACCTTTGAAGTGCAACAGATCAGCACCAAGAACTACTTCTCTCTGTGTGGAATCCGGTTCTGCAGCTCTATTGTACTATGGCTCGACTTCATACTCATTTTTTCGACGCTAACTTTCATTTTCGATGCCTCGGCACAAACGCTAGCATTAGCAGCTTCCTTGTATGGGATTCCGGCACTTCTCTTTGGCCCTTATCTAGGATCATTGGCAGACCGATTCAACCCCTGCATAATAATCTCGGTCAGTTTCTGTATTCGTTTCATTGCATCTTGCGCTCTGTTTGTAGCCCCTTCCGTCGAGTTGTTTTTGGCATTTACAATGCTAAAAGGTTTATCTAACCTTGGCTCAACAGCGGCCGAAGTCGTTCTCACAAGAAACTTGCTGACCGCACCGCAGATTATCCGTAACACTTCATTAATTATGATAATAGATCAAACCGTAAAAATCGTATCCCCCCTTGCAGCTGGGATTCTCACAGGATTGAGTTTTAAGTCAGCCGGTTTTTTACTTTCCGCTTTTGTGTGCTTGTGCGGTTTACTATTCGTAACTTTACTATCTGCAAGGATCATGAGAAGCGAGGCCACATGTCCTTTAATTCCAAAAACCAGCAACCGACAAATCTATAATTTTTTCAAAAAACAATTGACCGCACGTATTTTTTTAATGTGCATACTTTCCCAGTCAGCCGCCCTGGGCCTATACGACTCCCTATTGAGCTTGCTGTTGAAGGGGAATGGACAAAGTGCAACGTCTTTCGGCGTTATCGTCAGTGCAACTGCACTGGGCGGAATTTTTGCAGGCTTCTTGTTTCCACGCCTTTATCGTAGTGGTTCGCGTATCTGCTCCACAATAGCGTCGATGTGTTTTGGTCTCGCAGTACTCGCAGTCGGATCTCTCAGCTTTTTTCCTGCGTATTTCGAGCTTAATCTCTTGTCGCTACTTTTTCTTCTCGCCGGATTCGCCTATGGCCTGACAACTCAGGGCCTCACAACCACTTTGCAACTCACTTGTCCCCCTAACAAATTGGGTACGACATTTGCGACTGTGCGCACTCTATCCATCGCTCTGTTCATCAGTTTCCCCATACTGGGTGGTTGGCTAGCGGAATTGGCCAACATCGCTAGCGTTCTCTTAGCGGCAGGCATCTCCACCACCTTGATCGCTTGCACGCTACATATTACCCATCGGACGAATCATTCAGAAAGTACCAGCCAACGAGACAGTGCAACCATAGACTGAAACACTGCAAGCCTGCGAAAGCGCAGGCTTGCAGTTAAAGGTTACAGATGCGATTCGGCGTATTCGGCCAGGATCGAGCGCGGCACGCCCTGCAGGGTGATGTGTACGCCGTTGGGGAAGTCCTTGAAGCGCTCGGTCAGGTAGGTCAGGCCCGAGCTGGTGGCGGACAGGTAAGGGGTGTCGATCTGCGCCAGGTTACCCAGGCAGATCACCTTGGAACCGGTACCGGCACGGGTGATGATGGTTTTCATCTGGTGCGGGGTTAGGTTCTGGCATTCGTCGATCAGGATCAGGCTTTGCTGGAAGCTGCGACCGCGAATGTAGTTCAGCGACTTGAACTGTAGCGGCACCCGCTCAAGGATGTACTCGACACTGCCATGGGTGTTTTCATCATCCATGTGCAGGGCTTCGAGGTTGTCGGTGATTGCCCCGAGCCAGGGCTCCATTTTTTCTGCTTCAGTGCCCGGCAGGAAACCGATCTCCTGGTCCAGCCCCTGCACGCTGCGGGTGGCGATGATGCGCCGGTAGCGCTTGCTGACCATGGTCTGCTCGATGGCGGCAGCCAGGGCCAGGATGGTCTTGCCGGAGCCGGCAGCGCCGGTCAGGTTGACCAGGTGGATATCCGGGTCGAGCAAGGCGAACAGCGCCAGGCTCTGGTGAATGTCGCGAGGCTTGAGGCCCCAGGCTTCCTGGTGCAGCAGCGGCTCCTGGTGCAGGTCGAGCAGCACCAGCTCGCCATCCTTGATGCCTTTGATCCAGCCAACGAAGCCCTGTTCGTCGATGATGAACTCGTTGATGTGCACGGCCGGCAGGTTGTCGATCATCTGTACCCGGTGCCAGGTGCGGCCATGATCCTGACGGGTCTCGACCTTGCTGACGCGGTCCCAGAATGACCCGGTGACACTGTGATACCCCTTGGACAGCAAGGAAACGTCGTCGACCAGTTGGTCGGTGCTGTAGTCCTCGGCCGCGATCCCGCAGGCGCGGGCCTTGAGGCGCATGTTGATGTCTTTGGTCACCAGCACCACGTCCAGTTCCTGGCGCCGGCTGCGCAGCTCCAGCAACTGGTTGATGATGATGTTGTCGTTGAGGTTTTCCGGCAGCAGGCGGTTGGGCTCGTTGCGCGGGCTCATGAGAATCGACAGGAAGCCTTTGGGGCCGCTCTTGCCACGCTGGATCGGCACGCCCTGCTCGACATCGGTCGGCGAGGCATCACCCAGGGTCTGGTCGATCAGACGGATCGCCTGGCGACATTCGGCGGCAATCGTCTGTTTGCCAGTCTTGAGTTTGTCGAGCTCCTCCAGCACCGTCATCGGGATGGCGACGTGGTGCTCCTCGAAGTTGAGCAAGGCGTTTGGATCGTGAATCAGTACATTGGTATCGAGCACATAAAGGATTGGCTGGTTGGAGGAATTGGTGCGTCCTTGATCATCCATACTCGGTCACCTTTGTGGAAGCCAGACGACGCAATACCTGTGCGGTGCTGCGCCGCGAAGTGGCCGCCGGTTCTCCCCAGGCCCGCGTCGTTACGGGTAGGGAGCTGCGAACAAAGAATGGGCCGTAGGACGCCACCTGTGCTGCAGGGTTCGGCGGTCTGTCTTCGTAATACCGCAAAACCCATGACCGAAAAAAGCATTTTTACGTATTTTTGAAGTTTATTTTTCGATCGGCCAATTAGCCCTTGGCGCAGGGGCAAAGCACCGCTACAGTCATAAATCCAGTCAACTGAAATGCGTGCGGCGCTTTATTCCCTGCCGTCCAGAATCCCGGTCAATTTCACGACTTTTCGCCGAAATTCCTGCAATCTTCCCAACCAATTCCACTTTGCGCCGTTTGCTTGAGCAACCAGGCAACCACCTCCTGCGCCTTGGGTTGGGCATCGTGAAACTGGATCAGTCCCTTGCGCCACAGCAGCATCAAAGTCAGTACCCGCTGGGCCGACTGCTCACTGCTCAATGGCCCTTGATCCTGGGCGTCGATATCCCACAACACCACCTGCAGATGCTGACTGGCGAAGAACGCCTGGCTGTCGGCGCGGCGCTGGCCGTAAGGCGGTCTGAACAAGGGCACATACTGCTCTGGCAAGTCGCCCTGCACCCGCGCCTGGCTGCGCAGCACCGAATCCTGCCAGCCCTGCCACTGCCCATGGGAGCGGTACTGCCAGCCTTGCAGGCCGACGCACTGGCCTTTGTAGAGTGCGCGAAGCTCAGCCAGCGACGTCTTGTCGCGGCGGTTCTGCAGGCTGTTGCCAAGCACGAAAAAGGTAGCGCCAAGCCTTTGCCGGCGCAGGAACTCGGTCAGGCCGTCGGTGCTGCCGCCCGCCAGCGACGGGCCGCCGTCGAAGGTCAGCAGGAACAGCCGGTCATTGAGTTCGTCACCATTACGCTCAAGGTCGGAAAAGCGTTCGATCTCGCTGGCAGTCTGGGGGAACAGCGCGGCCTTGCGTAGCAGCTCATTCAGGTAGTGCTCATGAAAAGCCCGGCCCGGCTCGGCCCAACCGGCGTAGAACGAATCGGCGGCGACTTCGAAGGACGCGGTCTGCTTGCGAAAATCAGCCAGTTCGTCGATGGCATAACAGAACGAGGCATCCTGCTCGCAGCTCTTCTGGGCCAGGTCGTAGTTACGCCACAAGCGCTGCCACAGGCGCTGGCGCACGCTGTTGATCGACAGCAGGTTGACCTGACGCAGGTTCAGCCGCGCCGCCAGGGCGCCCTGGTCGAGCTTTTCACTTTCGCCCAGCACCCGGGCAAAACCGAGGATCTCGGCACGCGAGGCGACATCGAACAGCGCCGGGCTGTCGAGCTGCTCCGGCCAGTGGCTGCGGTCGAAGGTGGCGACCGGGGCTGGTGCGGCCTGGGCCGTGAGGCTGAACAGGCCAGCCAGTAAGAGAAGGGCAATGCGCACGATCGGGCTCTCCGTTTTCCTCGCCGCGCACTATAACGCCAAGTGTCGGGATGGTCTGTGGCTATTGCCTTGATAGCTGGAGATCGCCGCCCCCGCCCCGTAGAATCGGCGCCACGAATAAAGGAGCCGACCTGATGCTGACGGTGATTTCCCCCGCCAAGACCCTCGACTACGACACCCCTCCGGTGACCCAGCGCTACACCCAGCCGCAGTACCTGGACGATTCCCAGGAGCTGATCGTACAGCTGCGTGAATTGTCGCCGGCACAGATCAGCGAGCTGATGCACCTCTCCGACAAGCTTTCGGGGCTCAACGCCGCGCGTTTCGGCAGCTGGACCCCGGCCTTCACCCCGGACAACGCCAAGCAGGCGCTGCTGGCGTTCAAGGGTGACGTGTACACCGGCCTGGATGCCCAGACCCTCAGCGAAGACGACTTCAGCTATGCCCAGGACCACTTGCGCATGCTCTCCGGCCTGTACGGCCTGCTGCGCCCGCTGGACCTGATGCAGCCCTACCGCCTGGAAATGGGCACCAAGCTGGCCAACGCCCGTGGCAAGGACCTGTATGCCTTCTGGGGCACGCGCATCAGCGAGTGGCTGAACCAGGCCCTGGCCGAGCAAGGCGACGACCTGCTGCTGAACCTGGCCAGCAACGAGTACTTCAGCGCGGTCAAGCGCAGCGCCCTCAAGGCGCGGGTGATCAACACCGAGTTCCGCGACTTCAAGAACGGCCAGTACAAGATCATCAGCTTCTACGCCAAAAAGGCCCGCGGCATGATGAGCCGCTTCGTGATCCAGGAGCGCATCAACGACCCCGAGCAACTCAAGCAGTTCGATGTGCAGGGCTACTACTACAGTGCCGAGCTGTCGAAGGCGGATAACCTGGTGTTCCTGCGCGATCACGCGGACGAGTAAGCTACTTCGATTGAACGGAAGGCTAACCTCCATGACCAACTTGGAGGTTGGCGCAGCTGACACCTGAGACACAAATGTTCACAACATCCGTCTTGCCGATCGACCTTAGCAAACTATCCTTTCCAAGCCATACGTCTCACATCACTAAGGTTAAAATTGATGGCCTTCAACGACACGTTCCGGCTGAGCTCACATGCAGTAATTTTCAATCAGTCCAATGAGGTACTGATGCTCAAAGCGACTTACGGGGATTGCTCGTGGGGTCTTCCGGGGGGGCATTGGAACCTGGAGAAACCATACATGAAGCCTTAAAGAGAGAATGTATCGAAGAGCTAGGTATCGAAATCTCTTCCCCATTGTTAACCGGCGTTTACTTTCACAAACACTACAACTCACACGCCTTTATCTTTCACTGCACTATTGAAGACACGAAAAAAATAAAACTAAGCGAAGAGCATTCCGAATGGCGCTATTTCTCAATCAGTCATCTGAGCACTGTACAGTCCACTAGAATTAATGACTGCCTGAACTATATCAATAGCGTTGTAAGTCGAAAGTTTTGACACCATAAAGCCCAAGCAACCTGTCAACCGACAGCACAAGACACCGCATACCATCGAAGATACGATGCTGCCGCCTTATGCTTACGACATCAAAGCATAGCATTCACGCAACCTAAAACCATGATTGACACCCACTAGTCATCGCCGTGAATAATCGCAACGTATAACCCCACCCCCACACTATAAAGAGCTTCCTACATTAGGACCGGAGTAGAACTACGTCCATTTTCCGTCCATTCCATTACCTTGAGCGCTAAAATCAAAAAGGTCATCTGCCGTCGCTGAAAATCAAGGTAATTCACAACCCATCAATGGACGACACCAACATGAGCCAATATAAAAACATAGCTTTTCAAGGCAATCTGTGGACCCGTTCAACAACAAGCTCATACGAAACAAGAAACAGCTTCAGATGGCTAAATAAAGAATCAAAAATACTGACCATCGGCAGTTGCTTCGCAACCAACTTCGGGCGGTGGATATCTAAACATGGCATCAGCACTACAACACCACCTTGGGGCCTACACTACAACAGCAAAACCATATTAAACGAACTCGAAAATTGCCTGGGCATTCCAACACAGCAAATCACCTGGCAAGTGACTGACAATGAAAACGTCACCCATTTTTTCGATGCTAAACGTCACCCGATTTTCGCAAACACCGCTGACGAGTTGGCTACCATACGAGCGAGCCTAACGGAAGCAGGGAGTAAAGCAATATCTGATGCTACTGCTTTTCTCATCACTGTGGGGTTAACAGAGATTTGGGAGCAATACGAAGCCGACAACTGGCATTGCGTCAACCGATCACCTATGAAAGGAATATCTGATCAAGCACCGCCTGTATTTCGCAACCGTTTTCAAACAGTAGCTGAAATAAAAAAGATATAAAATATATCGTTAGGCACTGTACAAAAAGTAATGTCGCAAACACCGCACAGCACAAGCTAATGAGACCATCGCTGCGTAGCTTTTCGCGAGCTTGTCGAAGCGTGTGACAATACGGCGGTTCTCTTTCAGCCAGCCGAACATGCGTTCAATGATGTTGCGTTGCCGGTATTTCGGCCGATCAAACAAGCGAGGCAAGCCGGGCGTGGGTTTGCGTTTCATGGCTCGCAGAGGGATTACCGGCTGCATCCGGTAACGGTCACAGTAGCGTCGCAGGGCTTCGGCATCGTAGCCCTTGTCAGCCAAAAGCCAGCGACAGCGTTTGCGAGGGTGACCGCGCAAACTGGGGACATAGGCTTCTTCGAGCAGGGGCTGGGCGTGCGAGATGTCACTGGCCTGTCCGCCCGAAAGCAGAAAGCAGAAAGCGCAGCGGTACGCCATTGGCGTCGCAAAGCATATGAATCTTTGTCGTCAGGCCTCCGCGCCCAGGGCGTGGTCTGAGGGTTCATCAGGCTCCCTTTTTTCCCATCGCCAGATGAGGCTCGGGTTGCTCATACAGCAGTGGAGTCGATCATCCTGGTTTCCAGGTCGATCAATCCTTGCTCGTTCAGCTTGATGTGCAGCCGTTTGAATATCCAGTCGAACGTTCCTTCGTTGCGGTAATCTCGAAACCGCTGGTAGACCGTTGACCAGGGCCGAAAGCGCTCGGGCATGTCGCGCCAGGCGGCGCCTGAGCAAAGCACCCATAGCACCCCATTGAGCCTACTACAGTGCCGAGCTGTCGAAGGCGGATAACCTGGTGTTCCTGCGCGATCACGCGGACGAGTAAACACCAATCGCGGTGCAAGCCCGCTCCCACAGGTCCAGTGGACACAGGTTTTTTGTGGGAGCTGGCTTGCCAGCGATGACGCCCGAATAATCGACGCAATCCTGACGTCAAAAAACCACCCTTCTAGCTTTATCGCAAAACGCCATAAGACCGTTCGTAATTTTTTGACGAATTTCGAAAAATAATTTCCGGTACTGGCACAAAAACATCCCCCCTCGAGTTCGTCCTTTATAAACAGGGACGAAACTGCCAAGTGCTATCAAAGTGAAAGTATGGCCATCAGCTAAAATATTAAAAAATCTTTCACCACCGCTGAACTCACCCCGGAACTTATCCCTTCAGCCGTCGCTCATACCACCCGTAACGATTCTCGAGCGTTATGTGAGAGATGACCTACATCATTGACTGGAGCGCACAGCCATTGTGCATCCAGACAACTTTGACTTGAGTGTCGGTCGCCCGACCTACAGTTGAACCCAGGAGAAACGCGCCCCTACAAATCGTCCTTGTGGTTGATTTCAAAGGATTTTATTCACTTGAAAGAACAAGCACTGCAGTTCCGGGTAACCGATCTGCAATAAAGACGGCTGCATAACAGGGCACGTCCATAATTATTGGCCTTTGGCTGCCAACTTTAAGTGCAGACACTTTTGCACTTGATACTTATATGCCTGCACACGGTGAAGTGACATCTTTTTGCCACGCCGCCGTGTGCCCAATAACTGCTGGTTAATCAACCCGGTCTGGCTCTTCTAATTGAGCCGGCGTGATAAACACATGAGGTGAATGCGATGCGTATCAGCATCTTTGGTTTGGGTTATGTGGGTGCAGTCTGTGCTGGCTGCCTGTCGGCACGTGGCCATGAAGTGATTGGCGTCGATGTATCCACCACCAAGATCGACCTGATCAACCAAGGCAAATCGCCAATTGTCGAACCGGGCCTCGAGGCCCTGCTGCAACAGGGTATCGACAACGGCCGCCTGCGTGGCACCACCGATTTTGCCGCCGCCATCCGCGACAGCGACCTGTCGATGATCTGTGTCGGCACGCCGAGCAAGAAGAACGGCGACCTGGGCCTGGAATACATCGAGTCGGTGTGCCGCGAAATCGGTTTCGTACTGCGGGAAAAATCCAGCCGCCACACCATCGTGGTGCGCAGCACCGTGCTGCCGGGCACGGTGAAGAACGTGGTCATCCCGATCCTCGAAGACTGCTCGGGGAAAAAGGCCGGCGTCGACTTCGGCGTGGCGGTCAACCCGGAATTCCTGCGCGAAAGCACCGCGATCAAGGACTACGACCAACCGCCCATGACCGTCATCGGCGAGCTGGACAAGATCAGTGGCGACCTTCTGCAATCGCTGTACGAAGAACTCGACGCACCGATCATCCGCAAGGACATCGAAGTGGCCGAGATGATCAAGTACACCTGCAACGTCTGGCACGCCACCAAGGTCACCTTCGCCAACGAGATCGGCAACATCGCCAAGGCAGTCGGCGTCGATGGCCGCGAGGTGATGGACGTGGTCTGCCAGGACAAGGCCCTAAACCTGTCGCAGTACTACATGCGCCCGGGCTTTGCCTTCGGCGGCTCGTGCCTGCCCAAGGACGTGCGCGCCCTGACCTACCGCGCCGGCAGCCTGGACGTCAAAGCACCGCTGCTCAACTCGCTGATGACCAGCAACGAATCGCAGGTGCAGAACGCCTTCGACATCATCGAGAGCCACGACAAGCGCAAGATCGCCCTGCTCGGCCTGAGCTTCAAGGCCGGCACCGACGACCTGCGTGAAAGCCCGCTGGTGGAACTGGCCGAACGCCTGATCGGCAAGGGCTATGACCTGAACATCTACGACAGCAACGTCGAGTATGCGCGGGTCAACGGCGCCAACAAGGACTACATCGAGTCGAAGATCCCCCACGTGTCGTCGCTGCTCAATGCCGACTTCGACCAGGTGATCAAGCACGCCGACGTGATCGTCCTGGGCAACCGCGACGAGAAATTCCGTGCCCTGGCCCAACAGGCTCCGGAAGGCAAACAGGTCATCGACCTGGTCGGTTTCATGAACAAACCATCCTGCCCGGCCAGCCGTACCGAAGGTATCTGCTGGTAACCCGCAGGCTGGGCGGGGCCTTCCGGCCCCGCCCAGCATCAACGCCCTTTCCATTCGATACGGATGCAGAACATGCAAAGGCTCAAGTACGGCCTGCTACAGGTCGCCGGTTGGCTGTTCTACGTGAGCTTGCTCATGTTGATCGCCCTGGCCTTGCCCAACTCCATTTTCGACCCCGACTCGAAGGACTTCATTTTCCTGGTCGGCGCCGTCGGCATCTGGCGCTATTCCATGGGTGCCACGCACTTTGTGCGCGGCATGCTGTTCCTCTACGTGGTCTACCCCTACCTGCGGCGCAAGGTGCGCAAGCTCGGTAGCGCGGCCGACCCGTCCCACGTGTACCTGATGGTCACCAGTTTTCGCATCGATGCCCTGACTACCGCCCAGGTCTACAGCTCGGTGATCCGCGAGGCAATCGACTGCGGCTACCCGACCACTGTGGTCTGTTCGCTGGTGGAAATGTCCGACGAACTGCTGGTGAAAAGCCTGTGGGAAAAATACAACCCGCCGGAGCGCGTGACCCTCGACTTCGTGCGCATTGCCGGTACCGGCAAGCGCGACGGCCTGGCCTATGGCTTTCGTGCCATCTCCCGCCACCTGCCGGATGAAAATGCCGTGGTCGCGGTGATCGACGGTGACACCGTGCTCGGCGAAGGCGTGGTACGCAAGACCGTGCCCTGGTTCAAGCTGTTCGGCAATGTCGGCGGCCTGACCACCAATGAATTCTGTGAAGTGCGTGGCGGCTACATCATGAGCGAGTGGCACAAGCTGCGCTTCGCCCAGCGCCACATCAACATGTGCTCGATGGCCCTGTCCAAGCGCGTGCTGACCATGACCGGGCGCATGTCGGTGTTCCGCGCCGCGGTGGTGACCAACCCCGAGTTCATCGCCGACGTCGAGAACGACTCGCTGCAGCACTGGCGCCTGGGCCGCTTCAAGTTCCTCACCGGCGACGACAAGTCGAGCTGGTTCAGCCTCATGCGCCTGGGCTACGACACCTTCTACGTGCCGGACGCGGCGATCAACACAGTCGAGCACCCGCCGGAAAAGAGCTTCATCAAGGCCAGCCGCAAACTGATGTACCGCTGGTACGGCAACAACCTGCGGCAGAACTCCCGGGCCCTGGGCCTGGGTATCCGCCGCCTGGGCCTGTTCACCAGCGTGGTGCTGTTCGACCAGCGCGTGTCGATGTGGACCAGCCTGCTGGGCCTGACCGTCGCGGTGATCGCCAGCCTCAAGTTCGGCCCGGCGTTCCTGCTGGTGTACCTGCTGTGGATCGGCATCACCCGGTTGATCCTGACGATCATGCTGCTGTGCTCGGGCCACAACATCGGCCCGGCCTACCCGCTGATTCTTTATTACAACCAGATCGTCGGCGCGATCATGAAGATCTACGTGTTCTTCCGCCTCGACAAGCAGTCCTGGACCCGCCAGCCCACTGCCCTCAAACGCGACCTCGCCAGCTTTCAACAATGGTTCAACACCTGGTCCTCCCGGACCATGACCTTCTCGGCGGCCAGCATCTTCATTGCTGTGCTGTTCATGGTCGTGTGAGCCGGAACCCGATTGGATTAAACAGGAACAAATCGCCATGAATACCGCCGTGAACGTCAATGTCGTGCATGAGTCCGAAGCACAGCGCCAGCACGCCCGGGTGCGCATCCCGGCCAAGCTGCGCTACCTGGGTCAGAACCGCGAAACCCTGGAAGTGAAGGTCGATGACCTCTCGGCCGGCGGCCTGAGCTTCCATGCCAAGCACCCGTTGAAAGTCGGCGAAGTGCTGCGCGGGCGCCTGCAGTTCACCGTCGACAAACTCGGCCTGGCCATGGACATCGAGTTCCAGGTGCGCTCTTTCGACCCCTCCAGCGGCCGCACCGGCGTGCAGTTCCAGAACCTTGAACCACGCGACATCGCCACTCTGCGCCACATCATCACCTCGCACCTGTCGGGTGAGCTGATCACCATGGGCGATGTACTCAGCACCCTGCAGCGCGACAACTTCACCAAGGCGCGCAAACAAAAAGACGCCAACGGCGGCATGAGCGCTTTTGGCCGCCTGCGGGCAGTGACCTTCAGCCTCGGCGTGTTCGTGGTCGGCGTGGCGGCGTTCGGTTTCATCGCCAAGTCGGTGTATGGCCTGTACTTCGTCAGCCATGCCCAGGCCGGGGTGGTCAGCGTGCCGACCAGCAACGTCACCATGCCGCGCGACGGCACCGTGCAGGGCCTGGTGGAAAACGGCGGCCAGGTGGTCAAGGGCGCGCCATTGGCCTCGTTCAGCACCAGCATGCTGGACATGCTCAAGGGCCACCTGGATGACCAGCAACTGGAGCCGGCCAAGGTCGAGGAGCTGTTCGGCAAACAGATGAGCGGCACCCTGACCAGCCCCTGCGATTGCGTGGTCGCCCGCCAGCTGGTGGATAACGGCCAGTACGCCAGCAAGGGCCAGGTGATCTTCCAGCTGGTCCCGCGCACCACCATCCCCACCGTCGAAGCACGCTTCAGCTATCGCCAGTTTGATGACGTCCAACCGGGCTCGCGCGTGCACTTCACCGTCGCCGGCGAAGACCAGACCCGCACCGGGCAGATCGTCAACAGCACCAGCCTGAACAGCGAAGACCTGTCGTCGGACATCCGCGTGCAGATCAAGCCGGATGAGTCGCTGCCCAGCGAACTGGCCGGCCGCCCGGTAGCGGTGGACAGCAACCGTGGCCCGTCGCTGGACTGGCTGATCGATAAAGCCATGGCCCGTGGGCTCTAAGGGAGACATGCCGGTGAACACCAAGATTGCCACCCTCTCCGTGGGAGCCGGCCTTGCCGGCGATGGGCTGCGCAGCAGCCCCAATGGGCAAGGCTGCGCCTTGCTTCGCCGGCAAGGCCGGCTCCCACAGGGGTCGAACTATATCCTCAGTCTGTGCAGCCTGGCCCTGGCCATCAGCCTCGCCGGTTGCGCCGGCCTGCCCGACCAGCGCCTGGCCAACGAAGCACTCAAGCGCGGTGACACCGCCCTCGCTGAACAGAATTACCGCCAGCTCGCCGACCTCGGTTACAGCGAAGCCCAGGTCGGCCTGGCCGATATCCAGATGGAAACCCGCGACCCGGCCAAGCTCAAGGAAGCCGAAGCCACCTACCGCGCCGCCGCCGATATCTCGCCACGCGCCCAGGCCCGCCTCGGCCGCCTGCTGGCAGCCAAGCCGGACGCCACCGAGGCCGAGCGCCAGGAAGCCGAAACCCTGCTGAAAAAAGCCTTCGCCAATGGCGAGGGCAACACCCTGATCCCACTGGCGATGCTCTACCTGCAATACCCGCAGAGCTTCTCCGGCACCAACGCCCAGCAGCAGATCGACCAATGGCGTACCGCCGGCTACCCGGAAGCCGGCCTGGCCCAGATTCTGCTGTACCGCACCCAGGGCACCTACGACCAGCACCTGGACGAAGTCGAGCGCATCTGCAAGGCAGCCCTGAACAGCACCGACATCTGCTACGTGGAGCTGGCCACCGTCTACCAGAAACGCGCCCAGCCCGAGCAACAGGCAGCGCTGCTCGAACAGGTGAAAAGCGCCTACCAGCGCGGCGCGATCCCGGCCACCCGGGTCGACAGCGTTGCCCGGGTACTGGCCGACCGCAGCCTCGGCCAGACCGACGAGAAAACCGCCCAGGCCCTGCTCGAACAGGTGGCACCGGTCAACCCCGGCTCCTGGGTCAGCCTGGCGCAATTGCTCTATGACTTCCCCGAGCTTGGCGACACCGACAAGCTGATGGAGTACATCGACAAGGGCCGCGCCGCCGAACAGCCGCGTGCCGAACTGCTGCTGGGCCGCCTGTACTACGAAGGCAAGACCGTACCGGCCGACGCGCAGAAGGCCGAGAGCCACCTGCTCAGCGCCGCCAACGCCGGCGAAGTCAGCGCCCATTACTACCTGGGCCAACTGTACCGTCGTGGCTACCTGGGCAGCGTCGACCCGCAAAAGGCCGTCGATCATCTGCTCCGCGCCGCCCGCGGCGGCCAGCTCAGCGCCGACTATGCCCTGGCCCAGCTGTTCAGCGAAGGCCACGGCATTCGCCAGGACCTGGTCAACGCCTGGGTGTTCAGCCAGCTGGCGCAAGCCAACCCCAGCGAGCAGTCACGCCAGCTGGCTGCCCAGCTCGACCAGCAACTCCCCCCGGCGCAGAAGGCCCAGGCTGAACGCCTGTTGCAACAAGAACGCCAGGCCCGTGGTGCCATGGGCCCAGGCCCTGGTGCCCTGCCCCTGCAGGCCGTAGCGCAACCCGAACAAGGCGAGGACTCCCTATGACACTCAATCCGTGGATGAAAGCAGGCGTAGGTCTGGGCTTTGCCCTGCTCTGGTCGTGCCCGACCCTGGCGGCGATGACTGCTGAAAAGAACTTCGGCCTGGACGTGAAAATCACCGGCCAATCCGAAGACGACCGTGACCTGGGCACCCGCTCCGGCGGTGACGTCAACGGCCTGGGCCTGGACCTGCGCCCCTGGGTGTACGGCGAGCGCGGCAACTGGAGCGCCTTCGCCATGGGCCAGGCGGTGGCGGCCACCGACATCATCGAGACCGACACCCTGCGCCAGTCCGGCGACGAAGCCGAGTCCGACAGCGGTCGTGCCAATGGCCGCGAAGCGGACAAAAGCTACCTGGCGATGCGCGAATTCTGGGTCGGCTACAGCGGCCTGACCGCTTACCCCGGCGAGCAGCTGCGCTTCGGTCGCCAACGCCTGCGCAACGACGATGGCATGTGGCGCGACACCAACATCGAAGCGCTGAACTGGACCTTCGACACCACCCTGCTGCGCGCCAACCTGGGCGTGGCCGAGCGCTTCAGCGAGTACCGCACCGACCTTACCGAGCTGGCCCCGGAAGACAAGGACCGCCTGCACCTCTACGGCGACGTCGCCACGCAGTGGACCCCCGGCCACTGGGTCGGCCTGCGCGCCCACCACACCCACGACGACGGCAACCTGAAAAACCCTGGCGAAACCGTCGACGCCCTGGACAAGACCCGCACCGGCGACCTCACCTGGCTGGGCCTGGAAGCCAACAGCGACGCCTATAACTGGCGCAACCAGAACCGCGTCAATTACTGGGGCAGCATGACCTGGCTGACCGGCGATCGCGACAGCCTCAGCAGCACCACGGTCAATGGCGAGCAAGTGGCCAGCGGCAAGCACAGCGGCGACGTCAATGCCTGGGCCACCGACCTCGGCATCCGCCTGCGCCTCGACCCCAACTGGCAGGTCGGCGCCGCCTATGCCCGTGGCAGTGGCGGCGGTGGCAGCGACGGCTCGGGCAACTACGAGCAGACCGGCCTTGAGAGCAACCGCTCCAACTTCACCGGCACCCGCTCGCGCGTGCACCGCTTCGGCGAGGCCTTCCGTGGCGAACTGGGCAATTTGCAGGCGGCGACCCTGTTCACCTCCTGGCAACTGCGCGACGACTATGACGCCAGCCTGATCTACCACAAGTTCTGGCGCGTCGATGGCGACCAGAACATCGGCAGCAGCGGCATCAACGCCGTGGTCGAGGACAACGGCATCAACCGGCCGCTGATCCAGGGCGAGAAAGACCTCGGCCAGGAGATGGACCTGGTGGTCACCAAGTACTTCAAGCAGGGCCTGTTGCCGGCGGCACTGAGCCAGTCGATCGACGAGCCGTCGGCGCTGGTGCGTTTCCGTGGCGGCGTGTTCAAGCCCGGTGATGCCTATGGCAAGGAAGCGGACTCCTACATGCACCGCGCTTTCGTCGACGTGATCTGGCGCTTCTGACGCCTGGGGTGCAATGAAATGAGCCATCAACCGAACAAGCTCCACGCCCTATTGGCCGGCACCCTGCTGCTGGCCAGCAGCATCGCCCTGGCCAACGGCCAGGCGCCGACGCCGGTGGCCAAGGAGCTGCAGCAGGCCAAGACCTACACGGTCAGCAGCGCGCCGATCGAGCCGCTGCAGATCCCGGCGCCGACCCTGCCGGACCTGTCTGGCTACACCTACGATGCCGTGCAGAACAAGATCGACCGTAAGCGCAAGGGCAAGGTCTCGGTCCGGCGCATGCTCCAGGAAAACAGCCTCAAGGAGTTCATCGGCGGTGACAACAAGATGGCCGAATGGGTGGCGCGCCAGCATGGCATTCCCCAGGCGATCTTCATCGACGACGGCCATGTCGACTTCACCGAGCTGAGCAAGCAGGTGCCCAGCCAGTACCTGCGCGAAACCGCACCGGGCGTGTACCTGGCGCGCCTGCCGATCGTGGTCGGGCAAAAAGGCGTGCTGGAGATCGACGCCAAGGTTAAGGAACTGCGCCTGTCCCAGGAAGGCGGCGCGTTCCTGGTCAATGACGGCAAGCTGTTCGTCAGCGACACCCGAGTGACCGGCTGGCGCGAGAAGGACAACGGCCCGGCGACCTTCCGCTCGCCCAAGGAGTTTCGCCCGTTCCTGCTGTCGTGGGGTGGCACCGAGACCTACATCGTCAACAGCAAGATGGCCAGCTTCGGCTACGCCAAGAGCAAGTCCTACGGCGTGAGCATCTCGCAGTACACGCCGAACATGGCCAAGCAGATGGGCCGCCCGGAACCCACCGGCTGGATCATCGGCTCCGAGTTCAGCGACATGTGGTACGGCTTCTACTGCTACGAGACCAGCGACTTCGTGGTCAAGGACAGTACCTACCGCGACAACATCGTCTATGGCATCGACCCCCACGACCGTTCGCACCGGCTGATCATCGCCGGCAACACCGTGTACGGGACCAAGAAGAAGCACGGCATCATCGTCTCGCGCGAAGTCAACGACAGCTGGATCATCAACAACAAGAGCTATGACAACAAGCTTTCGGGCGTGGTGATCGACCGTAACAGCGTCAACAACCTGATCGCCTACAACGAGATCTACCGCAACCACACCGACGGCATCACCCTGTACGAGAGCGGCGACAACCTGATCTGGGGCAACAAGCTGATCAGCAACCGCCGCCACGGCATCCGTGTGCGCAACAGCGTGAACATCCGCCTGTACGAGAACATCGCCATGGCCAACGGCCTGGTCGGGGTCTACGGGCACATCAAGGACCTGTCCGAAACCGACCGCGACATCGCCCTCGACCCGTTCGACACCAAGGTCTCGCTGATCGTCGTCGGCGGTGAGCTGGCAGCCAACGGCAGCGGCCCGCTGTCGATCGACTCGCCGCTGAGCGTGGAGCTGTACCGGGTCTCGATGCTGGCCCCGAGCAAGGCCAGCGGCATCAGTTTCTCCGGGGTACTGGGCGAGCGTCAGGACGAGATTCTCGACCTGATGGTGCGCCAGGGCAAAGCCGTGCTGATCGATCCGGTCGAGCGCCAGACCGAAATGCTGGACTGAGGAAGCCAATTCTATGCAACCACAACTGACCAAGCTGCTGAGCCTTTCCGGACTTGCCGCTGCCCTGCTCGCCATCAGTGCCCAGGCGTCGGCCGAGCAGGTCCAGGCGCCAAGCTTCAGCGCCGAGCCGTGCTGCCAGCTGTGCCCGGAGGCCCACGACGCCAGCCGCTACACCACCCGCTACCAGCAGAACTTCACCACCCTGGTGCAAGCCCAGGGCGACTGGCTGTTCCGTACCCGCGAAGACCTGCGCACCGAGTTCGACACCACGCCAGCCGGCTACCGCCGCCTGCAGCAGTTGCACGATGCGTTCAAGGCCAAGGGCGTGGAACTGGTGGTGGTCTACCAGCCAACCCGCGGCCTGGTGAACCGCAACATGCTCAAGCCCGCCGACAAGGCCGCGTTCAACTACGCCAAGGCGCTGCAGAACTACCAGGCCATGCTCGGGCGCTTCAGCAAGATGGGCTACACCGTGCCCGACCTGTCGCCGCTGACCAACGAACAGTTGGCCGCCGCCGACCAGGGCAAGGATTTCTACTTCCGCGGCGACCAGCACTGGACGCCGTACGGCGCCGAGCGCGCGGCAAAGATCGTCGCCGACAGCGTGCACAAGATGGCGGCCTTCGCCGACGTGCCCAAGCGCGAGTTCGAAAGCCACAAGTCCGGGCGCATGGGCAAGACCGGCACCCTGCACAACGTCGCCGGGCAACTGTGCGGCACCAGCTACGCGGTGCAGTACATGGACCAGTTCGTCACCGAGCCCAAGGGCGAGAGTGGCAGCGGCGATCTGTTCGGCGACTCCGGTAACCCGCAGATCACCCTGGTCGGCACCAGCCACAGCGGCAAGAACTACAACTTCTCGGGCTTCCTCGAGCAATACATCGGCGCCGACGTGCTCAACGTCGCCTTCCCTGGCGGCGGCCTGGAAGGCTCGATGATCCAGTACCTGGGCAGCGAAGACTTCCAGAAAAACCCGCCGAAGATCCTCATCTGGGAATTCTCGCCGCTGTACCGCCTGGACCAGGAAACCATCTGGCGGCAGATGCTCGCCCTGATCGACAACGGTTGTGAAGGCAAGCCTGCGCAGTTGAGCGCCAACACCGCACTCAAGCCGGGCAAGAACGAACTGATGGTCAACGGCCGCAATGGCGTGATCAAGGACCTGACCAATGGCCGTCATCAACTGGATATCCAGTTCGAAGACAAGTCGGTCAAGACCCTGCAAGCCACCCTCTGGTACCTGAACGGTCGTCACGAAGACCTGAAGATCGAGAAGCCGGAAACCGCCGACACCGATGGCCGCTTCGCCTTCGAGCTGCGCGAGGATGAGGACTGGGCTGCCCAGACCCTGCTCGCTGTCGAAGTCCAGGGGCCGGAAAGCGGCAGCCAGAAAGTCGCAGCCACGCTGTGCAAACGAAACTGAGGTGCTTATGAACACATTCAGCACATCCCCTGCAGGAGCGGGCTGCTTCAAGGTGCTCGTACTGGCTCTGGCCCTGTTCGGCTCGGCCGCGCAGGCCGCCGGGCTGGTCCCCCCCCAGGGCTATTACGCCGGGATCGAGAAACTCAAGACCGGCGACAGCGACTTCAAGTGCGAAGCCATCCCCCGGCCCTACACCGGCAAGCTGCAGTTTCGCAGCAAGTACGAAGGTTCGGACAAGTCCCGCGCGACCCTGAACAAAGCCTCGGAAAAAGCCTTCCGCGACTCCACCGCGAGCATCACCACCCTTGAGCGCGGGGTCAGCAAGCAGGTCATGCAGTACATGCGCGACGGCCGCCCACAGCAGCTCGACTGCACCCTCGAGTGGCTGAGCAGCTGGGCCAGCGCCGATGCGCTGATGTCCACCGACTACAACCACACCGGCAAGTCGATGCGCAAATGGGCGCTGGGCAGCCTGAGCTCGGCCTGGCTGCGCCTGAAGTTCTCCAACTCGCAGCCCCTGGCGGCGCACCAGCAGCAGGCCGAGCTGATCGAGAAATGGTTCGGGCGCCTGGCCGATCAGGTGGTCAAGGACTGGAGCGACCTGCCGCTGGAGAAGATCAACAACCACTCGTACTGGGCGGCCTGGTCGGTGATGGCTACCGCCGTCGCCACTGACCGCCGCGACCTGTTCGACTGGTCGCTGAAGGAATACCGGGTAGCCGCCAACCAGGTCGACGCCCAGGGCTTCCTGCCCAACGAGCTCAAGCGCAAGCAGCGCGCCCTGGCCTACCACAACTATGCCCTGCCGCCGCTGGCGATGATCGCCAGCTTCGCCCAGGCCAACGGCGTCGATGTGCGCCCGGAGAACAACGGCGCGCTCAAGCGCCTGGGTGATCGGGTGCTGGCCGGCGCCAAAGACCCGAGCCCGTTCAAAGCCAAAAACGGCGAGAAACAGGACATGGACGACCTGAAGATCGACAGCAAATACGCCTGGCTCGAACCCTGGTGCAGCCTCTACCGCTGCAACAGCGACGTGCTCGGGCGCAAGCACGACATGCAGCCGTTCAAGAGCTTCCGCCTGGGCGGCGACCTGACCCGGGTCTACGACCCGCAGGCCGAACAGAAAAAGTAAGGATCTGCATTGTCCCTGTGGGAGCTGGCTTGCCAGCGATCGGAACACCGCGGTGTGTCAGATACGACGCCTCGCTGGCAAGCCAGCTCCCACAGGGTTGGTGCAAGGCAAAGATTTGATCTGGTTTCTCCCGGGAGGTTTCACGGGGGGTTTGGGGGGCTGTTGCCCCGGTTGATAACGACAAGGAGAGATCGGGATGGTGTTTTCATCCAACGTGTTCCTGTTCCTGTTCCTGCCGATCTTTCTCGGCTTGTACTACCTGAGCGGGCAACGCTATCGCAACGCCCTGTTGCTGCTGGCCAGTTATGTGTTCTATGCCTGGTGGCGGGTGGACTTCCTGGCGCTGTTCGCCGGGGTCACCCTGTGGAACTACTGGATCGGCCTGAAAGTCGGCGCCGCCGGCGTGCGCACCAAACCGGCCCAGCGCTGGCTGCTGCTGGGCGTGGCCGTCGACCTGTGCATCCTCGGCTACTTCAAGTACGCCAACTTCGGTGTCGACAGCATCAACGCGATCATGACCTCGTTCGGCCTTGAGCCGTTCATCCTCACCCATGTGCTGCTGCCGATCGGTATCTCGTTCTATATCTTCGAGTCGATCAGCTACATCATCGACGTGTACCGCGGCGACACCCCGGCGACCCGCAACCTGATCGACTTCGCCGCCTTCGTGGCGATCTTCCCGCACCTGATCGCCGGCCCCGTGCTGCGCTTCAAGGACCTGGCCGACCAGTTCAACCACCGCACCCACACCCTCGACAAGTTCTCCGAAGGCTGCACGCGTTTCATGCAGGGCTTCATCAAGAAGGTGTTCATCGCCGACACCCTGGCAGTGGTCGCCGACCATTGCTTCGCCCTGCAGAACCCGAGCACCGGCGACGCCTGGCTCGGCGCCCTGGCCTACACCGCGCAGCTGTACTTCGACTTTTCCGGCTACAGCGACATGGCCATCGGCCTGGGCCTGATGATGGGTTTCCGCTTCATGGAAAACTTCAAGCAGCCGTACATCAGCCAGTCGATCACCGAGTTCTGGCGGCGCTGGCATATCAGCCTGTCGACCTGGCTGCGCGACTACCTGTACATCACCCTGGGCGGTAACCGCGGCGGTACCTTCGCCACCTACCGCAACCTGTTCCTGACCATGCTCCTGGGCGGCCTGTGGCACGGCGCCAACTTCACCTACATTGTCTGGGGCGCCTGGCATGGCATGTGGCTGGCGATCGAGCGGGCCCTGGGCATCAACGCCGCGCCGCAACGCTTCAACCTGGTGCGCTGGGCCTTCACCTTCCTGCTGGTGGTGATGGGCTGGGTAATCTTCCGCGCCGAGAACCTGCACGTCGCCGCACGCATGTACGGCGCCATGTTCAGCTTCGGTGACTGGCAGCTGTCGGAACTCAACCGCGCCAACCTCACCGGCCTGCAAGTGGCGACCCTGGTACTGGCCTACGTGACCCTGGCGTACTTCGGCCTGCGCGACTTCTATCGCAACGCCAGGCCCGAGCCCAAGGCCAGCCCGGTGGCCGTCCATGCCGACGGCAGCCTGAGCCTGGACTGGGGCCTGTACGCCACCCGTGCGCTGGTGCTGCTGCTGTTCGTGGCCTCGATCCTCAAGCTCTCGGCGCAAAGCTACTCGCCGTTCCTCTACTTCCAGTTCTGAGCGAGCCGACCATGACCCGATCATTACGCAAACTCTACGCCCTGCTGTTCCTCGCCCTGTTGCTGGGCCTGGGCCTGCGGTCGCTGGGCGGCCTGGGCAGCTTCCAGCGCAGCGCGCAGATGACCGCCCTCGACGGCAAGCTGGCCAAGGCCGCCGAGACCCACTACGACGAGCAGTTCCCGCTCAAGCGCATCGGCACCAACCTGTGGGCGGCGCTGGATTTCAAGCTGTTCAACGAAGGCCGCCCGGGCGTGGTGCTGGGCCGCGAGCACTGGCTGTTCAGTGACGAGGAGTTCAAGCCGGTGGCCAACAGCGACCAGTTCGAACAGGAAAACCTCGCGCTGATCCGCGGTGTGCGCGACACCCTGCAGCAACGTGGCGTACAGCTGGTACTGGCAATCGTGCCGGCCAAGGCGCGGCTGTATCCGGAGTACGTCGGCGAACAGACCCCGGCCAGCCTGCACACCGACCTGTACAACGAGTTCCACGCCCAGGCCCGCCAGGCCGGCGTGTTCGCCCCCGACCTGCTGGCGCCGCTGCAGGAGGCCAAGGCCCGTGGCCAGGTGTTCCTGCGTACCGACACCCACTGGACGCCCATGGGTGCCGAAGTGGTCGCCCAGCACCTGGCCGCCGCCGTCGCGCGCCAGACTCTGCTCAACGGCGAGCCGCAGCAGTTCGTCACCGAACAGCGCCAGAGCGCGCCGTACAAAGGCGACCTGACCAACTTCCTGCCGCTCGACCCACTGTTCAGCAACCTGCTGCCGCCGCCGGACACCCTGCAACAACGCAGCACCCGCCCGGCCCAGGCTGAAGGTGAAAACGGCGACGCACTGTTCGCCGACAACGAAATCCCGGTGGCACTGATCGGCACCAGCTACAGCGCCAACCCCAGCTGGAACTTCCTCGGTGCCCTGCAGCAAGCGCTGCGCAGCGACGTGGTCAATTACGCCGAAGACGGTCATGGCCCGCTGCTGCCGATGCTCAAGTACCTGCAAACCGACGCCTTCAAGAACAGCGCGCCGCAAGTGCTGATCTGGGAGTTCCCGGAACGTTATCTGCCAATGAAAAACGACCTCAGCGCATTCGATCCGCAGTGGATCGCGCAGCTGAAAAAAACCCGCAATGCCAATCAAGACCTGGCCCTGTCGTCCCATCGGACGGAAAACTGAAGAGGAAACGCACATGACCTTGCATACCCAAAAGCTCCGCATCGCCAAAGCCTGCGCCCTGGCCGCCGGTCTGAGCCTGCTCTCGCTGCAAGCCCTGGCCGGCGCCGACGCCGCGCTGTATGGCCCGACCGCGCCGAAAGGCTCGACCTTCGTGCGCATCTACAACGCCGGTGCCCAGCCGGTCAGCGCCAGCGTCGGCAATACCCAGATCAACGAAGTGGCCGCCCAGGGCAGCAGTGATTTCAGCTTCATGCCCCAGGGCGATTACAGCGCCAAGGTCGGCAGCCAGAGCCTGCCGGTCAAGCTCGCCGCCGATCACTACTACACCCTGGTCAACAACGCCTCGGGCCAGCCGCAGCTGGTCGAGGAGCCGCCGTTCAAGAACAAGCAGAAATCCCTGGTGCGGGTACAGAACCTCAGTAACCAGGCTTTGACCCTGAAGACCGCCGACGGCAAGACCGAAGTGGTCAAGCCGGTGGCCGCCAAGGCCCGTGGCGAGCGTGAGATCAACCCGGTCAAGGTCAGCCTGGCGCTGTATGAAGGCGATAAGAAAGTCAGCGATCTGAAGCCTGTGGCTCTGGAGCGCGGCGAAGCGGCGGTGCTGTATGTCACCGGCTCCGGCAGCAACCTGTCGCCGGTCTGGGTCAAGCGCCCGGTATCCACCCGTTAACCACCTGCCTATTTCTATTTTTGGAGAACACCCATGATTCCAGTCATTCTGTCCGGTGGTAGCGGCTCGCGTCTGTGGCCCCTGTCGCGCAAGCAATTCCCCAAGCAGTTCCTGGCCCTGACCGGCGAACACACCCTGTTCCAGCAGACCCTCTCGCGCCTGGTGTTCGACGGCATGGACGCCCCCATCGTGGTCTGCAACAAGGACCACAAGTTCATCGTCAGCGAGCAGCTGCAAAGCCTGAAACTCGAAACCCAGGGCATCCTCATGGAGCCCTTCGGCCGCAACACCGCGCCAGCAGTGGCGCTGACCGCGATGAAACTGGTCAACGAAGGCCGTGACGAGCTGATGCTGGTGCTCCCGGCCGACCATGTGATCAACGACCAGAAAGCCCTGCAGCGGGCCCTGGCCCTGGCCACCGTGGCCGCCGAGCGCGGCGAGATGGTGCTGTTCGGAGTCCCGGCGACCAAGCCGGAAACCGGCTACGGCTACATCAAGTCGAGCCAGGACGTACTGCTGCCCGAAGGCGTCAGCCGGGTGGCGCAGTTTGTCGAGAAACCGGACGAAAAACGCGCGACCGAGTTCGTGCGGGCGGGTGGCTACTTCTGGAACAGCGGCATGTTCCTGTTCCGCGCCAGCCGCTTCCTCGAAGAGCTGAAAAAGCACGATGCCGACATCTACGACACCTGCCTGCTGACCCTGGAGCGCAGCGAGGAAGACGGCGACAACCTGAGCATCGACGAAGCCACCTTCGCCTGCTGCCCGGACAATTCCATCGACTACGCCGTAATGGAAAAGACCCAGCGCGCCTGCGTGGTACCGCTGTCGGCGGGCTGGAGCGATGTCGGTTGCTGGTCGTCGCTGTGGGACGTGCATGAAAAAGACCACAACGGCAACGTGACCAAGGGTGATGTGGTGGTCCAGGACAGCCACAACTGCATGATCCACGGCAACGGCAAGCTGGTGTCGGTGATCGGCCTGGAGAACATCGTCGTGGTCGAGACCAAGGACGCCATGATGATTGCCCACAAGGACAAGGTTCAGGGCGTCAAGCAACTGGTCAACACCCTTAACGAACAGGGCCGCAGCGAAACCCAGACCCACTGCGAGGTGTACCGGCCGTGGGGCTCGTACGACTCGGTGGACATGGGCGGGCGTTTCCAGGTCAAGCACATCACCGTCAAGCCCGGCGCCAGCCTGTCGCTGCAGATGCACCACCACCGCGCCGAGCACTGGATCGTGGTGTCCGGCACCGCCGAGGTGACCTGCGACGAGAACGTGTTCCTGCTCACCGAGAACCAGTCCACCTACATCCCGATCGCCTCGGTGCACCGCCTGCGCAACCCGGGCAAGATCCCGCTGGAGATCATCGAGGTGCAGTCCGGCAGCTACCTGGGCGAAGACGATATCGAGCGCTTTGAAGATGTCTACGGGCGCTCGACACCGATCGAGCGCGGGATTTCGATCAAGACCATCGCGCAGTAAAACCCCAATCGCGGGGCAAGCCCGCTCCTACACATTGTGGGAGCGGGCTTGCCCCGTGATGCTTTTTGGTTAGGATGAAAGAATACCCGCACACAAGGTTCGCTCCATGTTCATCGGCGCCCTGCTCATCCTTACCTGGCTGGTCCTGCTGCTGCGCTACCCGGCCAAGGCCCTGCCGATTTCCCTGGCGGCGCTGTTCGGCCTGGGGCTGGTGGCGTTGTGGGTGGTGTGGCTGGACAATCGCGAAGCCAACCAGCTGGCCCGCCTGGAACTGCGCCTGACCTACGCCCCCGAGCAATGCCCGGCCGATCGCCCGCTGCAAGTCCACATCAACAACGGCAACTCGGTGCCATTAGTGGAGCTGCGCTGGCGAGTAGCAGCCTATGCCCCCGGCGATACCGTCAACCTTGCCGAAAACACCTATGCCGCCCCGCGCTACCGCGGCCCGGGCGAGCTGCAACCCGGCGCCAGCTGGCAGGAGTGCCTGCCATTGCCGCCGCTGCGTTCCGGCTACCGGCCACAGAGTGTCGACTACCGCGCCGAGCACCTGCAAGGCAGTTTCGCCGACTGAGCACCTGATATTTTTGCCAGGTTACCCAAGCGACAAAAACCTGTTGAATACCGCTGCAGACTTCACTGCCTAGCGGGGTAAGGTCATGGTTGATTCATCGCCAGCGGTACAGGACGAGTTCAAGCAATTGTTCGAATGCATCAGTCACCATCAGCGATTGACCAAGCCAGTGGTGATCCTGGTGTATTCGGAGACCTGTCCGGCGTGCGCCGACGCCAAACGCAACATGGCAACCCTGGCCGATAATGGCTATCGGGAACGCGTTCAGTTTTATCAGCTGACATTCGCCGCCTTTCAGGCGTTGTCCTGCGACCTCCAGGTCACCCATGTGCCCACTCAACTGCTGTACGACACGGAAAGCCAGCGCCAGTTGTGGACCGGCATCTACACCGAACAGCTGGAAAATGCGCTGAAAACCCTGTTCGCTGAAGTATGATCCAGTACCCCCACTGCTTAAGGACAGCAGCTCATGCCCAGCGTGTTGATCACCGGTTGCTCCAGCGGTATCGGTCTGGCTTTGGCCGAGGCCTTCAAGAATGCCGGCTTCGAGGTCTGGGCCACGGCGCGCAAGGCTTCTGACGTCCAGCGCCTGGCCGCCAACGGCTTCAATGCCCGCCAGCTGGACGTCAATGACCCAGCGGCATTGAGCCAATTGGTAAGCGAACTGGAACAACGCGGCCAGGGCCTCGATGTGCTGATCAACAACGCCGGCTACGGCGCCATGGGCCCCCTGCTCGATGGCGGCGTCGAGGCCATGCGACGGCAGTTCGAGACCAATGTGTTTGCCGTGGTCGGTGTCACCCGCGCACTGTTCCCGGCCTTGCGTCAGAACAAAGGCCTGGTGGTGAATATCGGCAGTGTCTCCGGGGTCCTGGTCACGCCGTTCGCCGGTGCCTACTGCGCCTCCAAGGCTGCGGTGCACGCCCTGAGCGAAGCGTTGCGCCTGGAAGTGGCGCCGTTTGGTGTGCGCGTGATGGAAGTGCAACCCGGGGCGATTGCCTCGCAGTTCGCCAGCAACGCCGGGCGCGAAGCTGAGCAATTGATCGAAGAACACTCGCCCTGGTGGCCGCTGCGCGAAGGCATCCGTGCCCGCGCCCGCGCCTCCCAGGACAAGCCGACCCCGGCCGCCGACTTCGCCCGGGGCGTACTCAAGGCCGTGCAGCAGCCAGAGCCCACGGCACTGGTGCGCCTGGGCAACGGCAGCCGCGCCTTGCCGCTGCTGCAAGCCTGGCTGCCCCAGGGCTTGCTGCAACGGGTGCTGAAAAAACGCTTCGGCCTGGACCGCGCGCTCTAGGCGATTGAACGCACCACGCCACCATCGACGCGCATGGCCGCGCCAGTGGTGGCGCTGGCCTGGCGCGAGGCCAGGTAGATCACCAGGTTGGCCACTTCTTCTACCGAAGCCAGGCGCTGGATGATCGAACTGGGACGGTGTTCGGCAATGAAGCCGGCCTCCAGTTGCTCCACCGGCACACCCTGCTCCTCGGCCATCTTGGCGAAGAAGCCGCCGACTCCTTCGGAGCGGGTCGGCCCGGGCAGCACGGCATTGACCGTGACGCCGGTGCCGGCGAGGGTTTCCGCCAGGCCGCGGGACACTGCCAGCAGTGCGGTCTTGGTGGTGCCGTAATGGACCATCTCCACCGGAATCTGCAAGGCCGATTCACTGGACAGGAACAGCACCCGGCCCCAGCCGCGCTCGGCCATGCCCGGTGCGTAATGCCGCGCCAGGCGCACCGCGCTCATGACGTTGACCTCGAAAAACAGCTGCCAGTCTTCATCGGTCAGCTCGAAAAAGCCCTTGGGCTCGAAGATGCCGAGGTTGTTGACCAGGATGTCGGTCTGCGGCACTTCGGCAAACAGCCGGGCGGCGCCTTCGGCACAGCCCAGGTCCGCGGCAAGCCCCGAGACGCGAGCGCCGGGCAGCTTCAGGCGAATGTGCTCCAGGGCCTGATCGACCCGTTCCTGGCTACGGCCATTGATCACCACGTCGGCACCCGACTCGGCCAGGCCTATGGCAATCGCCAAACCGATACCGGCGGTGGAGCCACTGACAATCGCGCGCTTGCCATGCAATGAAATGTTCATACCTGTGTCCTTACGCTGGATGAAAAAAACTGACAGATCAGCCCTGTGCGGCGGTCTGCAACGGCGCACTGAACGGCTGCCATCCGCCCCCCAGCGACTTGTACAAACCGACCAGGGCCTGGGACACCGCCGCCGAGCTTTCGACCCACTGCTCCTGGCTGGCCAGCAAGGCGCCCTGCACGCTGAGCACATTGAGAAAGTCCACGGCGCCCTCGACGTATTGCTGCTGGGCGGTCTGCAGGGCGATGCGGTTCTGCCGCACGGCCTCTTCAAGCAGGTCGCGGCGCAACTGGCTGGCGTTGTACAGGCGTAGCACATCGTCGATTTCGTGCCAGGCGCGCAGCACCACCTGCTGGTAGCGCAAGGCGGCTTCCTGCTGCTGGGCTTCGCGCAACTTGAGCACTCCGCGCAAGCGCCCGCCTTCGAAAATCGGCAGGTTCAACTGCGGGCCGATTGCAAACCGGCGTGAATCCCAGCTTCCGAAATCAGACAACTGCATCGACTGAAAACCAACATTGCCCGACAGACGGATGCTTGGATAAAAGTCGGCCTTGGCCACACCGATGCTGGCGGTGGCGGCATGCAATTGTGCCGCGGCCTGGAGAATATCCGGGCGGCGCTCGGCCAGCTCCGACGGCACGCCGATGGCAAAGCGTTGCTGTGGCGTCGGCATCGCCGCAGGTTCCAGCAGCTCGGCCTGCAAGCTGCGCGGCGGCTCAGCCAGCAGCAGGCCCAAGGCGTTGATCAGTTGCGCCTGGCGCTCTTCCAGGGTTGGCAGGCGTGCCTCGATCGAGGCGACCTGGGCACTGGCCTGAGCCACATCGAGGGCGGTGGCGACACCGTCGCGCAAGCGCATCTGCGACAGGCGCAGGCTGTGCCGGGAGACCTCGAGGTTTTCCCGGGTAACAGCCAGGTTGCTCTGCACGGCGCGCAACTGGATGTAGTTGCCAGCGGTCTCGGCCAGCAGTGACAACAGCACACCACGACGGTCATTCTCAGCCACTTCGACCACCGCATCGGCGGCTTCGACCTGGCGGCGCACGCGGCCCCAGAGGTCGAGTTCCCAACTGGCGGTAAAGTCGCCCTGCCAGAGGTTGAAGGCCGACTTGCCGCTGTTGCCGGACGGGTCATTGAGGCCTTCGGCACTGTTGCGCGCACGGCTGTAACCGCCGCCCAGGTCAACCGATGGGGTCTGCTCGGAAGCGATGCTCATGCGTAGCGCACGGCTTTGCAGCAAGCGCGCACTGGCGATCTGCAGGTCGAGGTTGCGCTGGCTGGCGCGCTCGATCAGGGCGCTGAGCTTGGGGTCGTGAAAGCTTTCCCACCAGCGTTGCTCCAACGGGTCGGCCTGGGCCTGGCTGGCGGCGGGCGTTTCCTGCAGCGCTGCCCAACTGGCGGGGGCATGACTGTCAGGCTTGTTGAAATCCGGGCCCAGGGTGCAGCCGGCCAACAGGCTCAGCAACAACGGGCAAAAGGCGAACGCAGGTTTCATCGGGCGCTGACCTCTTCACCGGTAGCCAGGGTCGCGCCAGTGTCGATCTTCGCCACGACCGACATGCCGACCCGCAGGCGCTCCAGCAATGGCTGGTTGGCGTCGAAGACAATCTTGACCGGAATGCGCTGCACCACCTTGGTGAAGTTGCCGGTGGCGTTGTCCGGTTTGACCGCAGCGAAGGTGACGCCGGTCGCCGGGGCGATACTTTCGACCCGCCCGTGCAGGTATTCATCGGCGAAGGTATCCACACGGATTTGCACCGGCTGCCCGGGCTGCACGTGGGTCAGCTGGGTTTCCTGGAAGTTGCCGACCACATAGGCGTGCTCCAGCGGTACCACCGACAGCAAGCGTGCACCCGGATTGACGTAGGCTCCGACGCGCAGCGCACGCTCGCCGACCATGCCGTCGATGGGCGCGACGATGCGGGTGTAGGACAGGTCCAATTGCGCCCGATCCAGGCTTGCCTGGGCATGCTTGAGGCCACCTGCGGCACTGTCGACCTGAGCGCTGAGAATGTCCACCTGCTTGCGCGCCGCGGCCAGCGCGGCCTGTGAGTTGGCCAGCCGCGCCCGTGCCTGATCGACCCGGCTGCGCGCCTGCTGGGCGTTCTGCACGGTACCGGCACCCTGCTCGGCCAGGCGGCTGTGACGGGTCAGTTCGTGGTTGGCAAAGGCCAGCTCGGCCTGATCGGCGCTGACTGCGGCCTGAGCCTGATCAATCAGTGAAACCTGACGTTCGAGGGTCGCCCGGGCATTGTGGCTTTGCGCGGTGGACACCAGCAGTTGCGCCTGGGCCGCCGCCAGCGCGGCCTGGTAGTCACGGTCATCGATCAGCGCCAGCAACTGGCCGGCCTTGACCTGCTGGTTGTCTTCCACCAGTACCTGTTTGATGAATCCGGCCACCTTGGGCGCGATCACCGTGTAGTCGGCAGACACATAAGCGTCGTTGGTGCTCTGCTCGCTGTCGTGGCCCAGCAGCATCGGGCCGAGCACGCCCGCCAGCCCGGCAACGACCAGGGCGGCGACGAGCAAGGCGGTTTTTTTATGGTTTGTTGTAGTGGTCATGTCTTTCTCTCAAGTCCGCAAACCTAGGCCACCGCACGCGGTGGGTAGATCCGGGTAGGCACAAAAGGAATCAGCACAATCAGCGCCGCGGCCAGCAGCGCCATGCACAGGTAGAGGTCGGCCGAGGTCAGCACCAGGGCTTGTTCGTGGATGCGCCTGGCCAGGCCCGGCGCGCTGCTGTCGGCCAGCGGCGAATTGCCCAGGCTGTCAACCAGCGCGTTGGAATGAAAATGCCGGCGCACGGTAGTCAGCGCCTCGATCAGCCCGGCGGCGACCACCGAGGCCAGGCCCTTGACCGTGTTGAACCAGGCCGAGGCGAACGGCCCGTCCTGCGGGGTCATGCCGCCGGTGGCCAGCATCAGCAAAGGGATCACCGACATCGGCTGGCCAAAGATGTGCAGCAGTTGCAGCAGGTAGAAGTTGTCGCGAATCCACACGCTGGTGAGCTGGGTGCCCAGCGCGCACGACAACGACAGCATGCCCAGCCCCGTCGCCAACACCCAGCGGCAATCCACCGCGCGGATGTTGCACAGCGCCGCTACCAGCGGCAGCGCCAGCAATTGCGGCAAGGCCACCAGCAGCATCAGCGGGCCGGTCTGCGCCGGGCGGTAACCCTGGATCTGCGCGAGGTAGCTGGAGGGGATGATGATCACCGCAGTCAGCACGATCAGCACACCGAACAGGGTCACCAGGGCGTGGGTCAGGTTGCGCACCTTGAGCATCTGCAGCTTGAAGAACGGCAGCGGCTCGGACCACTCGTTGCACAGGAACAGCACCAGCAGTACCAGGCCGCCACCGAGCAGCCAGCAGATCAGCGTCGAGTCGAACCAGCCCATGCGGTCACCCAGGGTCAGGCCGATCACCAGCGTGCAAATGGCCGGCAGGCCGAGCAGCAGGCCGCGCCAGTCGAACTGCTTGAAGCGTTCAAGGCGCAGCGGGTCCTGAGGCAAACCCCAGGACACACAGGCCATGGCCAGCAACGACGGCAGGATGATCTGCCAGAACGCCCACTGCCAGCCGACATACTCGGTCCACAGCCCGGCCAGCGGCGTGCCCAGGTTGGGCCCGAAGGTGGCGGTCAGGGCGTAACCGGCCAGGCCGTAGACCTTGATCCCCGGTGGCAGAAAGCGCAGGGCGACGCTCATCAGCATCGGTGGCAGCGCCCCCGACGCCAGCCCCTGCAACGTGCGCAACAGGAGCAGGCTGGACAGGTTCGGTGCATAGGGCTGCAGCAGGCCGAGCAGGGCAAACACGCCGATGGCACAAAGGGTGAAGCGGCGCAGGGAAAAGGTCGCCGCCAGCCACGGCGAAAAGGCCATGGCCGAGACCGACGCCGCCGAATACACCGCAATCAGCCAGGCGCCTTCATCGGCGCCAATGAACATGCCGCCACGGATATCGGCCAGCGAGGCCTTGGTGACCATCTCGTTCAGGCCGGCGCACAGCACCGCCAGCAGCACCCCGAGCAGGCCGACCAGAATGCGCGTGCCGAAAGCCGCCGGCGCCGCAGCGGCGGCAGCAGGTGGGGGCAGCACAGGTAAGGGAGTCGCGATCAGCGAACTCATGACAGACATCTCCGGACAGACAAGGAACCGGCAGAAGTCTATGAAGGGTCAATGCTAACGAAAACTGACATATTGGCAGTTTACTAGTGCAGCAAACGCAATCGGCCGGTTCAGCGCTGCTCGCTGCAGCAGGCCTTGAGGATCTGGCGCAGCCAGCGGTGCGCCGGATCGTTGTCAAAGCGTGGGTGCCAGGCCTGCATCACCGTCACCCGCTCCATCGGCAAGGGGATGTGGAACGAGCGCAGCGGCAGGCCGAGCTTGGTCACGCTGCTGAGGATGTTGGCCGGCATCGGCAGCAGCAGGTCAGAGTCCGGCAGGGAGAACATCGCCGAATGAAAGCTCGGGGTGATCAGCGCCACCCGCCGCTGCACCTTGTAATTGGCCAGCTCGACATCGATCGGGCCGTTGGCCCGACCACGGCGCGACACGCTGATCTGCGGGTAGGCGGCAAAGCGTTCGGGGGTGATCTCGGCCTCGAAGATCGGGTGATCGTGGCGCGCCAGGCCGACGTAGATGGTGTTGAACAGGCTCTGAATCTTGATCTCGGGACCCAGGTCGATGGTCGAGCTGACGATCAGGTCGGTACCACCGTCGCGCAGTACCGCATCATCGTCGCCACCGCTTTCGGGGACGAAGCGCAGCACGGTATGCGGCGCCTGCTCGTGCATCATCTGCAGCAGTTGCGCGCCATACAGGGCGATGAACAGGTCATTGGTGCGGATGTTGAAGGCCCGGTCGAGGGTCGCCAGGTCGACTTCTTCACGGCTGCGAAACACCAGCCCGGCCTGCTCGACCAGGGCCCGCACCTGCTCGTGCAGGGCCAGCGCCCGCGGTGTCGGCACCAGGCCGCGGCCGGCGCGAACCAGGATCGGATCGCCGATGGCCTCGCGGATCCGCCCCAGGGTCCGGCTCATTGCCGCCGGGCTGAGGTTCATGCGCCGCGCCGCGCCGACCACGCTGCCTTCATCGAGCAGGGCATCGAGGGCGACCAACAGGTTCATATCCGGGATCTGCATTGCCAGGCATCCATGACGTGTAAACAAGGGGCGATCTTAACAGCTCGACAGCGGCCTTCGGTTTGCGCCGCACGCAACTACACAGTGCAGGCCAGGCCATTTATCCGCAGGCCGGGAATCCCCAACAATAGCCGGCTCGACTGTCGCCCACAGGAGCCGCCCATGCTCAGCCCCGTATTGATTGCCATCGATGGATCGCCCGCTTCCCAGCGCCTGGTCGAACTGGCGCAGCAGTACTGCCTGCCCAACTGCCATCGCCTGCTGGTGGTGCTGGCCATCGACAGCGCCTTTGCCCTGAGTGACGGGCCGGGGGCGATCAGCCTGTACGAGCAGCAGGAGTATCCGGCGGCCACCGATGAGCAGCGCCATGCCACCCAGGCCGTGCGCCAGGCCCTGGAGAACCTGCGCGCGCTGGGGTTCGAGAGTGAAGGCAAGCTGGTGCAAGGCGAGCCGGTGGCGGCAATCGTTGCTGCCGCCCGCGAGCTTGAGTGCGAGCTGATCATCGTCGGCCACCGGCACTTGAACCGCCTGGGGCGCTTGCTGGATCCGTCGATCAGCAACAAGGTGATCGATCAGGTCAGTTGCCCGGTGCTGGTGGATTCGCGCCAGGACTGAGCCGCTTTTAACCCTCTTTCTGACCCGGCTTGACCACCACCGTACAGGTGGTCCCCGCCGCCAGCAAAAAGCCCTCCGGCACTTCATCGATATGAATCCGCACCGGCACGCGCTGGGCCAGCCGTACCCAGTTGAAGGTCGGGTTGACGTCGGCGATCAGCTCGCGGCTTTCCGGGTTGTCGCGGTCATAGATGCCGCGCGAGATGCTCTCGACATGCCCCTTGAGCCTTTCGCCGCTCATCATCTGCAGCTCGGCCTGGTCACCCACCCGAACATGCGGCAGTTTGGTTTCCTCGAAGAAGCCGTAGACCCAGAACGAGTCCTTGTCGACCACCGCCATCTTCGGCTCGCCGGTACGCGCGTAGTCACCGCGATGGACGTTGAGGTTGGTGACGTAGCCATCGACCGTGGCAAGGATCCTGGTGCGCTTGAGGTCGAGCTCGGCCGCCGCCAGTTGCGCCTGGGCCTGCTGGTAATCGGCCAGCGCCGAGTTGGCGATGTTGCTGGCATCGTCACGGTTCTCCCGCGAGATCACCAGGTTGTCCATGTCGGCGCGGCGATGGGCGTTGACCTTGCGCATTTCCCAGGTGGCCTTGCGCGAAGCGACCAGCGCCTGGGCCTGGCGGACCGCCACTTCGTAGTGCTCGGGGTCGATCTGCAGCAGCACATCGCCCTTCTTCACCAACTGGTTGTCGCGCACCGGCACATCGACCACATAACCCGGCACGTCGGCAGCAACGTTGATGATGTCGGCGCGCACGCGCCCGTCGCGGGTCCAGGGCGTGTTCATGTAATGCACCCAGAGCTGGCGACCGATCACCACGGCAGCGGCCAGCACGAGCAAGGTGGCGATCAGGCTGAAAAACTTTTTCATCAACAGGGGTCTCAACGGTAGAGAGTCAGGGCCATGGAACCGAACAGGCAGATAAACAGGCACAGGCGCAGCAACGCCGGGTGCCAGAAGAAGCGGTAGCCGTCATGGCTGGCGATAAACCGGTCCAAACCCCAGGCAAGCCCGGCGGCGAACAGGAACATCAGGGTCATGGTCGGCATGTAGACGCCATGGAAGGCGATTTCACGAGGCATGGGGCAGTCCTTTGGCCGGGGCCAGTTCGGCCAGCGGCGACTGAGGGTCGAGCAACGAAGTACGGATGAAATGCAGGTAGCTCTGCACCCGGCGCAGGGCCGAGGTGTCGAAGTGGCGGGCGAACGGCTCGTCGGTGGCCTGCACCCGGCTGATGGCGTGATCCACCGCCACCAACGCACGCTCGTGGTTGCTCGCGCTCGGCTGCATGAACAGCCGCGCCAGCGCCCGGCCCATGACCCGGATGGCCTGGCGCCAGGGCTGCGATTCGGCGTAGCACGGGTGCACCGGCAAAATCGCCTGCTCCTTGCGCAGCTCGATGATCGCGTGACCGACCTCAAGCACCACGAACATCCAGCGCAGCAACTTGCTCTGCACCCGCGGCTGGCCGACCGCCAGGCCATAGGCCTGGTGCAGCAGGTCGCGGGTGCGGCTTTCGAAGCTCGAACCCAAGCCGCGTAGGCGCCCGGTGATCGCATACAGCACCTGGGCACGCAAATCCTGCTCCAGGCGGCTCCACAACCAGCGGCTGTTGGGCGGCAGGATGATTGCCCCGGCAGCGGCGCAGACCAGCATGCCGATGACCATGGCGATGTAGTCGTTGATGAAGTTGTAGGGGTTGTAGATGGTCAGGTTGTCGGGCACGGAACCGGTGGCAAAAAAGATCAGCAGGCCCAGCCCGTAACCGGCATAGGCCGGTCGCGAAGCGAGGAACGCGCCGAACACGAACACCGGCGCCAGCACCAGGCACAGCAGCGGGAAACCGTCGATCCAGGGGAACACGAAGAAGGTTTCGAAGAAGCCGACAAAGGCGCCGAACAAGGTCCCGCAGGCCATCTGGAACGACATGCGCTTGGGGTTTGGCGTGGCCGCCGAGAGGCCGACGGTGGCCGCGGCGATCAGCGTCATCATCGCCCCGCTCGGCCAGGCGGTGAGTATCCAGAAGCTGCCCAGCACCAGCAGGATGAACGAGGCGCGCACACCGGCGGCCAGTGAGGCCATCCAGTTGGTCTGCGCCACATAGGGCTCATCCCACTGCTCGCGGGCATGGTTGTGCTCGGTCAGCGAAGCGTGGGTCTGGGCGTAGCTGTGCATGTCGTCGACGAAGCGGTACAGCAGTTCGTAGGCGGTGTGGAAGTCCAGCAGGTCGGCATCGCTCGGGCCGCTCTCGACATACGCCGCACGCAGGGTGCGCACGCGCTCCGGCAAGCCTTCCTTGTAGGCGGCCAACTGCTCGGCCAGGCGCGCCGCATCACCCTCGGTAAGTCCGCGACCGGCATAGCCGTCGAGCAGCTCGGCCAGGGCGGTGAGCCCCGGCTCGATGGCGGTGACGATCTGCAGCGGCCCACGCAAACGCAAGCGCTCCAACAACTGGTGCAAGGCGTTGAAGCGCGTGGTGATGGCCATGAATTCGCTGTTCATCCGCCCCAGGCGCCCGTTGCGCCGGCGCATGTGCGGGTCTTCGAAGGCGGTGACACTGCGCAGGCTTTCCAGGCCCACGGCCTCGGCGATAAAGCGCACGTTGCTGCTTTCGAAACGGTCGCGCTGGCTGTCGCCGCGCAGGCCCTCGGCAACGAAGCCGGCAAACACGCCGAAGCGTTGGTACAGGGCGTTGCGCATCGAGGCGCTGGCCGACTGCGGCAAAATCGCGGCGCTGACCAGGGTCGAAACCAGAATCCCCAGGGAGATTTCCAGCACCCGCCACACCGCGGCCATGAACGCGCCGTCGGGATGCTGCAGGGCCGGCAGGCCGACCATCGCCGCGGTGTAACCGGCGAGAACGAAGCCATAGGCGCGGAAGGTGCGGTAGCGCATGGCGCCGGCCGAACACAGGCCGACCCAGATCGCCAGACTCGGCAGGAACAGCTCGGTGTTCTGCGGAAACAAGGCGATCAGCGCGACCATCATCGACGAGCCGGCCAGGGTGCCCAGCAGCCGGTAGAAGCTCTTGGCGAACACATGGCCGCTCTGCGGTTGCATGACGATGAACACGGTGATCATCGCCGTGCGCGGCTGCGGCAACTCCAGGCGCATGGCCAGCCACAGGGTCAGGAAGGCGGCGCTGAGAACCTTGAAGATGTACACCCAGGTCACCCCGTCGGTGCGCACCCATTCAAAGAACCCGCGACGCCACTCCAGGGTGGCCAGCCAGCGAAACGGCAGAGTCAGTGCGCTCATTCGGCATGGCCCGGCTTGTCGAAAATCGCCAGGGTCGCCGGGGTTTTCGGTGCCTGTTGCCGGTCTGCTTCCGGCACATCATGGCCCGCGCCCAGGCCGCCGCCCAGGGCCGTGACCAGTTCGGCGTGGGCACTCAGGCGTGCGGCCTGGACCTGCTGCTGGATCTGCTGCTGGCGGAACAGCATCGTCTGCGCGTTGAGCACATTGAGGTAATCGGTCAGGCCGCGCTGAAAGGCGATCATGGCGATGTCGTAGGTCTTCTGCGCCGAGGCCACCGATTCGGCGGCAAAGTGCTGCTGCTCGTGCATCGACTCACGGCGGATCAACTGATCGGAAATCCCCTTGAGCGCCTCGACCACGGTCTGGTTGTAGCGCGCCACGGCGATGTCATAACCGGCCGAGGCAACCCCCAGTTGCGAACGCAGGCGACCGCCATCGAACACCGGCAGGCTGATCGCCGGGCCGACGTTGTAGTTGAACTTGCGCCCGGTCAGAAACTCCAGCGCCCCGCCACCGGTGGCCATGAAACCGAGGCCACCGACCAGGTCGACGTTGGGGAAGAAACCGGCATGGGCGACATCGATACCGCGGGCCTGGGCCGCGACCTGCCAGCGGCTGGCGACCACGTCCGGGCGCTGGCCGACCAGCTCGGCGGGCAAGGCCGAGGGCAATTTCAGCGCGGTACCCAGCGCCAGCTGTGGACGCTGCAGTTGCGCACCCTCGCCTGGACCTTTACCGGCCAGGGCTGCCAGCTGGTTACGGGCCAGGGCGATTTCTTCATTCATTGCATCGAGCTGACGGTGGGTTTCCGGCAGCGGCGTCTGCGCCTGGCTGACTTCGAAATGGGTGCCGATGCCGCCGGCCAGACGCCGTTCGGCCAGGGCCAGGATTTGCTCCTGCTGCTCAAGCTCGGCCTTGACGATATCGCGCTGGGCAAAGTGCAGCGACAGCTGGATGTAAACCTTGACGATATTGTTCTGCAGCTCGAGCTGGGCCTGGCGGGCCTGGGCCACGCTCATGTGGGCCATGTCCACGGCCTGCTCGCTGGCATTGCGCTCACGGCCCCAGAGGTCGAGGGCGTAGCTGAAGCCGAGCGCGGCATTGTTGTCCCAGGTGTTGGAACCGGACAACGCGCCGGGGCCATAGAACTGGTCTTCCGGCCAGTTGTGGCGCTTGAGCGTCGACTGGCCATTGACCTGCAGTTTTTCCGCCGACTCGACCACCCCGGCCATGGCCTTGGCTTCGCGCACACGGGCGGCGGCCATGGCCATGCTCGGGCTGTCTTGCACGGCCAGGGCGATCCAGCGATCGAGTTGCGGGTCGCCGTAGGCCCGCCACCATTGCTGGTCGGGCCAATGGGCGTCGCGGGCGGCTTCACGGATCGCCGCGTCGGTGGTCAGGGTATTGGCTTGCAGCGTCTTGCTTTGCGGGGCAATGCCCCAGGTTCCGATACAGCCGCTCAAGGTCAAGCTAAAGGCACAGGCACTGAGCGCATTGAGCGCTCTGATGATGCGACGCGGCACAGCTGCAAATTCCCGACGTAGAAGGTGGATGACGCTTGGAGACGCAATTCTAGGGGGCTGCCGCACTGGCGATAAGCGTGCATTACTGCGAATCTTTGTTACGAAAACAGCGATAATCCGGCTTTAGTCTGAAGACCGCCTCGGTTACTTCATGTCACAATTTGTCGTCTACTTTGAGAGCGACCCATGGACACCCTGCAAAACATGCGTGCTTTTAGTTGCGTCGCGCAAGTCGGCAGCTTCACTGCCGCGGCCGTGCAACTGGATACGACCACCGCCAACGTGTCGCGGGCGGTCTCCAATCTTGAAGCCCATCTGCAAACCCGCTTGCTCAACCGCACCACCCGGCGCATTGCCCTGACCGAAGCCGGCAAGCGCTACCTGATGCGCTGCGAACAGATCCTCACCTATGTCGAGGAAGCCGAAGCCGAGGCCAGCGATGCCCACGCCCGCCCCGCCGGGCAGCTGAAGGTGCATTCGATGACCGGGGTAGGCCAGCATTTCGTCATCGACGCCATCGCCCGCTACCGCGAAACCCACCCGGACGTAACCTTCGACCTGACCATGGCCAACCGCGTGCCGGACCTGCTCGACGAAGGCTATGACGTGTCCATCGTGCTGGCCAGCGAGCTGCCGGACTCGGGGTTTGTCTCTCAGCGCCTGGGCATCACCTACAGCATCGTCTGCGCCTCGCCCGAGTACGTGAAGCGCCACGGCATTGCCCACAAGCCCAGCGACCTGCTCAACCACGCCTGCCTGCGCATGGTCAGCCCGGTGATCCCGCTGGAGAAATGGCTGTTCGACGGCCCCGAAGGCCAGGAAGTGGTCAACATCACCCAGGCGCCGTTCCAGGTGAACTCCGCCGACGCGATGAAAACCGCGATCCGCAGTGGCATGGGCGTCGGCGTGTTGCCGATCTACTCGGCCATAGAGGGCCTGCGCGATGGCTCGCTGGTGCGGGTGATGCCCGAGTACCGCCTGCAGGAGCTCAACCTGTACGCGATCTACCCGTCGCGCCAGTACCTGGATGCCAAGATCAAGACCTGGGTCGAGTACCTGCGCAACTCGCTGCCGGAGATTCTCGCCGCCCATGAAGCGGACCTGAAAACCCACGAACTGCGCATTGCCACCTGAAATCTTGCTGCACAGCGGCGGTGGAGAATGATAGCGTGCTACCCATTCTCCACCGCCCGCAGAGATTTCGCCGATGAAAAAGACCGTCCTTGCCTTCAGCCGCATCACCCCGGCGATGGTCGAACGCCTGCAGCAAGACTTCAACGTGATCGTGCCGAACCCCAAGCTCGGCGACATCAGCGCCCAGTTCAACGAAGCCTTGCCCGAGGCGCATGGCCTGATCGGCGTCGGCCGCAAACTCGGCCAGGCACAGCTGGAAAACGCGAGCAACCTGGAAGTGGTCGCCAGCGTCTCGGTGGGTTATGACAACTATGACCTGGCCTACTTCAACCAGCGCGGCATCGCCCTGACCAACACCCCGGATGTGCTCACCGAAAGTACCGCGGACCTGGGCTTTGCCCTGCTCATGGGTGCGGCACGGCGGGTGGCCGAGCTGGATGCCTGGACCAAGGCCGGGCAATGGCAGGCCACCGTGGGCCCGGCGCAGTTTGGCAGCGACGTGCACGGCAAGACCCTGGGCATCGTCGGCCTCGGTAATATCGGCGCGGCCATCGCCCGGCGTGGGCGCTTCGGCTTCAACATGCCGGTCCTCTACAGCGGCAACAGCCGCAAGCCGGCCCTGGAACAGGAACTGGGCGCGCAATACCGCAGCCTCGATGAGCTGCTGGCTGAGGCTGATTTCGTCTGCCTGGTGGTGCCATTGGGGGCGCAGACCAAACACCTGATCAGCACCCGTGAACTGCAACTGATGAAGCCGAGTGCGTTTCTGATCAACGTGTCCCGTGGCCCGGTGGTCGATGAGGCGGCGCTGGTGCAAGCCTTGCAGGCCGGCACCCTTCGCGGTGCCGGGCTGGATGTGTACGAGAAAGAGCCGCTGAGCGAATCGCCGCTGTTCCAGCTGAAAAACGCCCTGACCTTGCCGCACGTAGGTTCAGCCACCGCTGAAACCCGTGAGGCCATGGCCAATCGCGCGATTGATAACCTGCGCAGCGCGTTGCTGGGTGAACGGCCGCGGGATCTGGTCAATCCGCAGGTGTGGAAGTAAGGCGTTACGTATAGCTAATCAACAACCCTTACCGTTACCAGTGGTGAGATCTGCGACGGCAGGCTGAGCACCATCAGATTGAAAAACAGCACACCTGTACCGCCCAGCGCGCTTTGCAGATAGCGCCTGGGCAGTACGAAGTCATGCCCGCGATAGTCTTCCCAGCGTTCGATTGCATAGGTTTCCCCGTAGTTTTCCGGCGCCCCTTCCGGTGGAAAGCCAATCCAGCCAAGCAGCAAGGTTGCCCCCTGAGAGCCCTGCAGGCCTGGCAAGGAATAACCACTGAGCGTCAGCCCCTCATCCCCCACGTGGGAAAGGCTGATGGTCCAGGCCGCGTCTTTGAGCGTGGGCGGCGCGACCACCGGTTTATCGGACTTGCCAATCATCACTTCCATGACCGTTGCTCCGAACGCTGCGAATGTGTTCTGCAAGCTACGCCGTTGGAACGCCATTGAAACCTGGCATTTTTACTAGGTAGCGCTAATCAGCTGCAACGGCTACATGGTTGTAACGAAACCTGAACCCGCAGACTCCATCAGTCTGTTTGAGCCTCAGGACAACAACAGCATGGAAACCTTATCGACTCACGGATTGATCCGCCTTGGCAAGATCCTGGTCACAGCGTTCATCGGGATCTTCAGTGCCTTGGTGGTATTCGGCAACCTCACCGACTACGCCAGCAACTTTCTCTTCGTCCAGCACACCTTGAGCATGGACACGACCTTCCCGGGCAATGCCCTGCTCTACCGATCGATCACCTGGCCACCCCTGCACCATCTGTTCTACTGGCTGATCATTGCCGCCCAGGCCCTCTGTACGATGTGCTTTGTGATCGGTGCCTGTCAGTTGTTCAAGCACCGATGTGCCGACGCCCGAGACTTTCACCAGGCCAAACGCTTCGCCGTTATGGGGTGCCTGCTGGGGCTGCTGATCTGGTACCTGCTCTTCCAGGTAGTGGGCGGTGAATGGTTTGCCATGTGGCAATCTACCCAGTGGAACGCCCTGGCCACTGCGGGGAGGATCGTCGATTTTCTGTTTGCCACGCTGATTTTCATCAGCCTCAAAATAGATGATTGAGGCCGGTTGCCAACAATGCTCCTGCTTGAGCCGGCCCCTGTGGGCTGGCTGTACCGGCCTCATCGCGGGGCAAGCCCGCTCCCACCGCTACCTCAAGGCCACGACCGGCTCGACCACCTTGGGCCGGGGCTTGCGAAACACCAGGACGTTGCCCAGCATCACCAGCACCAGGCCTGCCAACGCCGGCGCCGTCCATTGATAACCTTCGTAGAACGCCGAGACGTTCAACGCCACCAGCGGGAACAGCACCGTGCAGTAAGCGGCCCGCTCCGGCCCCATGCGTCCGACCAGGGTCAGGTAGGCAGTAAAGCCGATCACCGAGCCCGGGATCACCAGGTACAACAGCGAGCCGATGTAGCGCGTGTTCCACTCCATCGCAAACGGGATGCCATTGACCAGGCAATACAGCCCGAGCATGGTCGCGCCATAGAGCATGCCCCAGGCATTGGTGGTCAGCGGCCGCAGGCCAGCCTTTTGTTGCAGGCTGGAAAGCATGTTGCCGGCTGAGAAGCATAGGGTGCCCAGCAGGGCCAGGCCCAGACCGATGATGGTTTCGCGGCTGGCGGCATGCCCGGACAGTTCCGGCCAGAACAGCAGGCCCAGCCCGGCCAGGCCCAGTGCGCCGCCGGCCAGCACATTGGCAGCAACCCTCTGCCCAAAGAACACCCGCGCATTCAGCGCGTTCCACAAGGTGGCGGTGGAGAACACCACGGCGATCAGGCCACTGGGGATCCACTGGCTGGCGGTGAGAAAGCACATGAAGTTGACGCAGAACAGGCACAGCCCCTGGGCCAGGCAGATCAGGTGGCCGCGGCGGTTCACCGGTTGCAGGCGGCGGCTGAGCAGCAGGATGAAAAACAGCACCAGCGCCGCCAGGGCAAAGCGGTAGACGATCGACACCGGAATGGCAACCACCCCCAATTGCAGCTTCAGGGCAATCCAGGTAGTCCCCCAGATCAGCACAGTGAGCAGATATAACGACAGGTTCATGGCGGCACTCCTCGATTCCAGGCCACCAGTGTGCAACTGCACCCTCAGCCGGCACTTGCACATTCTTGCGCTTTTGCGCAGGCAGCAGCTGTCAGCCCCGGCCTGGCGGAGTACGATGGCCCACAGAGGTAAGGACCATGACGCCGTTGGACCAGCTGCAAGTCTTCAAAGCCATGCACGACTCACCCCATGCCCGCCTGGAACACAGCGCGCACCTGGGTGACGGCCTGGCTGCAGCCCTATGGAACAACCGCCACGACGCCCGCGACTACGAAGCCCCCAGCCATCACACCCTGTCGTGTTACATCGCCGACGGCACCGGCACCTTCCGCCGCGATCGTCCCGGCCACACCGGCGCGCCCGACAAGCTGTGCATCATGCCTGCAGGGTCGGCGTCGCACTGGGTGGTCAACGGCTCGATCCGCCTGGCGCACCTGTACATCAGCCAGGAACAGTTCGCCCTCGGCTGCGTCAGCCTGCTGGACCGCGAACCCCGTGAGCTGCAACTGCAGGAAGCGACCTTTCTCGACGACCCTGAGCAGGCCCGACGCTTTCGTCAGTTGATCGCCCTGGACTGGGACGAGCCCGCCGAGCGCCTGCTGACCAGCAGCCTGGCCCACGAGATTCTCGACCACGCCCTGCTCAGCCAGGTCGGCCTGCGCCAGGGCCTGCGCCTGAAGGGCGGGCTGGCCGCGCACCAGCGCCGGCAACTGAGCGAATATGTCGAAGGCCATCTGGATCAACCCCTGAGCCTTGGCGAGCTGGCGGCGCTGTGCAACCTCTCCGAGTACCACTTCGCACGGATGTTTCGCGAAAGCTTCGGCCTGCCGCCGCACCAGTACCTGCTGGCCCGGCGCCTGGCCAAGGCGCGTCAACTGCTGCGCTATAGCCAACTGCCGCTGGGCGAAGTAGCCCTGCTGTGCGGCTTTGCCAGCGCCAGCCATTTCAGCAACCGCTTCCGCCAGGCCCTGGGCGCGACGCCCGGTGCCTACCGAACCGCGCTCAAAAGCTGATACCCCCCGCCTCACAAGCCCTCACCAGGACGCCCGCTCCCTGGCGCTGCCCCGGCACGCCGGGCCGCCGTCTGCTCATTGAATTTATTCATAATCTCGATCAAAACAATCGAATTAGTGAATACGTCTGCGCACCTTAAGCTTCGCCTCCTTCATCTTCCTAAGCCGAAAACGTGCGCTGAACGGGGTGAAAGAACAGCGGAGCTTCGCTGTTTGGTTATTGGGGAATTAACAAGAATTCAGAGAAATTCGTGCCTAACAAAAACCATTTATTCATCAGGACAATTCCAGCGGCCTGCTTACGCGGCCCCTAAAACCAGGACAGCACCATGAGCGACGTACAGACTCCCAGCCACTTGCGACAGCGGCACTCCCTGCAGCGATCGAGCCTTTATCTTTCATTGCTGGCAGTGCTTTCGCCACTGGCTCAAGCGGACTCAGTCTCAGGGTTTGGCACCGACAACACCTACGGCGCCGGCGCCGTAGACCCCGAAATCACCAGCAACGCGGGAAACTCGGCCTACGGTTTCAATGCCGGTGCCAAGGTTACGGGCAAGCACAACACGACGGTCGGATCGAACGCCGGGGTCAATGTCGAAGGCTCATTCAACAGCGCTGTCGGGCGCAACGCGGGCAGTAACGTGGTTGGTGACAACAACACCTACGCCGGTAACGATTCCGGTAATGGCGTCAAGGGTCGGGGCAATACCGGATTCGGCATCAATGCCGGTCGCACCGTCAACGGAACGGGCAACAGCGGTTTAGGTGCAAACGCCGGGCAGAACATTACCGGCAACTTCAACTCCGGCGCCGGCAACAACGCAAGCAATCGGGTCAACGGTAGCTTCAACAGCGCCAACGGGGCATTTTCCGGCTGGAATGTGACCGGCGACACCAATACCGCGACAGGCGCACACGCCGGAAAACAGGTTAACGGCAGCTCCAACTTCGCCGCAGGTTTCTCCGCCGGCAACAACGTAAGTGGCGACAACAACATTGCCATCGGCAGAACCTCAGGCTCGAAGATCAGCGCCAACGACACGGTGGCCATCGGCACCGACGCCAGCGCCACGGCCTCCGACGCGGTTGCCCTGGGTAACCGCGCAAGCGCGATCAATCACAATGACGTGGCACTGGGTGCCGGCAGCCAGACCGCCGCCGCACAGCCGACAGCCGGCGCGGTGATCGACGGTAACGCCTACATCTATGCAGGCAGCAAGCCTGCCAGCGTGGTCAGTGTCGGCGCCCAAGATGCCGAACGCCAAATCAGCAACGTCGCGGCCGGACGCGTCACCGGCACCAGCACCGATGCGATTAACGGCAGTCAGCTGTTCGCTACCCATCAGGCGGTCAACCTGGTGGGCAGCCGCTTGAACAGTCTCGGCGGTGACATCGCCAATTACTTCGGCGCCGGTGCCGTGTACAACCCGTTCACCGGCAACATGTCTGCACCGAGCTACCTCATCCAGGGCTCCAACTACAACAATGTCGGCGACGCGTTCAAGGCAGTGAACACCACACTGACCAGCCTGGACACCCGGATCACCGATCTGCGCGATAAGAGCCCCGTGCAGTACAGCAACCCGCAAACGCCTACCCAGGCAAACCCCTATGCGCCCGGCTCGGGAGGCGCGGGTGGAAGCTCAAGCGCCGGTTCGGTCAACGGCATTACCCCCACTCAGGACGTCACCCTGGTCGGCAACGCCCCGGGCCAACCCGTGAGCCTGCACAACGTGCAGGATGGCGTGGTGGCGCGCGACAGCAAGGACGCGGTCAATGGCGGCCAACTGCACCAGACCCGACAGCACCTCCACAATCAGGGCAATAGCGTCGCCAACACCCTGGGTGCAGGCTCGCGCTATGACGCAAACACCGGCAAGGTCAGCAACCCGACCTACACCGTGTATGGCAACAACACCAGCAATGTAGGCGAAGCTATCGACAAGCTGCAGACCGGCGCGCCGGTTCAGTACTCGGATGCGCACGGCGTAGCGACACCTGATGTGCCCTCCAATGACGTCACCTTGTCCGGCAGAAACAGTGGCCCTGTCGCTGTGCACAACGTCGCGCCAGGCATCCAGGGCACCGATGCGGTCAACGTGAATCAACTGCACTCGGCAATCAGGGGCGGCACGCAAGGCCAGTTCGACCAGATCCGTTCGGACGTCAACAACCTGCGCAAGGATGCGATGGGCGCGGCTGCCGGTGCCATGGCCATGGCCAGCATGCCCCAGGCCTATCTGCCCGGCCGAAGCATGCTGGCTAGCGGCATGGCCACGACCGGTGGCGAGGCCTCGATGGCCGTGGGCCTGTCGACGCTGTCCGACAACGGCAAGTGGGTGTTCAAGGCCAATGGTTCGGCCGACACCCGCGGGCAGATGGGCGTTGGCGTCGGTGCGGGCTTCCACTGGTAAACGGCAAGGCAGTTGCCCGCTACAGGGCAACTGCCACGGGTCAATCAATCACTCTGATTCCAACGGATTTCGACATGAACAAACGTTCGATTTTGCCTGCTGCCCAATGGGCTGCCTTACTAGCAATCGGCGCCGTGCTGGCGGCTTGCGGTACATCCCGACTAAGCCAGATTACCGAGGACGGGCATCTGCAAGCCCATACCGAGCCGGTCTGGCCCTCCGTCGAGGACAACCACTGGCAGCCGGAAGGCAGCCTCCCTGACCTTGATAACCTTGGCCGCATGATGCCGGGACTGAGCAAGCCTCAGGTCTACGAGCTGTTGGGGCGCCCGCATTTCGCCGAGGGGCAAGTGGCCGTACGCGAATGGGACTATGTCCTCAGGCTGCCTAGCGGTAACGGCACTGAATATAGAACCTGCCAATACAAGATCCTGTTCGACCGGAACATGAAGACCCAGGATGTTTTCTGGTTGCCCGCGCAATGCGCCGAGCAACTCAAGCACGGGTAACCGGGTTACCCCCCTGGCCAGCGCCACAGCCGTGAACGAAGTTCGAGGTGTGGCGCAGCGGCTAGAACTCCAGGGTGCTGTACAGGCTGACCTGGCGCGCATCACCCACCGAGACAAAGTTGCGGTTCACCGCCGAGCTGTAATAGGTGCGGTCGAACAGGTTCTTCACGTTCAACTGCAAGCGCACCTTGTGCTCGTCCAGGCGGGTTTCGTAACTGGCGAAAGCATCGGCGACGGTGTAGCCCGGCAGCTCGAAATCATTCTCGGCGTTGCCCGCCCGCTCACCGACGTAGCGCGCACCGGCGCCCAGGCGCAGGCGGTCGCCACCGAACAGGCTGCCAGCGTCATACACCGCCGACAGCGAGCCGCTGTGGCGCGCCGCGTTCTGCAGGCGATTGCCTTCGAGCGTGGGGTCCTGGGTAACTTCGGCGTCGGTAAAGGCATAGTTGCCGATCAGGCTCCAGCGCTCGCTCAACTGGCCGGTCAGGTCCAGTTCGACGCCCCGCGAGCGTACCTCGCCGGCGTTGCTGTAGAGGGTGTCGCCGGTTGCCGAGTCGAAGTTGGCCACCAGCACGTTGCGCTTACGAATGTCGAACAGCGCCAGGGTGCCGGTCAGCGCCCCCGGCATGTCGAGCTTGGCCCCCAGTTCCCAGGATTTGCCTTCTTCCGGTTCGATACCCGAGTCCAGCACCAGGCCGCCGGTCAAGGGAGCGATACTGGAGTTGGGCTTGAACGATTCGGTGTAGCTGCCATAGAACGACAGCTGCTCGTCAACCTTGTACACCAGGCCCACCCGCGGCACCCAGGCCTGGCCGTTGTTGTTGGTGTTGGCCTTGAACGGCCGCCCGCGCCCGGCGATTTGGTCGTACATCTGGTAGCGCGCACCGGCGACCAGAATCCAGTGCTCGTCGAGGTGGATCGAATCCTGGAAGAACAGCGAGTCGCTGCGCAGCTTGTCGGTCTGCGCGCTGTCGCTGTCACGCACGCTGGTGCCCTCGACTTCGCGGCCATACACCGGGTTCAGGTAACTGAAGGTACTCAGGCTGCTCTGGCGGATCAGGTCGGCGCGGTAGACTTTGCGGTACTCGTTATCCAGGCCGAACAGCAGGTCATGCTGCATCCCCGCCAGTTGCACCTTGCCCTCAAGACTGACGGTGGCAAAACGGTCGCTGCTGAGCGCGCCGTGGGTACCGTCCATGCTCCGGGTCAGGGTGCCGCGGGCAGCGTTGACGGCGGTCACCCGCACCTGGCTGGCGTCGTAGGTTTCGCGGTTGTAGCTGAAACCGAAGTGAGCTTTCCAGTCGTCCGCAAGCTGATGGTCGACTTCCAGGCGGTAGAGGTCCGAGCGCCCCTCCATGTCATTGAACGGCTCGTCCAGGCGCCGCGTGCTGGGGATATCCAGCGGGTGGTTGGTGCGCGGATCGATGGCCGTGCCACGGTCGAACGGATAGAGAAACTCGCGGTGCTCGTAGGCCAGCAGCACCTGGGTGTCTTCGCCGAACCAGGCCAGCGACGGCGCCACCAGCGATTCGCGGTGGGTACCGAAGTTGCGCCAGTAGTCTTCGTCTTCATGGTCGAGCACCAGGCGGTAGGCGAAGTTGCTCTCGCCCAGCGCGCCGGTGCTGTCCAGGCCGCCGCCGCTGCCGTTCTTGCCGCTGCCATAGGTGGAGCCACGCAGGTTCAGGGCGTTGTAGCGCTGCAGCTGTGGCCGCTTGCTGACCACATTGATCACCCCGCCCGGGTCCTGGATGCCATACAGCAACGAGGCCGGGCCCTTGAGCACTTCGACCCGTTCGGTGGTGGCGTTAAGGCTGCGCCCCTGCACGATCGGCATGCCGTCGCGCATGATCGAACCGTCGCGGTTGTCGCCGAAGCCGCGTTTCATCACCGTGTCCTGGGTGCCGCCGAAGTTGTTGCCCTGGGTCACGCCGCTGACATTGGCCAGGGCGTCGTCGAGGTTGCGCGGGGCCTGGTCCTTGAGCACCTGGGCCGGCACCACGTTGATGGCCTGGGGCGTCTCCATGATCGAAGCCTGGCTGCGCATCACCGAGCTGTTTGGCGGCGGCTGGTAGCTGTAGTCGGCATCGGCTTGCGAGTTCACCGTGGTCGCGTCGAGCTTGAGCGCAGCGCTGGTATCCAGCGGTTCGAGGGTCAGGGTGCGAGCGTCGACGCGGCGAAAGACCAAACCGGAACTGCCCAGCAGTTGCTGCAAAGCCTGCTCGGCAGTCAGGCTGCCATTCAGGGCCGGGGCGTTGAGCATCGGCAGGTCGGTGGTGTAGATCACGCTTTGCCCGGTCAGCCGGCTGAAGTCGTTGAGCGCCTGCACCAGTGGCTTGCTCGCCTGGGCAAACACGTAGACCTGCTGCGCGGCAACGGCCCCCAGGGGTAACGCGCTACCCGCAGCCAGAGCCGAAACACTGAGCCAGATTGAAAAGCTACGCGCTGCCAAGGGTGTGAACTTCATGACCGGTGACCTGTGAAGGAGTGACGTTTATGCGAATGAATCGCACTTTCACTCACTACACGGTTGTCGCGCGAACTTACCTCATCACTTTTCTGAAAATATTTTTCAGCGGATCAGGGTGACCCGTTCCAGCAGGGTACTGCGCTTGAAGCCCAGCACCGCGCCGAGCGAATCCAGCGCCGCCAGCGGCTGGCTGGCCGGGAAGCTGCCGCTGACCTTGCGTTTGCCCAGTTCGCTGTCGAGCAGCATGATGCGCCCCGGGTAGTAGCGAGCCAGGTCGTCGATCACCGTGCTCAGCGGCACCTGATAATAATTGAGCCAGCCTTGGCGCCAGGCCAGGCGCGACTCGCTGTCCACCGCTTCGACCGCGCTGGCGGTGCCGTCGCGATAGCCCACCTGCTGGCCGCCGCTCAGTTGTTGCTGCACGCGCCCCGGCGCGGCCGTCACCGCCACCCGGCCATCGAGCACGGTGACCCGCGCGCCGCCATTGTGCTTGCGCACCTCGAAGCGCGTGCCGAGCACACGGGTTTGGCCTTTTGCCGCCTCGACCACGAACGGCGCGCCGGTGTGGGTGACATGAAAGAACGCCGCGCCGCGGCGGATCGTCACTTGGCGCTCACCGTCGCGAAAATCCACTGACACCGCACTGCCGGCATCCAACGTCATGTGCGAGTTGTCCGCCAGCACCACCTCTTCGACCTGCCCCGCCGCCGTGACGTAATCCGCCTGCAGATCATCCAGCCAGTACCCTGGATGCCAGCCCGCAGCAGTCCCCAGCGCCAGCACCAGGCAAGCGGCTGCAGCGAAGGTGGCAATGCGGCGCCAGGTGCGTCCCGGCGCAGGTTGCTGCATGGCGCGCAAATAACCTTGCAGGGCCTGGTCATCCTCGCTCGCCAAAAGGCTCGCCGGCCCCTCACTCAGGCGCCACACTGCCTGGGCCTGGGCATAGGCGCGGCCATGGGCCGGGTTGGCCAGCAACCAGCGCTTGAACTCGGCGCGCTCGGCCAGTTGCGGTTGCTCGTTGATCCGGCTCAGCCAGTTCAGGGCGGCTTGTTCGTGCTCGGCGGTGATTTCACTCATGGTGCTTTCCCTGGCATGCGCGTACTGGCTGGCGGCAGCGCAACACTCGCCTTGCACGCCTCCAGGGCACGCATCATATGTTTTTCCACCGCGCTCTGAGACAGGTCCATGGCCTTGGCGATCTCGGCGTACTTGCGCCCATGGATACGGTTGAGCAGAAAGATCTGCCGGGTACGCTCGGGTAGTTGGCGCAATGCCGCTTCGATGCGCTGCAGATCGCTGTTCGCCTCCAGTGCCAATTGCGGTTCGCTGACATGATCGTCGGCCACTTCCCGCTGCAAGCTGTCGTTGACCCGCTCGCGGGCACCTTCGCTGCGCAGGTGATCGATGGCGATGTTGCCGGCGCAACGCAGCAAGTAGGTATCGAGCGCCTCGACCTTGACCTGCGGGCGCCGCCAGAAGCGCAGGAACAGCTCCTGGACCAGGTCCGAGGCCGTGGCCCGGCAGCCGATGCGCCGGTTGACCAGGGCTTCCATCTGCGCCCGCTGGGCGAGGAACACCTGCACAAAACGCGCGCGCCCGCTCGCCGCGTCGGTGTCGTTGGCACCGTCGGTGGGCAGATCGAGCGGCTCGTTGACCAACTTACAGCGAAGCCACGGCCGTCAACGGCGCCAGCACCACGCTGGCCGCCGCCAGGCACAGCAGCAGCCGCGGCTGGTAGGGCAAGAGGAACACCCAGAGGGTAACGCCGGCCATCAGCACCGCGAACAGCTCGACCAGGCCCATGGCCCAGCCGCTGTGACGCACGGCCAGCAGCAACGCCAGGGCCAGCAGCACCCAGCCCGCCACCCGCAACGCCTTGAGCCGGGTACTGCTGGGCTTGTGCCCAAGCAGGTCCTTGTAGTGCTTCTCCATCGCCAGGCACAGGGCGGCGAAGCCGGCAAAACCAAACAGGGCAATGGCCAGCATCAGTTCACCTCGCTTTCGATCAGCTTGCCGGGCGCGGCCTTTGGCGCACGCTTGGCCGCCACTACCGGCGCCCGCCACATCTTGCTGGCAGCCCATGCCAGGAACAGGCCGCTGGCCAAGGCGGTCAGGTCGAAACCGGCCATGGCCCAGTCGCCGACGGCGAGCGAGTGGTTCAGGCCCTGGCCGGTGGTCAGGCCGTTGAGTAGTGGCAAGCCCGCCCACATCAGCGCACCGAATCCCAGTTGCTCGGCCCAGGCACGGCGGCCGCGGCGCAGCATGGCGTGTACCAGCGACAAGGCCCAGAGCAGGAAGAAGCAGTTGGTCTCCCAGTCGGCTCGGCCTTCAAGGCCGAACGGCAACAAGCGGTTGGCCCAGAAGAACGCCGCCACGCCCAGCAGCAGGCCGCTCATGCTGGCAATGTTGAGCACCTCGACGAGGCGGGTGCCGCTCTTGGCATGCTTGAGCTGGCGCTTGCCCAGCCACATGACCAGGCCAGTGCCGATCACCGCCGTGCCGGCCAGGCCGAAGAAGAAGTACAGCCAGCGCAGCCAGGGGCCGGCGAAAATGCCCATGTGCAGGCCGTACATGCCGCCGGAAATCAGCACCGGCGTGGCCTCGATCTGGCTGCCGCCCTCAAGCGTGCCATTGACCCCGTCGAACAGCCAGCCACCGCCGCGCTGGTGAGCGATGCGGTCACCGGCATGGCGGGCGAACCGGACCCGGGCGTTCTGGTCACCGGGGTTCTGTACCTCGACCCAGGCCAGGTTGGCCCCGGGCGCCTGCTCCTGGACCTTGGCGTACAACTGCGGCAACGGCAGCAACGGCGCCGCAGTACCGGCAGCCTGTACCTGGCTCTGGCCGCCGAACAGGTCGTTGAAAAAGCCACGGGTGTTGTCGCCATAGCTGGCGATGATGCTGGCCGGCATGACCATGGCCATGAAGATCACCAGGCTGCTGTAGCTGATCATCAGGTGGAACGGCAGCACCAGCACGCCAATGGCGTTATGCCCGTCGAGCCAGGAACGCTGGCCCTTGCCCGGACGGAAAGTGAAGAACTCCTTGAAGATCTTCTTGTGGGTGATGATCCCGGTCACCAGGCCCAGGAGCATGATGAACGCGGCAAAGGTCGACAGCCAGCGGCCCCAGGGGTGAGGCATCTCCAGCTGGAAGTGGAAGCGGTAGAAAAAATTGCCGCCACGGGTCTCGCGCGCCTGCAATTCGGCGCCGGTGGCAGGGTCGAGGGTTTTGGAAGTAAAGTCGCGGCGCCCGCCACCGGCCTTCGGCCAGCTCACGCTCAGCGCCGGTTCGCGGGCATTGGGCAACTCGATGAACCAGCTGCCTGCGGTCGGCGCATGCTCTTGCAGGTAGCGTTGGGCGAGGTCCAGGCTGGCCGCCGGGTCCAGCGCCCGGTTGGGCACTTCCGGCTGGGTCCAGTGGCTGATTTCTTCCTTGAAATAGGACATGGTCCCGGTCAGGAAAATCGCAAACAGCAACCAGCCGAAAATCAGCCCGGTCCAGGTATGCAGCCAGGCCATGGCCTGGCGAAAGCCCTCTTTCATGGGTTTTTCATCCAGTAGGCCAGGCCGCTGATCATCGCCAGCACCAGGCTCGGCACCAGTACCCCCAGCCAGGCCTGCCAGGCGCTACGACAGGCGAAGCACCAGAGAAAGGCCACCAGGTAGAACAGGAACGACAGCATCATGCCGCTGATCACCGCCTCGGCGCGCGGCACCGGCAACAGCAGGGTGATGCAGACGCTGGCCATGGCCGCCAGCAGGTAGCCACCGAACACGGCAGCCAGGCTGCGGGAGGTCACGGCCAGGCGATAGCTGATGGGTAGCCCGGCGGCTTTGCTTTTCATGGCATCCGTCCATTACGAGAAGCGCACAATAATAATGATTTATATTCTCATAAGCAAAGCCGCGGGCCAGACGGATCAGAACGACAGGTCGACGCCCATGGTGTAGCGGCGGCCGTCCAGTACGGTCTGGTAGTTGTCGTAGTCCACTTCCTTGTTGAAGACGTTGTACACACCCGCCAGCAGCTTGACGTTCTTGGTCACCCGATAGGTGCCGCCGAAGTCGACGAAGGTGTACGACGGCGTGCCGTCGGACATGGTGCTCCGGCCCAGGTAGTCCGAGGTTTTGCCGCGGTAGTTCAGGCGCGCCCAGGTACCCAGCTGATCGGTGGCCTGCCAGTCGAGGGTGGCGTTGAACATGTGCCGCGGCATCTGGTTCAGGGCCTTGCCTTTCTGCGGGCCGCTCTTCTGCTCGGAGGCGGTGAAGGTGTAGTTGGTGGCCAGCGAGACGGTCTGGGTGATGTCCCAGTCCAGGGTCGCTTCAATGCCACGCATCTGCGCTTCATCGACGTTGACCCGGTCACTGATGAACTTGTACGAGGTACCGCCGATCTGGCACTGGCCCGAGGCATTGCCGGTGCTGTCGGTGCAGCGGCGGGTCTCGGTGATCTTGTCCTTGAAGTCGGTGTTGAACAGGGTCAGGCCGGTGGAGAAACCTTCGAGGTTGTCCCAGATGAAGCCGATTTCCTGGCTCAGGCTCTTCTCCGGCTTGAGGCTGGAGTTACCGACGATGATTGCCGGGTCGCCACCGCCACCGGTGATCTGGCCCCAGTCATCCACGGCGGCGCGGATGTCCGGCGAGCGATAACCACTGGATACGCCACCCTTGATGGTCCACTGCTCGGTCGGGTGATAGACCCCGTACAGGCGTGGCGACCAGTGGGTGCCGTAGTTCTCGTCGCGGTCCATGCGCAGGCCGCCGGTCAGGGCGAAGGCTTCGGTCAGGCGCCATTCGTCTTCGGCAAACAGTGCCCACGACCAGCGGGTCAGCTGGTTGACGCTGGCCGCCGAAGCCAGTTGGTTGCCCTCGTCGCTGAGGTCTTCGTATTTGTACTGGCCACCGAAAGTGGTGATGTGCGAATCGCTGAAGAACGATACCTGCGAATTGAGCACGGTGTTTTCCAGTTCCATGCGCCGGCCGGGGTTCTCGATCTTCTCGCGCTGCAGGTAGCTTTCGCTGGTGAGGCTGTCCCAGCGCCCGGAATGGGTGATGGAGAAATTGGTGCGGTCGTAGTCGTTGCGACTGTCGGATCGGCTCGCCGAACGGCCTTTGTGCGAGTTGCGCTCCTGCTCGGACTTGCCCGCTTCCAGGGTGATGTCGTTGTGTTCATCCGGGGTGAACGACAGCTTGGCCGTGGCGCTGTCGGTGCTCTGCTCGTTGAAGCCGTTGACGATATGGTCTTCGTCGCGGCGCGAACGCTGGCCGTACAGCTGCAGGCCGACCAGGTTGTCGACCAGCGGCCCGGAGATGAAGGCATTGGTGCTGTTGTAGTTGCCCGAGTCGGAGCGGTCCTGGAAGGTCGCTTCGGTGCGGATGCCGCCGTACCACTGCGGGGTAACCTTGCGGGTGATGATGTTGATCACCCCGCCCATGGCGTCGGAGCCGTACAGCGACGACATCGGCCCGCGCACCACTTCGATACGTTCGATAGCTTCCAGCGGTGGCATCCAGCCCTGCTCGATACCGGCGCCGTCACTGTTCGGGCGAGTGGCACGCGAGTCCTGGCGTTTGCCGTCGACCAGCATCAGGGTGTACTTGGAGGCCATGCCGCGAATGCTGATGTCGCTGGAGCTGGCGCCACCGGTGACCACCACGCCCGGCACATCGCGCAGGGCATCGGTGACGTCACGGTAGGATTTGTTCTCGATCTGCTCGCGGGTAATGACCGAAATCGACGCCGGCGCATCCTTGATCTGCTGGGAGAAACCCGACGCGGTCACCACCATGTTGTCCAGCTCCAGCGGTTGGGTCTGGGCAGTGGCGTTCGCGGTGTACAGCGAGCAGAGGGTGAGCGCGAGGCAGGATTTGCTGAAAGTCGGGGACACGAGGACCTCTCCCTGAGAAATGTAAAGGTTGCGTAAATTCATCAAGGGAGCGAATGCTAGTTATTCTCAAATGAGAGTAAAGCGTATTTACGTTTTTTACATTTTCCCGATCCTCTGCTATGCCCGTCAGTCAGCCGCCGATTGCCGAGTAGTGGCACTTTTCACTACAATGCGAACAATTCTTATTCTGTTGCGCATCCCGGCGCCGGAGTGTTCACGGTGCCCAGCGCTCCCTCTTCCTCGCTCGAAGGCCTCTACCTCGACCATCACAACTGGCTGACCGGCTGGTTGCGCCGGCGTCTCGGCTGCCCCGACAGCGCCGCGGACCTGGCCCAGGACACCTTCATGCGCCTGCTCCAGGCCCGCCAAACGCCGCTGCTCAACGAGCCGCGGGCGTTCCTCACCACCGTGGCCAAACGTGTGCTGTGCAACCACTACCGCCGCCAGGACCTGGAACGCGCCTACCTCCAGGCACTGGCGCAGCTGCCGGAAGAACTGGCGCCATCGGAAGAACACCGGGCAATTATTTTCGAGACCCTGCTTGAGCTCGACCGCCTGCTCGACGGCCTGCCCTTGCCGGTCAAGCGCGCCTTCCTGATGGCTCAGGTCGATGGCCTGAGCTACAGCGCGATCGGTGTGCAACTGGGCATCTCCCTGGCCACGGTCAAGCGCTACCTGAACAAGGCGGCCATGCGCTGTTACTTTGCCCTGTGAACGGCCATCAGGAATTTTCCCCGCAGGTGGCCGAACAGGCCGTGCACTGGCTGATCGAGATGCAGGGCGGTGCTTTCGATGCGCGTCAGCAGCAGGCCATGCAGCAGTGGTTGCAGGCCGACGACAATCACCAGCGCGCCTGGGAACACATTCAGCGGGTCAACCAGCGCTTGCGTGGTTTGTCGTCGCCGCTGGCCCACGCCGCCTTGCAGGCGCCGCGTTCGACCAGCCGCCGACGGGCGCTGAAAACCCTGCTGATCCTCGGCGTCGGCAGCGCCAGTGGCCTGGTTTTGCAGCAGCACAACCCACTGCCGACGCTACTCGCCGATTACCGCAGCCCGGTCGGCGAGCGGCGCCGCCTGGCCCTGGACGACGGCAGCCAGTTGCAGCTCAACACCCGCAGCGCCGCCGATGTCCGTTTTGATTCCCGCCAGCGCCTGGTGCGCCTGCTTGAAGGTGAACTGCAACTGACTGTGGCCCGTGATACGCGACCACTGCAATTGCTCGGCGAACATGGCCTGCTGAACCTGAGCAGCGGTCGCTACAACCTGCGTCAGTTCGCCCAGTACAGCCAGTTGACGGTGTTTGAAGGCAGCGCCAGCCTGGCTGGCAATCTCTTGCCCAGCGGCCAGCAAGCGCGTTTCAACGGCCCGCAATGGCAGGCCAGCCAGGCGCTGGACAGCAACGTCGGGGCCTGGGTCGACGGCATGCTGGTGGCCGCGCACATGCCCCTGGGCGCGTTTCTCGACGAGCTGGGCCGCTACCGTCGCGGGCAGCTCAACTGCGCGCCAGAAGTGGCCAATTTGCTGATTTCCGGCAGTTATCCACTGGCTGACAGCGAGCGCATTCTGGACATGCTCGAGGTGGCGCTGCCGGTGCGCGTCAGGCGCTTTACCCGCTACTGGATGACGGTCGAAGCGCGTGCCTGAAACTTTTTTCAACTGACCTGAGCCGTTTTCAATTCTCGCGTGACAGAGAAGGCAGAACCCTTTGCTTTGACCTTCTCAAGGACCTCCTGCATGCCCCTTCGACCGAGTCCACTTGCCCAGGCCCTGCGCGCCCTGCTGCTGGGCGCCAGCCTGAGCGTTGCCGCTGTTGGCGCACACGCCGCCCAAGCCCCTGCGCGCACTTACCAGATCGCGCCGACCAGCCTGGAAAACGCCCTGAACCAGTTCGGCCGCGAAAGCGGTGTGCTGATCTCGTTCGGCTCGCAGGTCACCCGCGGTGTGCAGAGCCCCGGCCTGCAAGGCCAGTACAGCCCGCAGCAGGGTCTGGATGCACTGCTGCAAGGCAGCGGCCTGCAAGCCCGCGCCGAAGGTGACAACGCCTTCAGCCTGCAACCGCTTGCCGCCGCCAGTGCGCCGGTCGAGCTCGGTGCCTCCACCGTGATCGGTGACTGGCTGGGTGCGGCGCAGCAGGACAACGTCTTCGAACATGCCGGTGCCCGCGACGTGATCCGCCGCGAAGAATTCGAACGCAGCGGCGCCACCACTGCGCGCGAAGTGCTCAACCGCATCCCCGGCGTCAACGCCCCGGAGAACAACGGCACCGGCAGCCACGACATGGCGCTGAACTTCGGCATTCGCGGGCTCAACCCGCGCCTGGCCTCGCGCTCGACGGTGCTGATGGACGGCATCCCGGTGCCTTTCGCCCCCTACGGCCAGCCGCAGCTGTCGTTCGCCCCGATCAGCATGGGCAACATGGACGCGGTGGACGTGGTGCGCGGCGGCGGAGCGGTACGCTATGGCCCGCAGAACGTCGGCGGCATCGTCAACTTCGTGACCCGGGCGATCCCCGACGAGCCGACGGTCAAGGCCGGTTTCCAGACCCAGACCAGCCCGTCATCCAGCCATGACGGTTTCAAGACCAACGCCAACCTGCTCGCCGGTGGCACCAACGCCAACGGCCTGGGCGGCGCCCTGCTCTACTCCGGCAGCCGTGGCGGCGACTGGCGCGAGCACAGCGACACGCAGATCGACGACCTGATCCTCAAGGGCAAGTACCAGCTCGATGAGGCCAACAGCCTGCACGCCATGGCCCAGTACTACGAAGGCGAAGCACAGATGCCCGGCGGCCTGAACGTTGCCGACTACGATGCCGACCCGTACCAGTCGACCCGCCTGCAAGACAAATTCTGGGGGCGGCGGACGATGTTCAACTTCGGCTACGACTACAAGGAAGACGCCCGCCAGTTCAGCGTCAACAGCTTCTTCACCAAGACCCTGCGCAGCGGCTACCTGGACCAGGGCAGCTTCGTCTCGCTGTCGCCACGCGAGTACTGGGTACGCGGCATCGAAACGCGCTTCTCCCAGGGCTTTGCCCTCGGTGAGAGCTGGCACGAAGTCGGCGTCGGCTACCGCTACATCAACGAAGCCGGCCATGAACTGCGCTACCGCGAACCGATCGCCGCCAACCAGCTGCCGACCACCGCCAGCCGCAACGACCGCGACACCCGTGGCAGCACCGAAGCCCACGCGATTTTCCTCGATGACCGCATCGACATCGGCCAGTGGACCATCACCCCGGGTATCCGCTACGAAATGATCGACTCCGACCAGTCCAACAAGCTCAACGGCCAGCGCTACCAGGGCGACTACAACACCGCCCTGCCGGCGCTCAACGTCATGTACCACCTGACTGACAGCTGGAACCTGTACGCCAACACCGAAGGCTCGTTCGGCAGCGTGCAGTACAGCCAGATGCCCAACCGGGTCAGCAGCGGTGAAGTAAAACCGGAAAAAGCCCGCACCTGGGAACTGGGTACCCGCTACGACAACGGCAACCTGCAGGCCGAAATCGGCGCGTTTCTGATCAACTTCGACAACCAGTACGAAAGCAACCAGACCAACGATTCGGTGATCGCCCGCGGCGAAACCCGCCACCAGGGCATCGAGACCAGCGTCAAGTACGCCCTCGAAGGCCTCAACCCGGCGCTGGCAGGTTTTGACGTGTACGCCACCTATGCCTTTGTTGACGCTAAAATCCGCGAAGACGGGTCTAACAAGGGTAATCGTGTGCCCTTCTCGTCACGCCACAAAGGCACCCTGGGCGTCGGCTACAGCGAAGGCCAATGGAAGCTCAACCTCGACAGCACCTACCAGAGCGACCAGTTCGCCGACAACGCCAACACCTCGGCCGAAAGCGCCGACGGCAGCACCGGACGCATCCCCGGCTACATGCTGTTCAGCAGCCGCGCGGCCTACGATTTCGGCCCGCAACTGGCGAACCTCAACGTCGCCGTGGGGGTGAAGAACATCTTCAATCACCAGTACTACACCCGCTCGTTCGACGACAACAACAAGGGCAAGTACGTGGGTGAACCCCGTACGGTATACCTGCAGACCTCCGTCGCGTTCTGATCCAGCGCATGCAAAAGCCCGGCCTGTGCCGGGCTTTTTGCTACAAGATATTTTTATTTCAAAAGGGCTTGAATTGTTCGGCCAAGTGCCTGACCTTGTAGTCAAGAGGCGATGGTTCTCACAGGCCGCAAAGGCCCCATCGATTCTCTTGCGAGCTAGCTGAATAAGGGATTGAACTATGCAAATCCAAGTCAATAGCGACAACCATATTCAAGGCAACATCCGGCTGGAAGAGTGGGTCCGCAGCACGGTAGAAAGCACGCTCGAACGATTTGACGAAGACCTCACCCGCATCGAGGTCCACCTGCGCGACGAGAACGGCGACAAGCCTGGTCCGCACGACAAACGCTGCCAGATGGAGGCACGCCCAAAAGGCCATCAACCGATTTCCGTAAGCCATAAATCCGCATCCCTCGACCAGGCTGTCGAAGGCGCCGCAATCAAACTGAACCACGCCCTGGAGCACTTCTACGGCAAACTGCGCAGCAAACGCGCGGTGGCCCAGCAAAGCATCGACGGCGCCCAGAATGACGGGCTGTTGCAGGAAGAGTTTCTGGAGAACGAGCAAGCTCGCATCAACTGAACAAGCAGCAACGCAGACGGTAAAAAGGCGAGCCCAGGGGGCTCGCTTTTTTTTCCGAAGTAGGAGCGGGCTTGCCCCGCGATGAGGCCAGTACAGTCAGCTGATCAGGCGTTGCCTGGACTGCGACCGCTACGCGCTCGATCGCGGGGCAAGGCCCGCTCCCACAGGGTCCAGTGCCTGTTACTTCGCTTCCTCGATCTCCTTGCCACTAGCATCGATAGCCTTGGTCGACGGGTAGCGGTACGAGGCGTAGCGCACCACCAGGATCGAGAACGCCAGCAGCAGGATGCCGCCGCACACGTACAGCAAACCGGCGTCCGGCGCCTTGTGGTGCGACACGTCGCCAATCAGCAGGCGGGTCAGAGCGGTGATCGCCACATACAGCAGGAAGCGGATCGGCATGTGGTTGGTCTTGAAGTAGATCCCCACCATGGCGCCGAGTTCGAGGTAGATGAACAGCAGCAGGATGTCGTCGACGCTGACGCCCTTGCCGAGCATCTCGATAAAGGTGACCACGGCCGCGTAGGCGGTGATGCCACCGATGCCGAACAGGGCCAGGTAGTGGAACGCTTCGACGCACAGGTTGCCCAGCGAATCGGCCGAGCCATGCAGGCTCTTGCGCAGTTTGTCAGCCCAATTGATGCTCACGATACGGTTTCCTTGATACGGCTGGAAGGATGATGCGGCAAGCGCATGACGCTTTGTCTGCATGCAGTAAAAAGGCCAGGCCCCCTGCTTGAGAAGGCGACCGATTGCCGCAAGGCACAGCCATCGCTGGCTGTGCCCCTATCCTTTCAGTTCGCGGTTACCGAAACGTGTTTACTCCAGCGCAGACGCCGGGCCGAAGAACTCGTAGCGGCTTTGCTGCTCTGGCACGCCCAGGCCCTTGAGGTGGCGCTTGATGCTGGCCATAAAGGCTTTCGGGCCAAGGAAGTAGGCGTCCACATCACGCTCTTGCGGCAACCACTGGCCGAGTTGATCGGCGCTGAGCAGACCCACTGCATCCGCCGGCTGGCTGACACCGTCGTCTTCGGCATAGCAGTAGAAGCGCTTGACCTGCGGGTGGCGCGCCGCCAGTTCATCGACCCAACCACGGAAGGCATGCACCGCGCCGTTGCGCGCGCAGTGGATGAAGTGCACCAAACGACCGCTTTCCAGCGCTGCTTCGAGCATCGGCAGGGTCGGGGTGATGCCGACGCCGCCGCTGATCAGCACCAGAGGCTTGGCGCTGGCACTCAGGGTGAACTCGCCCGATGGCGGGAACAGGTTGATAGTGTCGCCTACCGCCAACTGCTCGTGCAGGTAGTTGGAAACCTTGCCGCCCGCTTCGCGCTTGACGCTGATGCGGTACTGGCCGGCATTGCTCAGGGCCGACAGCGAGTAGTTGCGGCGCTGTTCCTGACCGTCGATGAACAGTTGCAGGCCGATGTACTGGCCGGGCTCGGCCTGCAGGATCGCACCACCATCAACCGGGGCGAAGTAGAAGGAGACGATCTCGCTGCTCTCCTCGACCCGCTCGACCAGCTTGAATGCTCGCGCACCGCGCCAGCCGCCAGGGGCCGCGGCTTTTTGCGCATAAACATCGCCTTCAGCGCCGATGAGGATATCGGCCAGTTGCTGATAGGCCGCGCCCCAGGCTGCGATCACTTCGGGGGTGGCAATCTCTTTGCCGAGTACTTCTTCGATGGCGCGCAGCAGGCAGCTACCGACGATCGGGTAATGTTCCGGAAGGATCTGCAAGGCCACATGCTTGTTGATGATCTGGCCGACCAGGCCGCCCAGCTGTTCGAGCTGGTCGATGTGCCGGGCGTACATCAGCACGCCGTTGGCCAGGGCCCGTGGCTGGTCGCCGCTGGCCTGGTGCGCCTGGTTGAACAGCGGACGCACTTCGGGGTACTCGCTGAGCATCAGTTTGTAGAAATGGGTGGTCAGCGCTTCACCGCCGCTTTCCAGCAGAGGTACGGTGGCTTTGACGATTGCACGATCCTGGGCATTGAGCATGGATGACTCCTGAGCCTGTGGCTTCTTGATGAATGCCTTGGTTATTACAGCTTTCGTGCCAACTTTTTAATCCTTATAAATCAATGACTTAAAAATTAAAGAGTCATAAGGACAACACTTGCGATATAGTCATTTTGACCCACAGGAGTCTTTATGACCGCAAAATCCCTGCTCACCGCCTTGCTGCCGCTGGTCAGCGACCTGTCCCGCGAACTGCCCGAGCGCGAACGCTACCGGCGCCTGCTCGAAGCCATGCGCAGCCTGCTGCCGTGCGATGCCGCCGCGCTGCTGCGCCTGGACGGCGAATGGCTGGTGCCGCTGGCGGTGGACGGCTTGAGCACCGACACCCTCGGGCGGCGCTTCAAGGTCGATGAGCATCCACGCTTTGCAGCGATCCTCAGCCGCAACGAGCCGACCCGCTTTGCCAGCGACAGCGAGCTGCCCGACCCCTACGACGGCCTGGTCGAAGGTCTGCACCAGCACCTGGAGGTGCACGACTGCATGGGCTGCCCGTTGTTCGTCGATGAACAGCCCTGGGGCCTGATCACCCTCGATGCGCTGGACCCGGAGCAGTTCCAGCAGGTCGAGCTGGATGCCCTGCAAGCCTTTGCCAGCCTGGCGGCGGCCACGGTCAACGTCGCCGAGCGCATCGAGCACCTGGCCTTGCGCGCCGAAGATGAACACGCGCGTGCCGAGGTCTATCGCCAGGCCAGCGGTCAGCAACACAAGGAACTGATCGGCCAGAGCAAGACGCACAAACGCCTGCTGGAGGAAATCCGCCTGGTCGGCAGCAGCGACCTGACGGTGTTGATTACCGGCGAAACCGGGGTTGGCAAGGAGTTGGTAGCCCAGGCCATCCACCAGGCCTCGAGCCGCGCCAACCAGCCGATGATCAGCCTCAACTGCGCCGCACTGCCCGACACCCTGGTCGAGAGCGAGCTGTTCGGCCATGTGCGCGGCGCCTTTACCGGTGCAGTGGGCGAGCGCCGCGGCAAGTTCGAGCTGGCCAATGGCGGCACGTTGTTTCTCGATGAAGTCGGCGAGTTGTCGCTGACCGTACAGGCCAAGCTGTTGCGCGTGCTGCAGAGTGGCCAGCTGCAGCGCCTGGGCTCGGACCAGGAGCACCGCGTCGATGTGCGCCTGATCGCCGCCACCAATCGCGACCTGGCCGAAGAAGTGCGCGCCGGGCGCTACCGCGCCGACTTCTACCATCGCCTGAGCGTGTACCCGCTGCTGGTGCCGCCGCTGCGTGAGCGCGGGCGCGATGTGCTGCTGCTCAGCGGCTACTTTCTCGAGCAGAACCGTTCGCGCATGGGCCTGGGCAGCCTGCGCCTGAGCCCCGAAGCCCAGGCCGAGCTGATTGCCTACAGCTGGCCGGGTAACGTACGCGAGCTCGAACACCTGATTGGCCGCTCAGCGCTCAAGGCCCTGGGGCAGCATGCGCAGCGACCGAAAATCCTCACCCTGGATGCCGCCGATCTGGACCTGCGCCCGGTCGAGTCGCTCCCCACACAAACCGAAACAACTCAGTTGAGCGATGCGCCACTGCCCGGCGGCGACCTGCGCCAGGCCCTGGATGACTACCAGCGCCAGCTGATCCAGGCTTGCCTGGAGCGTCACCAGCACAACTGGGCCAGCACCGCCCGCGAGCTGGGCCTGGACCGGGCCAATCTCAGTCGCCTGGCGCGGCGCTTGGGTCTACGCTGATTTCACCGACTGATTAAAGCCACGGGCTGCCGGGTCGATAACCTGGCATCTCCCCCTATTACTCTGCCCTGAAGGTGCCTATGGCGTCGCAAAATGCCCGCGCGGATTCGCTGTCGCTGCTGCTGTTCACCCTGCGCAGCGGCAAGCTGATGGCGATCAACCTGCTCAAGGTCAGTGAAATCATCCCCTGCCCGCCGCTGACCAAGCTGCCGGAGTCGCACCCCCACGTCAAAGGCGTGGCTACCCTGCGGGGCAACTCGCTGTCGGTCATCGACCTGTCCCGGGCCATCGGTGAACGGCCGCTGGAAGACCCGGACGGCGGCTGCCTGATCGTCACCGACATCAGCCGCTCCAAGCAGGGCCTGCATGTGCAGGCGGTGAGCAAGATCGTCCACTGCCTGAGCACCGACATCAAGCCTCCACCCTATGGCTCGGGCAGCAAGTCGTTCATCACCGGCGTGACCCGGGTCGACAACACCCTGGTGCAGGTGCTGGATATCGAAAAGGTCATCCACGGCATCGCCCCGCCGCCCCACGAGGTGGTCACCTCCGAGCTCAGTGCCGAAGACGCCGCGGTGCTGGCCGCCACCAACATCCTGGTGGTCGACGACAGCCAGGTGGCGCTGCAGCAATCGGTGCATACCCTGCGCAGCCTCGGCATCGAATGCCACACCGCGCGCAGTGCCAAGGATGCGATCAATACCCTGCTGGAGTTGCAAGGCACCGAGCGCGAGATCAACGTGGTGGTGTCGGACATCGAGATGTCGGAGATGGACGGCTACGCCTTCACCCGCACCCTGCGCGAAACCCCGGATTTCCAGCACCTCTACGTGCTGCTGCATACCTCGCTGGACAGTGCCATGAACAGCGATAAAGCCAAGGACGCCGGGGCCAATGCGGTGTTGACCAAGTTCTCCTCGCCGGACCTGACCGACTGCCTGATCGTCGCCGCCCGCACCGTGGCCTTCGAAGAGCGCTGATACATACCCGGGAAGCCTTGCGCTTGAATGTGCCTGAAGCTCAGGCACAATTGTGCGTACGTCTTTGCGAGTACCCGCCATGAAAGCCCTCCTCTTCACCCTGCTAGGCTGCGCTGTGTTCAGCAGCGGCGCCCAGGCATCCAGCAGCCAGGCCTGGAGCGATCATGAACAACGCGTGCTGCAAAGCTGCATCGCCGCCAGCCAGCTCAAAGAGGTCAAGGCCCTGGGCAAGGCTGCCGAATTCGACGATCGCGTCGGTTACAGCGCCCTGCTGCTCGAAGGCCGCTACCCGCAAAAACACATGAACAACCGCAAGGGCACCGAACTGTGCCTGTTCGATAAAAAGCGCAAGGCTGCTTTCGTCACCGAATGGACACCTGGCCAACCGTGAACAGCGCACCTGCATCCGATATCCGTTTCGACTGCACCGGCTGTGGCAAATGCTGCACCGGCCATCATGTACCCCTGACCCTGGGCGAAGCCCGGCAGTGGGCTGGCGCTGGCGGCCAGGTCATGGTCCTGGTCGAAGCCTTTCTCGCCAACGGCCTGGGCCTGCCGGCAGAACAGCGCGAGCACGCCATGCGCCGCTCCTGGCTGGTGCCCTGCGGCAGCAGCCAGGCCTGGGTGACCATCACCTTCGCCGCCTTCAATCCCGGCCGCTGCCGCAACCTGGATGACGACAACCGTTGCGGCATCTACGAGATCCGCCCGCTGGTGTGCCGTATCTACCCGATGGAAATCAATCCGCACATCCCGCTGCGCCCCGAAGCCAAGGACTGCCCGAGCGAAGCCTGGCAAAGCGGCCCGGCGCTGATTCACGGCAATCAGTTGGTGGATAAGCGCCTGGCCGAACTGATCGAGCGCTCGCGCCAGGCCGACCGCGACGATATCCGCGCCAAGCTCGCCATCTGCCAGGCGCTGGGCATCGACGTCAGCGCGCTGAAAGGCAATGGCTTTACCGCTTACCTGCCCGACATCGCGGCGCTGGAGCAAGCCCTGCAGCAACCACAGCTGGACCAGCCTGTGGCGCCGTGGACGTTGCACGTCGTCGATCCGGCCTTGAGTGCCGAACTTGAGGCCTGCGGTGCGCAGGTGCGCAGCGAACCGGGCACCTACTACAGCTTCATCGGTTTCTGAACTGCCCTACTGGCAGCGCCGCCAGAATTCATCCGCCAGCCGGCGCAGGTCCTGCGCCAGCCCGGCCACATCAGTGGCGCTCAGATGGCTCTGCTGGCCGACCTGCACGGTGGCTTCGCTGGCCTGGCGGATGCTGATGATGTTGCGGTTGATGCTCTCGCTGACCTGGCTTTGCTGCTCCACTGCCGCAGCAATCTGCAGGCTCATTTCACTGATCTGGTTGACCCGCAGGCTGATGCCGTCCAGGGCACTGGCGGCGCGCTGGGCCTGCTCGACACTGTGCCCGGCATGTTCGCTGCTCTGCTGCATGACCTGCACTGCTTCACGCGCGCCATTTTGCAAGGCGCTGATCATCCGCTGGATTTCGTGGGTCGACTGCGCGGTGCGCTGGGCCAGGCCGCGTACCTCGTCGGCGACCACGGCAAAACCGCGGCCCTGATCACCGGCCCGGGCCGCTTCGATGGCGGCATTGAGGGCCAGCAGGTTGGTCTGCTCGGCAATGCCGCGAATCACCTCCAGCACCCCGGTAATCTCGCTGCTGTGGCTTTCCAGATTGTGGATAACTTCAGTGGCCGAGTTCAACGAGTTGGCCAGGTTCTGGATGGCGCTGCGGTTGAGGTCAACCAACTGATGCCCGGCCTGGGTTTCACCCTCGGCCTGGTCGGCGGCCTGGGAGGCCTGCTGGGCGCTGCTGGCAACCTGGGCAACGCTGGCGGCCATCTGATTGATCGCGGTGGCCACCTGATCGGCTTCGCTCTGTTGTTCCAGGCTGTTGCTGTGGCTGCTTTGCAGCGACTGGGCAAGCGTGCCGGTATGCCCGGCCAGGCGCCGCGAGGTGTCGCCGATACGCCCGACCACCGCGCCCAACTGGCCCTTGAGCATGCGCAGGGCGAAGTCGATCTGGCCGATACCGTCGCGCCGGCCGGTGTACAACTGCTGGCTCAGGGGGTTGTCGGCGATGGCCTGGGCCTGGACGCGCAAGCGCTCGAGCGGGCGCAAGGCAATGAAGATCATCAAGGCCGCCAGGCCACTGGCCAGGATCAGCTCCAGCGCACCTTGCCATGGCAGGGCCGGCAATAGCAGCCGGCTGAATGCGAACACCGCCGCCAGCGCCAGGGTCACCCCGCCCCACAGTTGCCAGGCCAATCCAACCACCGGCAAACGCTGCCACCAGCGACTTCGGCCACTGCGCATCTGGGCGTAGCAGCGCTCGGCGGCCTCGACCTGCTCGGCACTGGGCTTGGTCCGCACCGACTGATACTCCACGGCCTGGCCGTTACTGGAAATCGGCGTGACGAAGGCGCTGACCCAATAGTGATCGCCGTTCTTGCAACGGTTCTTCACCAGGCCCATCCACGAGCGGCCGCTCTTTAGCGTCTGCCACATCTGCGCGAAGGCCTGGGGCGGCATGTCCGGGTGGCGGACGATATGGTGGGCGCTGCCTATCAACTCTTCGCGGGTAAAGCCACTGACCTTGACGAAGTCGTCATTGGCATAGGTGATCTGGCTGGTCAGGTCAGTGGTGGAAAGGATATTGGCGTCACCGGGATAATCCACATTGCGACCGGTCACAGGCAAATTGCTCTTCATCGGAGGCACTCGTTATTGTCGGGAGAATCGGCAGGGCGTACGACTCTAGTGGCAATTTATTGCGCAATCTTGATCCAGCGCAGGATATTGGCACTTGGCCATTACCGCTGATTCCAGGCAGGACTGGCCTTATCGCGGGTCAAGCCCGCTCCTACGGGGGATGTGTACGCCGAACCTGTCCGCGCTGTCAGTTAGCGGTCACTCTGCTGACCTGATTGAGCAGCTATAACGCTAAATACTCACCCCTGCGCCCGCGGTGCCCTGCAAGCATGCGAATCAAGCCTCGTTCCCTCGTTATCTGCGCCCTGCTCATCGCCCTGGCAGGCACCGCCCTGTGGCTGGTGAACCGGCCTGGCAAGGAAAACTCCACCACCGCCGCCGCTATCCCGGTGCGCATCGTCAGCGTCAAGCAGCAGGACGTACCGCGCTTTGTCAGCGGCATCGGTTCGGTGCTATCGCTCCACAGCGTAGTGATTCGCCCGCAGGTCGAGGGGGTGCTGACCCGCGTGCTGGTCAAGGAAGGCCAGGCGGTCAAGCAGGGCGACCTGCTGGCAACCATCGACGACCGCTCGATTCGCGCCAGCCTCGAACAGGCCAAGGCGCAACTGGGCCAGAGCCAGGCGCAGTTGCAGGTGGCCGAAGTCGACCTCAAGCGCTACCGCCTGCTGAGTACCGACAACAGCGTCTCAAAGCAGACCCTCGACCAGCAGCAGGCGCTGTTCAACCAGCTCAAGGCCACGGCGCTGGGCAACCAGGCGGCGATTGACGCCGCCCAGGTGCAACTCTCCTATACCCAGATTCGCTCCCCGGTCAGCGGCCGGGTAGGTATTCGCAATGTGGATGAAGGCAACTTCCTGCGCGTCGCCGATGCCCAGGGGCTGTTCAGCGTTACCCAGATCGACCCGATCGGCGTCGAGTTCTCGCTGCCTCAGCAGTTGCTGCCGACCCTGCAAGGCCTGCTCGCCGCGCAAACCCCAGCCGTGGTGCAAGCCTATCTGGAAGGCGACGGCGACAGCGGCGGCACGCTGCTGGGCGAAGGCAAGCTGACCCTGATCGACAATCAGGTGGCGGCCAACACCGGCACCATCCGGGTCAAGGCCGAGTTCGCCAACCCCGACGCGCGGCTGTGGCCCGGGCAACTGGTGACCCTGAAGCTGCAAACCGCGCTGGATCAAAAAGCCCTGGTAGTACCGCCGCAGGTGGTGCAACGCGGCATCGACGGCCATTACGTGTACCGCCTCAATGGCAACAAGGTCGACAGCATACCGGTCAAGGTGCTGTACCAGGACAGCGTGCTGAACATCATTGCCGGGGTCGAGGTCGGCGACCCGTTGGTGTCCGACGGCCAGTCGCGGCTCAAGCCCGGCGCGCACGTTGAAGTGGCGCCTGATGCGCCGCCGGTGGAAGACGTGGCCAGCGGCAAGGAACGGCCATGAACCCGCGCGGCTCGATTTCCGCCTGGTGCATCGACCGCCCGGTCGCCACCCTGCTGCTGACCTTCGCCCTGCTGCTGCTCGGGATCATTGCCTTTCCGCGCCTGCCGGTGGCACCACTGCCGGAAGCCGATTTCCCGACCATCCAGGTCACTGCGCAACTGCCCGGCGCCAGCCCGGAAACCATGGCTTCGTCGGTAGCAACGCCGCTGGAAGTGCAGTTCAGCGCCATCCCCGGCATGACCCAGATGACCTCAAGCAGCGCCCTGGGCTCGACCAACCTGATCCTGCAATTCACCCTCGACAAGAGCATCGACACCGCCGCCCAGGAAGTTCAGGCAGCGATCAACACCGCCACCGCGCGCCTGCCCCAGGACATGCCCAGCCCGCCGACCTGGCGCAAGGTCAACCCGGCCGACAGCCCGGTGTTGATCCTCACCGTCAGCTCGGCGCAGATGCCGGCCAACGAACTCAGCGACTACGCCGAAACCCTGCTGGCCCGCCAGTTGAGCCAGATCGACGGGGTCGGCCTGATCAACATCACCGGGCAACTGCGCCCGGCGATTCGCGTGCAGGCCCAACCAGAGAAACTCGCAGCATTGGGCCTGACCCTGGCCGACCTGCGCCAGGCCATCCAGCAAACCAGCCTGAACCTGGCCAAGGGCGCGCTGTACGGGCAGAACAGCGTGTCGACCATCGCCACCAACGACCAGTTGTTCCACCCCGAGGAATACGCCCAGTTGATCGTCTCGTACCGCGACGGCGCGCCGGTGCACCTGCAGGATGTCGCCAAGGTCATCAACGGTGCCGAAAACGCTTACGTCAAAGCCTGGTCCGGCGAGCAGCAGGGCCTGAATCTGGTGGTGTTCCGCCAGCCCGGGGCGAACATCGTCGATACCGTCGACCGGGTCATGGAGGCCTTGCCCGGCCTTGAGCAGATGCTGCCGGCGGCGGTGCAGGTGTCGGTGCTCAACGACCGCACCCAGACCATCCGCGCGTCGCTGCGCGAGGTGGAGATCACCCTGATGATCGCCGTGCTGCTGGTGATCGGGGTGATGGCGCTGTTCCTGCGTCAATGGTCGGCGACCCTGATCGTTTCCAGCGTGCTCGGCGTGTCGCTGGTCGCAAGCTTCGCCCTGATGTACCTGTTCGGCTTCAGCCTGAACAACCTGACCCTGGTGGCCATCGTCATCTCCGTGGGCTTCGTGGTCGATGATGCAATCGTGGTGGTGGAAAACATCCACCGCCACCTGGAAGCCGGCGACAGCATGCGCGAGGCGGCGATCAAGGGCTCGGGCGAGATCGGCTTTACCGTGGTGTCGATCAGCTTCTCGCTGATTGCCGCGTTCATTCCGCTGCTGTTCATGGGCGGGGTGGTCGGTCGGCTGTTCAAGGAGTTCGCCCTCACCGCCACTTCGACCATCCTGATTTCCGTGGTGGTGTCGCTGACGTTGGCGCCGACCCTCTGCGCCCTGTTCATGCGCCGCCCGCAGCACAACGCGCATGACACCCCCAGCCGCCTGCTCGGCTGGTACGAGCGCGGGCTGGTCAAGGCCCTGGCCCACCAGCGGCTGATGCTGGGGATCTTCGGCCTGACCCTGGCGCTGGCGGTGATCGGTTACGTGGCCATTCCCAAGGGCTTTTTCCCGGTGCAGGACACCGGCTTCGTGCTCGGCACCAGCGAGGCGGCGGCCGATGTGTCCTACCCGGACATGCTCGAGAAACACAAAGCGCTGGCCAGGATCGTCGAAGCCGACCCTGCAGTACGGGCCTTCTCCCACGCCGTCGGGGTCACCGGCAGCAACCAGACCATTGCCAACGGCCGCTTCTGGATTGCCCTCAAGGACCGCGGTGATCGCGACGTGTCGGCCAGCGAGTTCATCGACCGCCTGCGGCCGAAACTGGCTAAGGTGCCGGGCGTGGTCCTGTACCTGCGCGCCGGCCAGGACATCAACTTGAGCTCCGGGCCGAGCCGCAGCCAGTACCAGTACGTGCTCAAGAGCAACGACGGCCCGGCGCTGAACCTCTGGACCCAGCGCCTGACCGAACGCCTGAAGGCCAACCCGGCCTTTCGCGACCTGTCCAACGACCTGCAGCTGGGCGCCAGCGTCACCCACATCGACATCGACCGCAAGGCCGCGGCGCGTTTCGGCCTGACCACCACCGACGTCGACCAGGCGCTGTACGATGCCTTCGGCCAGCGGCAGATCAGCGAATTTCAGACCGAGACCAACCAGTACAAGGTGATCCTCGAACTCGACGCCCGCCAGCGTGGCAAGGCCGAAAGCCTCAACTACTTCTACCTGCGCTCACCGCTGAGCGGTGAGATGGTGCCACTGTCGGTGCTGGCCAAGGTCGCGCCACCGAGCACCGGGCCGCTGTCGATTGCCCATGACGGCCTGTTCCCGGCCGCCAACCTGTCGTTCAACCTGGCCCCCGGCGTCGCCCTCGGCGATGCGGTGCAGATCCTCGAGCGCACCCAGCGCGAACTGGGCATGCCCGACTCGATCATCGGCACCTTCCAGGGCGCGGCCCAGGCCTTCCAGAGTTCGCTGTCGAGCCAGCCGTGGCTGATCCTCGCGGCGCTGGTGGCGGTGTACATCATCCTCGGCGTGCTCTACGAGAGTTTCGTCCATCCGCTGACCATCATCTCCACCCTGCCCTCGGCCGGGCTCGGCGCCCTGGCGCTGCTGTGGCTGTCGGGCCAGGACTTCTCGATCATGGGCCTGATCGGCATCGTGCTGTTGATCGGCATCGTCAAGAAGAACGGCATCCTGCTGATCGACTTCGCCCTCGACGCCCAGCGCCATCAGGGCCTGAGCCCCGAAGAGGCGATCCACAAGGCCTGCCTGACGCGTTTTCGGCCGATCATGATGACCACCCTCGCCGCCCTGCTCGGCGCCGTGCCGCTGATGTTCGGCATCGGCGCCGGCGCCGAACTGCGCCAGCCGCTGGGCATTGCCGTGGTCGGCGGGCTGCTGGTCAGCCAGGCCCTGACACTGTTCACCACACCGGTCATATACTTGGCCCTGGAGCGCCTGTTCCACCGGCGCCAGATGGCCGTGACCCTGGCGCAAACCGATGCCCGTTGAGAGCCGATCATGCGTGTGCTGATTATCGAAGATGAAGCAAAAACCGCCGACTACCTGCACCGCGGCCTGAGCGAGCAAGGCTTTACCGTAGACCTGGCGCGCGACGGTATCGATGGCCTGCACATGGCGTTGGAAGGTGACTACGCGGTGATCGTCCTCGATGTGATGCTCCCGGGCCTCGACGGTTACGGCGTGCTGCGCGCCCTGCGCGCGCGCAAGCAGACGCCGGTGATCATGCTCACCGCCCGCGAGCGGGTCGAAGACCGCATTCATGGCCTGCGCGAAGGCGCCGACGACTACCTGGGCAAGCCGTTTTCCTTCCTTGAACTGGTCGCCCGCCTGCAGGCCCTGACCCGTCGCGGCGGCGCCCATGAGCCGGTGCAGATCCAGGTCGCCGACCTCTGGGTCGACCTTATCAGCCGCAAGGCCAGCCGCGCCGGGCAACGCCTGGAGCTGACCGCCAAGGAGTTCTCGTTGCTCAGCGTGCTGGCCCGGCGGCACGGTGAAATCCTGTCCAAGACGGCCATCGCCGAGCTGGTCTGGGATATCAATTTCGACAGCGACGCCAACGTCGTCGAGGTAGCGATCAAGCGCCTGCGCGCCAAGCTTGACGGCCCTTTCGAAACCAAACTGCTGCACACCATAAGGGGCATGGGCTATGTTCTGGAAAACCGTGCCGACTAACTCCATCGCCCTGCGCCTGAGCGCGCTGTTCACCCTGGTCGCGCTGGGCGTGTTCCTGCTGATCGGCACGGCGCTGTACAAGCAGGTCGACCGCAGCCTCGACCTGCTGCCCACCGCAGAGCTTGAAGCGCGCTTCAGCGTGCTGGAGTCATCGCTGACCCGCTACGACACCCGCGAGCACTGGCTGAAGATCACCAACAAGCTCAACCTGCTCAGCGAAGAAGACCGGCGCATCCGCTTCTGGGTGGTGAGCGGCGCCAGCCCGTTCGAATACGGCCAACCCGACGCCAGCCTCCGCAACTTCGCCCAGGGCCCGCTGGGCATGCGCGACCTGCACCTGGCCGGCAGCCCCTATCCGTACAAGGTGCTGGTCAGCGAACTGCCGGCCATGGGCACGCGGCCGGCCCTGCGCTTTTTGATTGGCATCGACACCGAGACCTTCTGGCACACCCAGCACACCTTGCTGGTGGCAATCATCAGCCTGTCGGTGTTCGGCGTGGTGCTGGCCTCGTTGCTCGGTTACTGGGTCGCGCGGGTTGGCCTGCGGCCGCTGCTGGCGCTCTCGGCCGAAGCCCAGAAGCTGGCGCCACCGCGCCTGAGCGGGCGCCTGCAACTGGCCGACCTGGCGCCGGAGCTGGCGCAGTTCGCCAGCGCCTTCAACTCGACCCTGGAACGCGTCGACCTGGCCTACAGCCGCCTGGAAGCCTTCAACGCCGACGTCGCCCATGAACTGCGCTCGCCATTGACCAACCTGATCGGCCAGACCCAGGTGGCCCTGACCCGTGGGCGCAGTGCCGAGCACTACTTCGAGGTGCTGCAATCGAACCTCGAGGAACTGGAACGCCTGCGCAGCATCATCAACGACATGCTGTTCCTCGCCAGCGCCGACCAGGGCAGCAAGGCCACGGCGCTGACCTCCACCTCGCTTGCCGAAGAAGTGGCGACCACTCTCGACTACCTGGATTACATCCTCGAAGACGCGCACATCCGCGTGCAGGTCAGTGGCGATGCCCAGGCGCGGATCGAAAAGGCCCAGTTGCGCCGGGCGTTGATCAACCTGCTGAACAACGCGGTGCAGCACACCCTGCCCGAGCAGGTGATCCAGGTGCGCATCGAGGAGCAGGATGGCCAGGTGAGTATCGCCGTGAGCAACCCGGGGCCGGCGATTGGCGAGGAGCACCTGGCGATGCTGTTCGAGCGCTTCTACCGGGTGGATGCGGCGCGCAGCAACAGTGGCAGTGGCAACCACGGGCTGGGCCTGGCGATCGTCAAGGCGATTGCGCTGATGCACGGCGGCAGTGTGTTTGTGCGCAGCCAGGCGGGGGCCAATACCTTCGGGATCTTGTTGCCGGCTTGAGGGCCTCATCGCCGGCAAAGCCGGCTCCCACAATAGATCGGTGCACGCCACTCCTGTGGGAGCTGGCCTTGCCAGCGATGGGCTGCGAAAGCAGCCCCCGGTCAACTATTACCTTTGACGCAACAGTGCTTATCCCAAAAGTCACTGTTTCCCCCACCCATTTCCGACTAATTTACTCAGACCTAATTCACTCTTGCCAAGCAAGAAGGTTATTGCAAATGTCCAACAGTATGGGTGTTGCCAGCGTATTCGTCCTGTCGTCCCTGTTGCTGTCGCCACTGGCCATGGCTGAAGAATCCCAGGCCTTTGTTGCCCGAAATGCCGAGCGTGCCGCCGTCCTCCAGGAAGCCATCGCCGCACAGAAGTCCGAGCAGGCGCAAAGCCTGGAACAGACCGCTTCCAAGGCTGATGCGAGTGACGCCTCCGAAAGCTGATCGGCCCACGTTCCACCCCTTCGACTCCCTCGATGGCCGCACAGGTGACTTGAGCGCCTGTGCGGTTGTCTTTCAAAGCCGCTGCCGATCAGCGGCTTTTTTTTCGTGTGTCGAAAAGTGCCAGCGCTCTGGCTCGTTTGTTCATGACAAGACCGTCTTTCGCACAATAAAAACTGCCGTACATTCACCCCAAGGAGTCCACACCGGTGAACACTGCTTTACGCTTCACCCCGCTGTTCGTTGCATTGGCTGCAACGATGCCCTTCACCGCCCAGGCCGACGAGGAAAAGGCCGAAGGTTTTATCGAAGGGTCGAGCCTCAACGTGCACGCACGCAACTACTACCTGAACCGCAACCAGCTGCTGCCAGGTGTGCGTGACAACCGCGAATGGGGTCAGGGTTTTCTCGGCAAGTTCGAATCGGGCTACACTCCGGGCACGGTCGGGTTCGGCCTCGATGCCTACGCCATGCTCGGGCTGAAACTCGACGGCGGCGGCGGTACCTCGGGCTCGAGCATTTTGCCGATCAACACCAAGGGTGATGGCGAACCGGGCAAGGCCCATGATTCGTTCTCCACGGCCGGTGCTGCGCTCAAGCTCAAGGCGTTTGACACCGTGCTCAAGGCCGGCGACCTGTTCCTCACCAACCCGGTGATCGCCGGGGGCGAGTCGCGCATGCTGCCGCAGACCTTCCGCGGCGTCAGCGTCACCAACAACAGCTTTGACGGGGTGATGCTCGAAGCCGGCCAGGCCAGCTTCACCAAGCCTTACAACCAGAGCGGCCATCGGCGCATCAACACCTTCTACAGCAAGTTGCAGGACGAGCGCGACAGCCGCCACCTGAACTGGGCCGGCGTGGCCTGGAGCGGCGTGCCGAACCTGACCTCGAGCCTGTATGCCGCCGAGCTCGAGGACATCTGGAACCAGTACTACTTCGACGTTGACTACACCTGGCAGGTCAACGAGCTGGTCAGCCTCAACCCCGGCCTGCACTTCTATCACACCCAGGACACCGGTCAGGCGCTGCTCGGGCACATCGACAACAACACCTACAGCCTGCATTTCACCGTCAACGTCGGCTACAACAGCCTTACCGCGGTGTACCAGCGGGTCAACGGCAACACGCCGTTCGACTACATCAACCAGGGTGACAGCATCTTCCTGGACAACTCGCAGATCTACTCGGACTTCAACGGCCCCAACGAGCGCTCGTGGAAGCTCAAGTACGCCTATGACTTCGCCGGTGCCGGGATCCCGGGCCTGAGCTCGGTGGTGTCCTACTCGCGCGGTGAGCTGGACATGAGCAAGGTCGACCCCAATAGCGTCGGCTACGGCCACTGGTACAACGCCGACGGCGAGAACGCCCAGCACTGGGAACGCGACGTCGACCTGCGGTACGTATTCCAGGAAGGCCAGCTCAAGGACCTTTCGGTGCTGCTGCGCTGGGCTTCGCACCGTGGCACCCAGGGCTACTCGCATATCGACAACGATGTCGATGAGTACCGTGTGATCGTTGACTACCCGCTGAACATTTTCTGATCGGCAATGCAGGAGCGAGCTTGACTCGCGATGCGATGTGCCTGGCCCATTGCAATCGCCGGGCAAGCCCGCTCCTGCATTCGTCAGACGACACGATTAAATCCTTGTCCGACAATCCCCAGGCCCCTAGAATACGGCCGCCGCGCAGTAATACCGCACTTTCCAGACGGTCTTCGGCATCAGTGACCATGACGTTGCCCACCCGATCCCAGCGATCCACCCTGTACAAGTCTCATCCGGAGCTGATCCTCAATCTGGGCAGTTGCCTCGCGGTGCTCGCCATCGTTGCCATTGTCACCTTCCTGTTGATGCGCGAACGCAGCAGCGTCGAACAGGCCGCCGCACGCTCGGCCAGCAACATCGTGCAACTGATCGAAAGCGACATCGTGCGCAATGTCGAACTCTATGACCTCTCGCTGCAAGGCCTGATCTGGGCCGTACAGCGCCCGGAACTGCTCGCCGTACCCGCCGAGCTGCGCCAACAGATTCTCTTCAACCAGGCCGTTACCGCACCGGTACGCGGCGATATCCTCTGGCTCGATGCCACGGGCAATGTAGTCGCCGACTCCACCAGCGCCATCCCGCGCCAGGCCAATTTCGCCGACAGCAAAGACTTCCTGCAGCACCGCAACAACCCCAACCTGGGCCTGCTGATTGGCCAGCCATTCAAGGCGCGGCTGGGCGACCTGGACTGGTGCATCAGCTTCAGCCGGCGCATTTCCGGGCCCAACGGTGAGTTTCTCGGGGTTGCTGCCGGCGCCTTGCGCCTGTCGTACTTCAGCACGCTGTTCCAGCGTCTAGATATCGGCAGCGACAGCAGCATCAACCTGATGAACACCGATGGCGCCCTGCTGGTGCGCCAGCCGGGCACGCCCGACGAACCGCGCATCGGCCAGAACTACAGCGACCGGCCGAATTTTCAGCGCATGCGCGCGGATGTCAGCGGCACCTTTGCCGGCGTCTCCACCCGCACCGGCAAAGAACGGCTGTTTACTTTTGCCCGGGTCGGCGACTTGCCGCTGATCGTTATCGTCGCCCACTCCGCCGACGAAGTCTTCGAGTCGTGGCGGCGCACGGCCTTGCTGGTCAGCGTGGCCACCGGTGTGCTGTGCATCGGCATTCTCTGGCTGACCTTGCTGCTGGGCCGCGAATTGCGCCGCCGGCAGAGCGCCGAACAAGGCCTGGCCGCCCTCGCCGCCACCGACAGCCTGACTGGCCTCGCCAATCGCCGGCGCCTGGACCAGGTACTGCGCCAGGAATGGGCACGCAGCCAGCGCAATGCCCGGCCGCTGGCAGTGCTGATGGTCGATGTCGATCACTTCAAGGCGTTCAACGATCGCCATGGTCATCCGGGCGGTGATGCCGCCTTGCGCCAAGTGGCCACAACAATAGCCAGCAGCATCCGCCGCCCGGCCGACCTGGCCGCGCGCTACGGTGGCGAGGAGTTTCTGGTGGTGTTGCCGGAGACCGAACTGGCAGGGGCGCGGTTGTTGGCTGAGCGTATTCGCGCGGCAGTCGAAGCGCTGCCGCCGTTTGGCGATGACACGGCGCCGGTCACCGTGAGCATCGGCATCGGTTGCCACACGCCAGGCACCCAGCAAGATCTTCAGACCTTGCTGGGCGCTGCCGATGAGGCGCTTTACCGTGCCAAGGGCAACGGTCGCAACCGGGTCGAAGCCGCCGCTTAAGAGCGGGCGCGAGCCTCGTTGCGCAGGGCCTTGACCTGGTCATGGTTGCGCTGCACGCCATGGTACTGACGCTCAACCAGGGCATAGACCTCACTGCTTGGCAGGGTGTTGAGGCGGGCCAGTTTTTCCAGGGCGTCCTTGTAGGCTTTCAGGGCATGGTCCTCGCCGCGCTCGACTTCGTTGAGCACAGCGGCTTCATCCTTGCCGGTGAGCATCGACTTCAGGTTGACCCAGCCACGGTGCAGGTCACCGCTGACACTGGTAGAGGTTTCCGGATCGCCACCGAGGCTGCGCACTTGCTGCTGCAGTTCCGCGGCAGCGGTACCGCATTCGCCAGCACGCTGGATGAAGTAGCTTTTCAGCTGGGGATTCTTCACATCCTCGGCAGAGGTTTTGAAACCCTTTTCGCCATCCTTGCTGAACTCGATCAGTTCGTTGAGAACCGAGACGACTTCTTTGTTGGGGGTAGTCATGACATTGCTCCTTTGCATGAGGGAAGATGCAATAGATCGGAGCAGGGTTCGTGCCAGCCTGATAATTGAGAAAATATCGTTTACTTTCAATGACTTGAAATTAAATGAACTTATGACTTCCACGCGTTCTGCATGAACTGTCCTTTGGCCTTCATGCAGATTGCATGTATGTTGGCCTCATCCTTTCAAAGAACAGCGTTGCCATGAACCCGGAAGCCCTCGTCCTGCTGGTCACCCGTGAAATGCCCTACGGCAAGTACCAGGGCCGGCTGATCGCCGACCTGCCTGGTGATTACCTCAACTGGTTCGCCCGCCAGGGCTTTCCCAAGGGCGAGCTCGGTGGCCTGCTGGCGCTGATGCACGAGGTCGATCACAACGGCCTGAGCGACCTGCTGGTGCCCCTGCGCAAGAAGCACCCGCGACCGCGCAGCTGATCAGGCCTTGGCGGGCTGCACCGCCAGTTCCACCCCTTCACCGCGCTTGAGCACGGCATACACCAGCGCCGTCAGCAGGCTGCCGGCGACGATCGCCAGCACATACAGCAAGGCATGGTTGATCGCATTGGGGATCAGCATGACGAACAGGCCGCCATGGGGCGCCATCAGCTTGCAGCCAAAATACATCGACAAGGCGCCGGTCAGCGCGCCACCGACGACACTGGCCGGGATCACTCGCAGCGGGTCCTTGGCGGCAAACGGAATCGCCCCCTCGGAAATGAAGCACAGGCCCAGCACCAGCGCCGCCTTGCCGGCTTCGCGCTCGCTCTGGGCGAACTTGCGCCGGGCAATGAAGCTGGCGATGCCCAGGCCAATCGGCGGCACCATGCCCGCAGCCATGGTCGCGGCCATCGGTGCATAACTCTGCGAAGCCAACAGCCCGACCGAGAACGCATAGGCCGCCTTGTTGATCGGCCCGCCCAGGTCGACGCACATCATCCCGCCCAGCAACACCCCAAGCAGAATCGCGTTGGTGGTGCCCATGCTGTCGAGAAAATGGGTCAGGCCTTCGAGCATGCCGGCCACCGGTTTGCCGACCACGTAAATCATCACCAGACCAGTGAACAGGCTGGCCAGCAGCGGGATGATCAGGATCGGCTTGAGTGCTTCAAGGCTGCTGGGCAGGCGTGCCCAGCGGCTGATGGCCTTGGCGCTGTAACCGGCGAGAAAGCCTGCGACGATCCCGCCGATAAAACCCGCGCCCAGGGTGCTGGCCAGCAAGCCGCCAATCATCCCCGGCGCCAGCCCTGGGCGGTCGGCAATCGAATAGGCGATGTAACCGGCCAGCAACGGCACCATCAGTTTGAAGGCCGCGTCACCGCCAATCTGCATCAAGGCGGCAGGCAGTGTGCCGGGCTCCTTGTAGGCTTCGATACCGAAGACGAACGACAGCGCGATCAGCAAGCCACCGGCCACCACCATCGGCAGCATGAACGACACGCCGGTGAGCAGGTGCTTGTACACGCCAGTTTTTTCGCTGCGGGCCGGGGCTGCGCTGTCGCCTTGCGCGGCAGCTTCTTCGCGGCCTTCGGCCAGGGCTTTCTTCAGCGTCGCCTGGGCCTGCTTGAGGGCCACGCCGGTGCCGCAGCGGTAGATGCGCTTACCGGCAAACCGCGCAGTGGGCACCTCGATATCGGCGGCCAGCAACACCACATCGGCTTCGGCAATGGCCGCTGCCGACAAGGGGTTACGCGCGCCCACCGAGCCCTGGGTCTCGACGCTGAGCTGGTAGCCCAGTTGCTGCGCCGCCTGCTGCAGGGCTTCGGCGGCCATGAAGGTATGGGCGACGCCAGTCGGGCAGGCGGTGACCGCGACGACTTTGGCGCTGCGCTCGACAGGGGCTGCTACCTGCTCGGCTTCGGGCTGATAGACCACAGCCTTGTCGGCCGCTTCACGCAGAAAATTCTCCACCTCCGTCAGGGCTTGCGCCGGGGTGCTCTGGTACAGGCGCTTGCCGGCGAAACGGCGCAGGTCCAGCGGGCCGGTGTTGATCACCAGCACCCAGTCGGCGGCGGCAATCGCGGCTTCGGATAATTGGCGCTCGGGTTGCTGCGGGTCGTGCACTTCGACGCTGGTGCTCCAGCCCTGGCGCTGGGCTGCCGCTGCCAGCAGGCGCGCGCTGAGCACGCTGGACACCTGGCCATTGGGGCAGGCGGTGACGATGGCAATGTTCATCTGCAACCCTCTTGTTGTTCTTCTGTCAGCTGCACCTGGCTTTCCAGCTGCGCCAGTTGCGCCCGGTCATTGATGCCGAAGCCGATCTGGGTCACCGCCTGGGCGGCAATCGCCGTGGCCCGGCGCAGGGTTTGCGCAGGGCTATCGGCGCTCAGCAAGCCATGGACCATGCCCGCCAGCAGCGAGTCACCGGCACCGACGGTACTGGCTACCTTGACCTTGGGCGGCACGGCGCCGAGGGCGCTGCCCTGGCGGAACCAGTTGACGCCCTGCTCGCCCTGGGACACCACCACATGCTCGACGCCCTGGCCGATCAAGCGGGTCGCCGCTTGTTGCTGCTGGGCAAAGTCATGCACAGCGCTGCCCAGCACTTCACCCAGCTCGTCGGTGTTCGGCTTGACCAGCCACGGTGCGCAGGCAAGCCCGGCACGCAAGGCTTCGCCGCTGCTGTCCAGGGCCACTTTCAGGCCCATGGCCTTGAGCCGGGCCAGAAGCATCTGCAGCCACTGCGGGCTGATGCCCCGCGGCAAGCTGCCAGCGACCACCACCGCAGCGTGGCCGGGGGCGATCTGCTCCAGGCGGGTCAGCAGTTCCAGGCGCGCTTGCTCATCGACCTGCGGGCCGGGACCGTTGATATCGGTGACCTGGCCACTGGCTTCGACCAGTTTGATGTTGCAACGGGTCTCGCCTGCCACCCGCACGAAACAATCGGCAAAGCCACGGCGGGCGATCAGGGCCTCGAACGGCGCCAGGTTGTCGCGGCCGAGAAAGCCGCCCACGGTCACGCTATGGCCGAGGTCGGCCAGCACCTGGGCAACGTTCAGGCCCTTGCCGGCGGCGTGGCTGTGCTGCGCCTGGCTGCGGTTGACCTGACCTGCCTGCAGACTGTCGAGGCTGACGGTGAGGTCCAGCGCCGGGTTCAGGGTCAGGGTCAGTATCTTGGCCATCAACGGGTCTCCACCAGTGCCCGCACTGCGCCGGCACTGCCCTGCAGCAACGCTTGGCGCGCCAGCTGCCGGGCATGTTCAAAATTCAGTTCACGTACTTCGGCTTTCACCTCGGCAATGCTCCTTGCCGCAACGCTCAGCTCATCGACGCCAAGGCCGAGCAACAGCGCCACCGCCTGCGGATCGGCCGCCAGCTCGCCGCACACCCCGACCCACTTGCCATGGGCATGGGCGGCGCGCACGGTGATGTCGATCAGCTGCAGCACCGCCGGGTGCAGGCCGTCGGCTTGCGCCGAGAGGCTCGGGTGGCCGCGGTCGATGGCCAGGGTGTACTGGGTCAGGTCGTTGGTACCGATGCTGAAGAAGTCCACTTCCTGGGCCAGTACCGGCGCCAGCAAGGCGGCCGACGGCACCTCGATCATGATCCCCAGCTGCAGGTCGCTGACGGCGATTTCCTCGCGCAGGCGCTCGACCATGGCCCGGGCCTGGCGCCACTCTTCGAGCTGGCCGACCATCGGGAACATGATCCGCAGCGGCCGGTCGCCGGCGGCCCGCAGCAGGGCACGCAGCTGGCTTTCCATCACGTGCGGGCGTTGCAGGGTCAGGCGAATGCCGCGCACGCCGAGGAAAGGGTTTTCTTCCTTGGCGATCGGCCAGTAGGGCAACGGCTTGTCGCCACCGACATCGAGGGTGCGCACCACCAGCGGCCGACCGGCGAGGCCATCGAGCACGCGGCGGTACTCGGCCTCTTGCACGGCTTCGTCGGGGGCTTGCTGGTGGGCCATGAAAATCAGTTCGGTGCGCAGCAGGCCGACGCCTTCGGCGCCTTGATCAACCACCGCTTCGATCCCGGCGCTTTCACCGATATTGGCGAACACCTCGATGGCATGGCCGTCGCGGGTGATCGCCGGCTCCAGGCGCCGGGCCTTGGCGGCTTGCAGGCGTTGCTCGCGACGGTCACGTTCGGCCAGGGCACGTTCGAGTTCGTCAGCGGCTGGCGCCACGGTCAGGCGACCGCGTTGGCCGTCGAGCAGCAGCGGCGTGCCCGGGGCAATCAGCAGCACGGCATCGCCAGCGCCAACGACGGCAGGGATACCCAGGGCGCGGGCGACGATGGCGCTGTGGGCGGTGGCGCCGCCACGGGCGGTAAGAATCCCGGCCACCCGTTGCGGGTCGAGTCGCGCCACATCCGACGGGCCGACCTCCTCCATCACCAGCACATAAGGCTGCTCCGGCGCCGGCACTTCGGCTTCGCCACACAGTTGGGCCAATACCCGCCGACCGATATCGCGCAGGTCGGCGGCGCGCTCGGCGAGCAGCGCATCATGCAAGGCTTCCTGTTGGCGCGCGGCGGCATCGATCACCGCCATCCACGCCGCCGCCGCGCTTTCGCCCTGGCGCAGGCGCTGGTCGACTTCGTCGCTGAGGTCCGGGTCGGCGAGCATCTCCTGGTGGGTGACGAAAATCTCGCGGATGGCCTTGGCCGGGCTGCGCTGGGTCAGCGCTTCGATTTCGTGGTTCACATTGGCCAGCGCTTGCTGCAGGCGTTGCCGTTCAATCGGCAGCGACTCACCGCGCAGCGGGTAGTCGAACTCGCGCAGCACCTGGATATGCGCCGGGCCACTGGCAATGCCCGGTGCGGCGGCAACGCCCTGGATCAGCGCACCGGCTGCAGGTGCGACAAGCTCAGGCTCGGCCATCACCTCGATGAGCGCCTCGACGACCGGCGCCAGCGCCTCCACCTCTTCGCCCAGGCCCGCTTCAATCGCTGCCAGCAGCGCAGGCAAGGCATCGTTGGCAATGGCTGGTTCAGCGATGATTTCCAGAATCTGCCCACGCCGTGCGCCGAGGCTGAGCAGCTTGCTCAGGCTCTTGGCCGACACTGCGGGCTGGGCGCTGTCGATCAGGCGCAGGCGAATCTCGCCTGCAAAATTTTTCGCCAGTTGCGCCAGCTCCTTGGCCGGGCGCGCATGCAAGCCGTGGGCGTTGGCCAGGCCGATACGCGCGCTCGGCCAGTCGGCGGGCAACTCGCCGCCCAGCACTTCCAGTACGGTGCGGCTGTTGGTGGCGCGGCACAGCTCCTGGCCGCGGCCTTCGATCAACAGCGTGCACAAGCGCTCAAGCAAGGCTTGATGCGCAGCGCCGAGGCTGGCCAGGCAGAACAGGCCATGCACCGGCTGGCCGTTGTGGCGCAGCGGCTGTTGCGGGGTGACGAAGGCCAGGCCCGGCTGGCGCACCGCCTGCTCGCTGTGCAGCCACCACAGGCCCTCGCCCAGCGGCAGCGGATCAACCTGCTGCAACACCCCGGCAAAACCGCCGCCAACGCACTCTGCACGGGTCAGCAAGCGCGCGGCGCGCCACACCAGCTCGTCAAAATCTTCGGCGGGCAGCCCCAGGCCGATCATCTGCGCATCCAGGGCCAGCTCTTGCGGCGCGCCTTGCAGCAACTTGAGCAAGGCTTCGGCGGAGCTGGCGCGGCGCAGGGCTTCGGCCAGGTCAGTCTCGCCCAGGGCGCGGGTCAGCAGTTGCAGCAGGCGCAGGTGTTCATCGGAGCGCGCGGCAATGCCAATGGCCAGGTAGACGATCTGGCCATCGCCCCAGTCCACCCCTTCGGGGAACTGCAACAGGCGCACACCGGTGGCATGCACCAGCTCGCGGGTTTCGGGGGTGCCATGGGGGATGGCAATACCTTGGCCGAGGAAGGTCGAGCCTTGCGCTTCGCGGGCTTGCAGGCCGGCCAGATAGCCGTCGGCAACCAGGCCATCGCTGACCAGGCGCTCGGCCAACAGGTGCAGCGCCGCCGACTTATCCACAGCCGATTGGCCCATGGATATCTGCTCCACGGTGAGCTCGAGCATGACCTTCTCCTTTGCAGCACCAGGTGGGTGCTGAGGTATTGTTGTGAATTGTTCAGCGTAAGGCCAGTTGCAATGGCCCTGTCCAGGCGAATGGATCGGCAGAAAATCGCCTGCTGAAACGTTTAATCTAGATTCACGAGCACGTTACTCGATAATGTGCGATCAATGAAGCCCTGCTTGTCGTATTGCTGGAGCTGCACCGCTCCCACAGGTACTGCGCCAACTCTGTGGGAGCTGGCCTTGCCGGCGATCGAGCGCGAAGCGGTCGCAATCCAGGCACCACCTACTTTGTTGGCTGCACTGGCCTCATCGCTGGCAAGCCAGCTCCCACAGGTACTGCGCCAACTCTGTGGGAGCTGGACTTGCCAGCGATCGAGCGCGAAGCGGTCGCAACCCAAGCGCCACCTACTTTGTTGGCTGCACTGGCCTCATCGCTGGCAAGCCAGCTCCCACAGG